>JBAXHE010000002.1:0-130415 GCA_037139055.1 Betaproteobacteria bacterium | reverse complement strand
TCGCGCAACGCCTGATTGACACGGCCAAGGCTTATCGAAGCGCCTAACGGGCGTCTGCTCGCTGAAGGAATTTCTCCACCGCCAACGTTCAAAAGCTATGCCGGATTATGTGCGGCAACGAGCGCAGGACAAACGATTACCGAGCAAATGCAGGTTGATTTTAAATAGCCCGGCAATGGCAAGCGGGCTCTTGTTGCCTGCTCTAAAAACGGTAACCGATGGAGACACCGACAGAGTTAATGTTCATCTTGTCCGTGCTACCATCACTCCAATAGATTTTTTTATAGTTTTGCTGAGAGATTTCGGCACGGGTAAAGAGGCTTTTGGATATCAGGTATTCAACGCCAAGGCCATAAGATGGCCCCTCAAGCCATTTGTAATATCCTTGTGAGCTGTATCTTGACCACGAATACCCCAGCTTGACATAGCCCATCAAGGATTCGGTAAAAGCAAATCCGGTTTTAGCGCCCAACTCAAAGGGATGCTGGGCATCCGGGTCTGAGCCTGAGGTGTCCGTTGTTGCCAGGTCATAAGTACCATAGACCCCCAGGAGGATTTTGTTTGAAATGGCCTTATTAAAATCGATGGTAAGGCTAGGAATACCGCTCCTGGTGGTTACACTGCTACCCGGATTGGACACATCGGTAATTGAATTGAGGGAATAATCAAAGGCCACGCCAAGGCCTTCAAAATTCTTCGATTGAGCAAACGCGGTTGACACCAAAAATGTGGATAAAACCAGTGCCAGCTTTTTCATTCGAGCCTCCTCCATCGTGTTCCGTAATTCTAATCTCTTTAATGAAGCAATGTCGTCATCACCAACATATAAAAGCACACTGCCCCCGCCCGCTGGAACACCGCCTGCGATTGCTGCGCTCAGAGCGCCGGATCCCAATTCGCCCCTACGCGATTTCAGCCGCCAACGGCACGCACAGCTTGGCGACGTGGGTCATTAGGGGCGGCAGCTCAATACGCATTCTCAAGTGCTGGGCAAAACCAGAGAAGCCTCGCGCCTAGCCAAATCCGACGTCGATGCGGTACGCTCAGTGAGCGAGCACATGGTCGCGGTTTCGCCGAAGTCAGCGCCCTGGCGCAACGCCTGATCGACACGGCCAAGGCTTATCGCAGCGCCTAGATTTCTTCGTGGAACAGCTAGTTTGTAGCCAAGCGAACTGTCAGTTTGGCTGCTTCGGAGATGACGGTGGAATGGCCTAATGCTGACCGGGGCCGAATCTCATAAGCAGTTCCGTCGCCACGCGGGGATGATCGCCCATTCTTTCCGCATCGAATCCATATTCAAAAAATGCCGCTAAGTTAGGATGAGCAGCCGCATCGGTCTGGTTAAGGCGACGAAAACCCATGCTCCAGCTTTCAAAGTCACGCTTCTTAATCGGCTCGCGTACCACCACAATAAGTCCTTTGTGGCGATGATCCTTGGCGATGCGACCGTAGGTCTCATCGACCGCTGTATCCTCGCCTTCAAGAACCTGCATGAAGTTGCCACCAGAGTAAAGGAGCATACCCGTCACATGTTGTGTCGCATTGTGGCGCACAGAGGATTCAAGCATTGTGTCGAGTTCAGCATCGTCGCATTCGATGCTGGCCCTGCTGACATAAATCAAATGAATGAGCGTCATAATATGATGTCGTGGCAAGGGGTCGTGAGACCGCACTCCTCGTTATGAAAACCAAGCATTAAAACCCTTCCTGAACGTTCAGTGCGCCTGATCCCAATTCGCCCCCACGCCGACTTCGACCGCCAGCGGCACGCGCAGCTTGGCCACATGGGTCATTAGCGGCGGTAGCTCGATGCGCACTCTCGAGAGTTCATCGTCCGGCACTTCGAGAATAAGTTCGTCATGTACCTGCATAATCAGACGCGATTTGAGTTGTTCGCGGTCGATCCAGTCCTGCACGGCGATCATCGCCAGCTTGATCAGGTCGGCGGCGGTGCCCTGCATCGGGGCGTTGATCGCCGCGCGTTCGGCACCCTGACGGCGACCCACCTGCGCGGCGCGGATTTCCGGTAGCCACAGGCGGCGGCCAAAAACGGTTTCGACGTACCCCTCGATCTTCGCGGTGTTACGGGTGTTTTCCATGTAACGGGCGACGCCGGGATAGCGCGTGAAATAGCGTTCGATGTAGGCCTGCGCCGCACTGCGCTCGAGATCGAGCTGGCGCGCCAGGCCGAAGGCGCTCATGCCGTAGATCAATCCGAAGTTGATGACCTTGGCCACTCGCCGCTGATCCGAACCAACCTCGATCGGGGTTACACCAAAGATCTCGGCGGCGGTAGCGCGGTGCACGTCTTCACCCTGAGCAAAGGCTTCGAGCAGGCGGGCGTCTTCCGAGAGGTGCGCCATGATGCGCAATTCGATCTGCGAGTAGTCGGCGGAAACGAAATGACTTCCGGGCGGCGCGATGAAGGCGGCGCGGATACGTCGACCTTCAGCGCTGCGCACCGGGATGTTCTGCAGGTTGGGGTCACTGGAAGCGAGGCGACCGGTGACGGCCACGGCCTGCGCATAGCTGGTATGCACACGCCCGGTCTGGGCATTGACCATTTTCGGCAGCTTGTCAGTATAGGTTCCTTTGAGCTTGGCCAGCTGGCGCGACTCGAGCAGCAGCTTCGGCAGGGGATAATCGAGCGCCAGTTCGGACAACACCTCCTCGTCAGTCGAGGGGGTACCAGAAGGGGTTTTCTTTTTCACCGGCAGACCGAGTTTCACAAACAGGATTTCGGCCAGTTGCTTCGGTGAATTGACGTTGAACGGCTGCCCGGCTGCTTCGTGCGCGAGCGCCTCCAGCTCCATCAGCCGCTGCCCGAGCTCCTTGCTTTGCTGCGCCAGCAGGTCTGAATCAATCAACACCCCGGTGCGCTCCATGCGGAACAGGATTTCACGCGAGGGGATTTCGATTTCGCCGTAGACCTTCGCCAGGCCCTGACTTTCCTCAATCTGCGGAAACAACCGGGCGTGCAGTTGCAGGCACAGATCGGAATCCTCGGCACCGTACTCGGACGCCTGTTCGACGGCGACCTGATTGAAGCCGATCTGATTGACGCCCTTGCCGCACAGCTGCTCGAAAGATATGGTCTGCAAGCCGAGGTGGCGCAAGGCCAGTTGTCCGAGGTCGTGACCGCGCACGCCCTCCTTGCCGGCTTCGAGCACGTAGGACTGCAGCAGCGTATCGTGCGCAACACCGGCGAGGGCAATGCCGTGGTTGGCAAAAACATGCTGATCATATTTGAGGTTCTGGCCGATTTTGGCGTGCTGCGGCGCTTCCAGCCAGGGTTTGAGGCGCGCCAGGACTTGCTCGCAGGGTAATTGCTCCGGCGCGCCGGCGTAATCATGAGCCAGCGGCAGGTAAGCCGCCTCTCCAACAGCAACGGCGAAGGAGATGCCGACGATGCGCGCAGCAAACGGATCGAGACTGGTGGTTTCGGTATCGAGTGCAGTGAGCGCTGCGGCTTCGATTTTCTTCAACCAGAGTTCGAAGCTCGGCCAGTCAAGGATGGTGGCATAAGCGCTGCGGTCAGGAGTAAACAACGAGGAGGGCGGAGCGAGCTCGGCGGCCGGTGACGCTAGAGTCTTGGCAGCGCTCGCGGGCGCTTCGACGGACTGGCTGACTTCCTTGAGCCACGATTTCATCTCGTAGCGGGCAAACAGCTCGGCCAACCGTTCCCGATTCATCGGCTGGGGTTTGAGTTCGGCCAGCTGCAGTGGCAGCTCAAGGTCGCAGCGCACCGTCACCAGTCGCCGCCCGAGCGGCAGAAAATCGAGCGCCTGGCGCAGGTTCGCGCCGACCACCCCGCCGATATCTGCTGCGGCAGCGATCACGCCATCGAGCGAACCGTACTGCGCCAACCATTTCACCGCCGTCTTGGGCCCGACCTTGCTAACGCCCGGAACGTTGTCGACGGTGTCGCCGATCAGCGTCAGGTAATCGACGATACGCTCCGGCGGCACGCCGAACTTGGCCAGCACGCCGGCCTCGTCGAGCACTTCGTTGCTCATGGTGTTGACCAGCGTAATCCTCGGGTCGACGAGTTGCGCAAGGTCCTTGTCGCCGGTCGAGACGATCACTTTAATACCTTGTGCCGCGGCCTGCCGGGCCAGGGTGCCGATCACATCGTCGGCCTCGACGCCATCGATCATCAGGATCGGCCAGCCGGAAGCGGCCACGCCGGTATGAATCGGCTCGATCTGGCGCACCAGATCGTCAGGCATCGGCGGACGCGTCGCCTTGTATTCGGGATACCAGTCGTCGCGGAAGGTCTTGCCCTTGGCATCAAAGACACAGACCTTGTAAGCGATGTCATGCGCCTTGTAGTCGCTATCCAGACGGCGTAGCATGTTCAGAACGCCGTAGATGGCGCCAGTCGGCTCACCCTGCGAGTTGCGCAGGTCCGGCATGGCATGAAAAGCACGGTAGAGATACGACGATCCGTCGACCAGCAGCAGAGTAGGCATAGTGTTAATGAATAACCATCTTATTAAGGCATGAAATGAGCGAGAAAGACAAAATTCCTCCGCTGGCTGATCCGAGTTCTTCCAAATTCGCGGCATCGCAGGAAGCCTGGCGGGTTTTTGGCATTATGTCAGAGTTCGTCGAAGCCACGCAGCGCCTGTCGACGATCCGCCCGGCGGTTTCGATCTTTGGCAGCGCCCGCACCTCCCCGGATTCGCCTTACTACAAACTCACCGAGGACATCGCGCGGCAGCTGTCGGACGCCGGCTTTTCGGTCATCTCCGGCGGCGGCCCGGGCATCATGGAAGCCGCCAACAAGGGGGCGTTCTTCGGCAAGTCGCCGAGTGTCGGTCTGAACATCCAGCTTCCGCGGGAACAATCGACCAACGAGTACCAGGACATCTCGCAGAGCTTTCGCCACTTTTTTGCCCGCAAGTACATGTTCGTGCGCTTTGCCAATGCCTACGTGGTAATGCCCGGCGGCTTCGGCACGCTCGACGAACTGCTCGAGGCACTGACCCTGATTCAGACCGGGAAAAGCCGCAGAATCCCGATCATCCTGGTGCACGAACCTTTCTGGCGCGGGCTGATTGACTGGTTCCGCACCACCCTGGTCGACGAGAAAGTCATTTCCGTGGAAGACCTCGACCTGATTCAGATCATCGACAAACCCGAGGATGTCGTCGAAGCCATTTTCCGCCACTATGAAACCCGGGGATTTGCTCCGCTGCCCGCCGAGCGCGAGATGTTGCTCAATCTGTAATACAATCTAGCTTATTGGGAAACTTCGGGAAATCATTGACATGCGTCGCTTTTTAGCTCTCATCGCCCTGCTGGCGGGTGTTACCGCACCTGCAGCGGCACAAACTCCGTCGGGGGCGCCTGCGTTACCCGAAGCCAAACCACCGGCTATGGAGCTGATGGACGATAGCGTGCAGCCGCAGGTGACCATCATCATGCGCGACGGCGACCTGGTCGAGGAGCACCGGATCAATGGCAAACTCTACCGGATCACCGTCACTCCCGAGCATGGCGTCCCTTACACACTGGTCGATCAGAGCGGTGATGGCACCTTTTCCCCATTAAGCACCCCGGGCACTCCGCAACTGAGTGTTCCGATGTGGGTGATTGGCACCTTCTGAGCTAACAATGGCACGTCCTGACCTGTGCCGCGATAGCGCAACAGGTCGCGTATTGCATTGGTCTGCCCCATTTTCCCCACATTTTCCCAACGAGCGACACCATGGAAACCTTTCCGCTTCCCGCCCCAGCGTTTAACGGCAGCAGCCAAACCGTGGCGGCAGGAAACGCCTTTGAATGGCTGCGCCAGGGCTGGGTTTTGTTTATGGCCTATCCCGGGCAATGGATCGCGTTGACCGTGGTGTTTCTGGTCATCGTTTTGGGCCTGAACATCGTCCCGCTGATCGGTACTCTGGCCGCACATTTGTTAACCCCATTGCTCGGCGCCGGAATGCTTCAGGCCTGTCGTAAAGTTTCGAGCGGAGAGAGTCCTGACGTCTCTGACCTGCTTGCCGGTTTCAAGCACAACAGTAGCCCGCTGATCCTGCTGGGCGTTTTCTATATGGCCGGGATGCTACTGATTCTGGCGCTTGGCTTTGTCCTCGGAGGGGCCAGCATCGCCGGAGCCCTTATGTCCAGCCACCCTGCCGGGCTGGGCTTCGCTTTTGGCGGCCTGTTGTTTGCCATGCTGCTGTCCCTGGCTGTTTCAGTCCCCTTGTTCATGGCCCTGTGGTTTGCTCCGGCCCTGGTGTTCTTCAACAACATGCCGCCACTCGAGGCGCTCAAGGCCAGCTTCCATGCCTGCCTGAAAAATACCTTACCCTTCGTTGTTTATGGTTTGGTAGCGATGGTGCTGATGTTTTTTGCGGCCCTCCCCGTCTTTCTGGGTTTCCTCGTCCTTATCCCGGTACTTTCCGCATCGGTTTTTGTTTCCTATCGAGACATCTTTGTTGCCAATTAACTTACCCCATACTCCCACATGCAAGCACTAACTCTCCCTGCCAAGCGCGGCTGGCAATGGCTGGCTGATGCCTTCCGGATCTTCCGCAAGGCGCAATTCATGTTCCCACTGGTCGTCCTCAGCTACTGGATGATGATGGTGATCATGAATTCGATCCCGGTCATCGGCCCGGTGGCAGCAACGATCTTAATCCCCATTTTCTCGGTCAGTCTGATGAACACCTGTCGGCTGCTCGACCGCGGAGAAGCGATCAACCCGACCTTGCTGTTCTCGGGCTTCAAGGAACACCTGAGCACCCTGCTGGTTCTCGGCGTGCTCTATCTGGTGATTGCCCTAGGAATCCTGGGGCTCTCTTCCTTGTTCGACGACGGCATGCTGTTCAAGTTCTTTGTCGCCAACCGTGAATCCCGGGAAGCTGTTGAAGGCGGAGGCGACGTCATGCTTTCGGCCCAGGTCGCTCTGGCTTTATTCATCCCGCTGATGATGGCCTACTGGTATGCCCCGGTGCTCGTCGCCTGGCATGGCGTGACTGCAGGCAAGGCACTGTTCTTCAGCTTCGTGGCTTGCCTGCGCAACTGGCGCGCCTTTGTGGTTTACTCGCTGGCCATCTTCATCGCCGGCGCAATCATCCCGGCATTTGCCTTGCGCGCGCTCAGCGGCTTCTTTTCCGGTCCGGGCAACACCGCGCTGGTGATGCTGACGCTGACCCTCGTCTTCATTGGCTTGCCTCTGCTTTACGCTAGTTTTTACGTCAGCTACCGCGACGTGTTCGTGGCTATTGACGAAGATGCCTAAGAACGCACCGCTGGGCATTTTTGGCGGCACCTTCGACCCGATCCATTACGGCCACTTGCGGCTGGCGGAAGCCGCCGCAGACGCTCTGGGTCTGGCCGCGGTACGCTGGATTCCTGCCGGCCAGCCGGTTCTGCGCGACGCGCCACGGGTCAATGCCCGGCAGCGCCTCGAAATGGTGCGTCTGGCCATCGCCGACAACCCCCGCTTCGAACTCGACGCCGCAGAAATCGAGACGGCACAGCCCAGCTATACGGTGCCGACACTGGAGCGGCTACGCCAGCCCCAGGTCTGCGGAACGCAGCGCCCCCTGGTCCTGCTGGTCGGCGCCGATGCCTTTTCCAGCTTGCCGGGCTGGCATCGCTGGGAAGACCTGCTCGACCTTGCGCACATCGCCGTGGCCCATCGGCCGGGCTACCCGGTGGAGGCCGAAAGCCTTGCCGAACCCCTCGCCACCCTGTTCCGCGAACGCCATAGCAGCAAAACCACCGATCTCTCTGTAGCACCTGCGGGTCACATTTTTAATTTCCCAATGACCCAGCTCGATATTTCAGCAACCCGAATTCGAAACCTGTTGTCTAAGTCACACAGTGCGCGCTATTTGATGCCTGACAGCGTGCTTGAGCAGATTCAGAAACACCATTTTTACCAGGAGAAATAATCCCCCAATGAAAGCCGCCACCCTCGAAAAAATTATTGTCGACGCCCTTGAAGATATCAAGGGTAAAGATATTGAAGTCATCAACACCGCCAAGCTGACACCGCTCTTCGAAAAAATCATTATTGCCTGCGGCGACTCCAATCGTCATGTCCGCTCGCTGGCACGCAATGTCGAAGACAAGGCACGCGAAGCCGGTGCCGAAATCCTGTCCACCGAAGGCGAGGATGGTGGCGAATGGGTGCTGGTCGATCTCGGCGACATTGTCGTTCACGTCATGCAACCGGCCATTCGCACCTACTACAACCTCGAAGAACTATGGGGCGGCAAGGGTCCGGCACGCGTGCGCAAGGCCACCACCGAGGCATGAGGCTCGGCATTCTCGCGGTAGGCCACAAAATGCCCGACTGGGTGGCCAAAGGGTGTACTGAATACACCAAGCGCATGCCGCGCGAATTGCCCTTATCCGTTGTCGAGATCAAACCCGAACCACGCGGTTCAAAGACGCGAGAACAGCTTCTGCTGGCCGAGAAGTCGCGCCTGCAGGCGGCATTGTCCGGCTATGGGCGAATCGTCGTTCTCGATGAGCGCGGAACCGATCTGACCACACTCAAGCTCGCCCAGCGTCTTGAAGAATGGATGCGTGAGGGCGGCGACACGGCCTTCATCATTGGCGGCGCAGACGGCATCGACGAAGAGTTGAAGCGGCAGGCTCATGAATCCCTGCGCCTGTCCAGCCTGACCCTGCCGCATGCCATGGCCCGGCTGGTACTCTGCGAACAACTCTATCGAGCGGTAACCGTGCTCAAGAATCATCCCTACCATCGCGAAGGGTGAACAGGATGCCCATCATCTCAGGAAATCCACGCCTCTATTTGGCCTCACGCAGTCCGCGTCGGCGCGAGCTGCTGTCCCAGATCGGCGTCCAGTTTGACACCATCATCTTCCGTAACCCGCCACGCGAAGATTCGGAGATCGACGAGACACCGCACGCCGACGAATCGCCGGTCGATTATGTACAACGCGTTTCACGCGCCAAGGCGGAGCATGGCTGGCGCATCGTCAAGTGGCGCAAACTGTGGTCGCAACCGGTACTGGCGGCCGACACGACGATTGAACTTGACGGCAAAATCATCGGCAAGCCCTTCGACCCGATCGACGCCCGAAACATTCTGCAGCGCCTGTCGGGCCAGACGCATCGGGTGCTCACCGCCGTTGCCGTCGCCTTTGAAGGTCGCACCGAATCCGTACTGTCGGTCAGCGAGGTGCGCTTTGGCATTCTTTCCGAAGACGAGATCGAGCGCTACGTGGCCAGCGGCGAACCCATGGACAAGGCCGGCGCCTATGGCATCCAGGGGCACGCCGGGATTTTCATTGAGAACCTCTCGGGAAGTTACACCGGCGTCATGGGGCTACCGCTGTTTGAAACCGGGCAATTGCTCAGGCGTTTCAACTACCCGCTGTAAGTCTCGACAAAATGATTTCAGCGGCCTCTTGTACGCCGGCAGGGTGCGGTTTTGGAAGAACGGGTTGCCGCCATAGATCGCGCAGCGACTCGACCAACTGACCGTTAATGAGTTGAGTGTGGCTGATTTCGGCGCAACGGACATTAACTTTTAGCCACTCGATCAATCCGCCCTGTTCCGGCCAATCCTCGCTTCTCAGATACAACACCGATGTTGCGCTGCACGCGGCCTCGACAAACGTACCGTAGCCCGGCTTGGTCAGCACGGCATCGACGCTAGCCAGCAAGTCATTAAAAGGCAGATTAAGATCTTCAAAGACCGTCATCATGTCTTCGCGAGGCTTCGACCCGCGTTGCGGGATTATCCAGTGAACACCTGGCGTCATGGGCCACGTTTCATAAGAAACTTTTTTCTCAACGCCGCCAAAAGCAGCCAGAACGAGCTTCTCCTCTGCCGAACACTGTAATTTCTCCCTCAGTTCAGTCCGCCGATCAACACCTAACGCTGCAACCGCTCCGATGGAATGAACACGAGGCAAATCGCACATCGGCATACCTGGCGTAAAACGAAGAAATTCGTCTGCGCCGTTGTAAGCCGAAAGCATTTGTTGATGAATTTCTGTGGCCCATGGTTCAGGACTAAAGAAATAACTGAACATTTCAGCCCAGTTCAACGAGCACATCGACAACGAAGGAATACCCGCCCGCGCCGCGCCGGCCAGCGGCAGGTAAGCCACGTCGGTCAGCACCAGATTCGGACGCAGACGCAAGAGAAAAGCCGCTTCCGCCGCAACGCGTTGTTCCCAATCCGCGTGCTGGGCACGATAGGCGCTTGCACTGGCAGCCAGATCAATGCGCGTGGCATCGTGCATGACAAAGCCAAAATCACTGCGTTCTGGCAGGTGCGTAAACTGCCCATGCAGGCGGGCATGCAGCTTCTCCGGCGGCACCCCGCTGCGCACGGTCAGCCGCAACCCGGGAAGCAAGCGGGTCAGCTCATTGAGAATCGGCGCTGTCTGCGCCAGATGACCGAGGCCATGCGAGGAAATATCGACGAATAAATGGGGCATTGAGTAAAAATTCGAAAACAATAACAATGAACCACGAAGGGCACGAAGATCACGAAGAAAAGCGAGAACAAGAATAATTAATCCTCGCACATTGGCAATACTTCACTACCGAATTATCTTTATTGCTCTTCCTTCGTGCTCTTCGTGTCCTTCGTGGTTAATCCCTGTTAAACAAACCGCGCCAGCAGCGCACCCGGCAGCTCTGCCGGAAGCGGAATCCAGACCCGGTGACCGTTGCCCGGCGCGACACTCAGAGCACCTCCGTCGGTGTTCTGCATGCGCTCCAGAACGACCTCGAAATTCCCCGACGGGTGAATGACTTCGATCCGGTCTCCGACCGAGAAGCGGTTTTTGACGTCGATTTCGGCCATCCCGCGCACCGCATCCCAAGCGACCACATCGCCAACATAGAGACTGCGACCGGATTCGGAATGCCCACGCAGGTAATTCTGCATTTCATGCTCATGGTGGCGCTGGTAAAAGCCGTCGGTATAGCCGCGATTGGCCAGCCCTTCTAGCTCACCGAGCAGTTTGGCATCAAGCGGCCGGCCGGCGACGGCATCCTCGATCGCCTGGCGATACACCTGCGCGGTGCGCGCGACGTAATAGGCCGATTTGGTGCGCCCTTCAATTTTCAGGGAATCGACGCCGATCTCGATCAGGCGCTGCACATGCTCCACGGCACGCAGGTCCTTCGAGTTCATGATGTAGGTGCCGTGCTCATCTTCCTCGATCGGCATCAGTTCGCCGGGTCTTTCCTTTTCTTCCAGCAACCAGACCTTGGCAGCTGAATGGACATCGCCTGCGGCGTCCTCGGCACCTTCCTTGAGCTTGTAATCCCAGCGGCAGGAGTTGGTACACGAACCCTGATTCGAGTCGCGCCGGTTGAAATAGCCTGACAGCAGACAACGCCCTGAGTAAGCCACGCACAGCGCCCCGTGCACAAAGACCTCCAGTTCGATGCCCGGGCATTCCTGGCGGATTTCGGCCACCTCGTCGAGCGAGAGCTCACGCGAGAGGATGATGCGCGAGATGCCGAGCTTCTTCCAGAAACGCACGCTGGCAAAGTTAACGGTATTGGACTGGACGGACAGATGCACCGGCACTTCCGGCCAGGCCTCGCGGACCATGTCAATCAAGCCGGGATCGGCCATGATCAGCGCATCGGGCTTGAGCGCCACGACCGGCGCCATGTCGGCCAGATAGGTGCGCACCTTCGGGTTGTGCGGCAGCACATTGCTGACTACATAAAAGTGCTTTCCGAGCGCATGCGCCTCGGCAATCGCCCCGCCCAATTTGTCCAGCTGGCCGAATTCGTTGTTGCGCACCCTCAGGCTGTAACGTGGCTGACCGGCATAGACTGCATCGGCGCCAAAGGCAAATGCTGTGCGCATCATGGCCACCGATCCTGCTGGGGCGAGTAGTTCGGGACGTTTTAACATGACATTGTGCAAAAAAGGAGCGGGTGACATGAGGGCTTTACACAGGGTAGAAGGTAGAATGTATCCAACTAGAGATTCTAACCGCATTTCACTTATCGAACTTTTATCCCCCTTATGTCTGAAGATATCCTCATCAACTTTACCCCGCAGGAGACACGCGTCGCTGTAATGCACCAAGGCGCGGTTCAGGAACTGCATGTGGAACGAAGAGCAAGTCGTGGACTGGTCGGTAATATTTATGTCGGACGCGTCGTCCGCATTCTCCCCGGCATGCAATCGGCTTTCATCAACATCGGCCTCGAACGCACGGCCTTCCTGCACGTCGCCGACATCTGGGCACCGCACCTGCCGGGCGAACCGATACGCACGATTCAAGAAATCCTCTTCGAGGGCAAGAGCATTGTCGTTCAGGTCGTCAAGGACCCGATCGGCACCAAGGGCGCACGCCTGTCGACGCAGCTCTCGGTCGCCGGCCGCCTGCTGGTGTACCTGCCGCAGGAAAAACATATCGGTATTTCCCAGCGCATTGAAAATGAAGTGGATCGCGATGCGCTACGCGAGAAAATCACCCGTCTGATGCAGGCAGGAGAGACCGGTGGCTACATCGTGCGGACGATGGCTGAAAACGCCAGCGAGGATGAACTGGCCAACGACATCGAATACCTGCGCAAAATCTGGAATGACATTCAGACGCAGTCCAAGACCATGGCGCCACCGGGAATCCTCTACCAAGAGCTGTCACTGGCCCAGCGGGTTTTACGCGATTTCGTGAATGACGAAACCGCGCGCATCGTCATCGACTCGCGCGAAAATTTCAAGCGTCTGACGCTCTTTGCCGCCGAATACACGCCCGTCGTCGCGCCCTTGCTCGAACACTATGTCGGCGAACGTCCGCTGTTTGATCTTTATGGCGTTGAAATCGAGATCCAGAAGGCCCTGGCCCGCCGTGTCGACCTTAAGTCAGGCGGCTACCTGATTGTCGATCAGACCGAAGCGATGACCACGATCGACGTGAACACCGGAGGCTTCGTCGGTCTGCGCAATTTTGACGACACCGTATTCAAGACCAATCTCGAAGCGGCACAGACAATTGCCCGCCAGCTCCGTTTGCGCAACCTGGGTGGCATCATCATCATCGACTTCATTGACATGGAGAACGAGGACCACCGCAATGCGGTGCTGGCCGAGCTGAACAAGGCCCTGGCCCTCGACCATACGCGCCTGACGGTCAATGGTTTCACCTCGCTCGGACTCGTCGAGATGACGCGCAAGCGTACCCGTGAGTCGCTGGCCCATATACTCTGTGAAGAGTGCCAGACCTGCGGCGGACGCGGCGAGGTCAAAACCGCCCGCACGGTGTGCTACGAAATCATGCGCGAGGTATTGCGCGAATCACGGCAGTTCAGCGCCCGTGAATTCCGCATTCTTGCCAGCATTTCGGTGATTGACGTTTTCCTCGACGAGGAATCGCAGGGTTTGGCAATGCTCTCGGACTTCATCGGCAAGCCGATTTCGCTCAAGGCCGAGTCGAGTTATGCGCAGGAGCAATACGACATCGTGCTGATGTAGCACCCCGCCCGCACCGCATTCCGCTCTCGTTCAGGACCGGCGAGAGCGGGCGCCACTTGGCTCAGGCGATGCTGAAACACAGGTATTTGATTTCGAGATACTCGTCGAGCCCCTGTTTCCCCCCCTCGCGTCCCAGCCCCGATTGTTTGATCCCGCCAAACGGAGAGACTTCGTTGGAGATCAGTCCGGTATTCAGCCCGACCATGCCGTACTCGAGCGCTTCCCCGACGCGAAAGCAGCGCCCGACATCACGCGAAAACACGTAGGCCGCCAGCCCCGATTCGGTATCGTTGGCCAGCGCAATCGCTTCAGTTTCCGTTGAGAATCTGAACAGCGGAGCGACCGGCCCGAAGGTTTCTTCACGTGCCAGTCGCATCTCGCAAGTCACCTCGGTAAGCACCGTTGGTTCGAAAAACGTACCGCCACGCGCATGACGACGCCCTCCCGTAAGCACTCGCGCGCCTTTTGCCAGCGCGTCGGCGACGTGCGCTTCGACCTTTTGCACTGCCGCAGTATCGATCAGCGGGCCTTGTGTCACGCCGTCCTCTTCGCCTGCGCCAACTTTCAATCCGCCGACGCGGGCCGCCAGCTGTTGGGAAAAACGCTCGTAGATTCCCGCCTGGATCAGCAGACGATTCGCGCACACGCAGGTCTGACCGGCGTTACGGTACTTGGCCTGCAGCGCACCTTCGACCGCCGCGTCGAGATCGGCATCGTCAAAAACAATGAACGGGGCGTTACCGCCGAGTTCCAGCGACAGTTTCTTGATCGTCGGGGCGCTTTGCGCCATCAGCAATCGCCCGACTTCGGTCGAGCCGGTAAACGACAGCTTGCGCACCTTCGGGTTAGCCGTCAGTTCACCACCAATGGCCACCGCATCACCGGTCACGACATTCAGCACGCCATGCGGGAATCCGGCCTCTTCAGCCAGCGCCGCCAACGCCAGCGCACTCAGCGGCGTTTGTTCGGCCGGCTTGACCACGACCGTACACCCGGCCGCCAGCGCCGGAGCAATTTTGCGCGTGATCATGGCCAGCGGGAAATTCCACGGGGTAATTGCCGCCACTACGCCGACCGGTTGGCGTAGGGTCAGCAAGCGTTTGTCCGGCGCCGGACTCGGAATGGTTTCCCCGTAGGCACGTTTAGCCTCCTCGGCAAACCATTCGATGAACGATGCCCCGTAGGCCACCTCTCCGCGTGCTTCGCTCAACGGCTTGCCGCATTCTGCAGTAATCAGCCGGGCAAGATCATCGGCATTCAGCAGGATCAAGTCATGCCAGCGATGCAAAAGCACCGCCCGTTCCTTGGCCGTAGTCAGTCGCCAATGCGCCCAGGCCGCATCGGCCGCGTGTATGGCGCGCCGGGTTTCGCCACACCCCATCATCGGCACCTGTCCAAGAAAAGCCCCGGACGCGGGATTATTGACGCTCAGAACGAGTCCGTCATCGGCGTTAATCCAGTTGCCGTCGACGAATCCTCGGGAACGAAATAGAGAGGGGTTGGCACATTGCATAGGTTTATCCGCCGTTGAGATTAAGAGATTTTGCCGACAGGATCGCGAGAGCATCGAATTATCCTGCCAACACACACAAGTGAGAGTTTATACTCCCGGCCATGAGGATTCGACTCCTGTTTTACTGCGCCCTGGCCGCTTTCCTTGTCGCCTGTGGCAGCGCTCCGCCGCTCACCGAGCGAACCGAGATGACTCGCCCAGCTGGGAGCGACAAGGGCAATGAAGTCACGCTGTTCGCCCTGGGCCTGATCGACACCGGCTATCGCTTTGGTGGCAAAAACCCCGATGCCGGCCTCGACTGCAGCGGCATGGTCTCTTACATCTATCAGCGCGCTGCCGGTGTGAAAATCACGGGAAGCGCTGCCGACATTGCCAGCAAAGGCCGCCCCATAGAGCGCAGCCATCTGCGCGCCGGCGATCTTGTGTTCTTCAACACGCGCAGCGCGCCGTTTTCGCATGTCGGTGTGTATATCGGCGACGACCGTTTTGTGCATGCGCCTTCAGGCAACGGCCGGGTACGCATCGACCGCCTGAGCACCAACTACTACGCGCAGCGTTTTGAGGCCGCGCGGGCCTACTTCGACTAGTCCCTGCGCTATGCCTATTCGCTACGTTGAACCGGTTTTCCGCCCGCCCAGTGAGGCGCAGTCACTGATCCTTCCGGTCACTGACGGCTGTTCGTGGAACCAGTGCACCTTCTGCGACATGTACACCGCACCCCAGAAAGCCTTCCGCGCACGAGACCAAGCCGAGGTCATCGAAAGCATTGCGCGCAGCGGCGAGCACTTCGGCGACGAAATCCGCAGGGTCTTTCTCGCCGACGGCGACGCACTGGTTCTACCGACGCGACGCCTGCTCGCCATACTCACCGCCATTCGCCTGCATCTCCCGGCCGTGCGCCGCGTCTCGAGCTATTGCCTGCCGCGTAACCTGCGCAAGAAATCACTCGCTGAATTGCGCGAACTCGCCGACGCCGGACTGTCAATCGCCTATGTCGGCGCCGAATCGGGCGACGACGAGGTGCTTGAGCGTGTGGGCAAGGGCGAGACTTTCGCCACAACGTGTGATGCGCTGAGCAAGCTCGGCGACGCCGGAATCACCCGCTCGGTGATGATTCTTAACGGACTCGGCGGACCGCAGCTCTCCGCGCAACATGCCGACCAATCAGCGCGCCTACTCAATGCCACCCAGCCGGAGTATGCCGCCACGCTGGTGGTCAGCTTTCCACAGGGCGAGCAGCGATTCCGCGAGAACTTTCCGGGGTGGGAAGCACTTACCTTGCCTGAACTGTTCACCGAGATGGAGCGTTTCATCAGCGCACTGGAACTCAAACGCACGGTTTTCCGCAGCGACCACGCATCGAACTGGCTGATTCTCAAAGGAACACTCGGCGCGGACAAGGAGCGTCTGCTGCAACAAATACGTCAGGCCATCGCGCAACCGCACGCTGCCCGTCTCCGTCCAGCCTGGGCGCGCAGCCTGTAGCTTTGCGCGGCTACCAGCCGTAAAAGCGATTCCAGACGGCTATATCCTGATCTCCGAAAACAGCGTGGTACTCGGGAAACTGCGCGCCGGTAGCACAGGCATGGTTGGGCAGGATGCGCAGCCGTGTGCCGATCGGGAAACGCTGCGCAATGTCCGCATCGGGCGTATCAGGGCACGAGACGATGCCATGCTCCTGGTTCGCGCCACTCATCACGTAACCGGGAACGACACTCCCGTCACTCTGGCAGACCTGACCAAAACCGAAATCTCGCTGCTGCTTCTGCGTTCCGCGATCCCGACTCATGGCCATCCAGCCGGCATCGATAATGGCCCAGCCCTTTTCGACCTGATGGCCGATGACCGTGGTCAGAACACTGAGCGCGATATCGTCGGTCTGACAGACCCCGACGTTGTGCATCACCAGATCCAAAAACACATAGACCCCGGCCCGAACCTCGGTGACCCCGTCGAGATGCGTTGCCGACAGGGCCGTCGGCGTCGAGCCGACGCTGACCACCGGACAGGGCAGGCCGTCGGCGCGAATCCGTTCGGCGGCCCGCACGCACCCGGAACGTTCCTGCTCGGCCATGGCCTGCAGCGCTGCAGGCGTATTCAGGTCGTAGCTCGAGCCGGCATGGGTCATCACCCCGCCCAGGCGCATGCCACCGTGATGCAGCATCCTCGCCACCTCGAGCAAGGCCGGTTCGTCGGGCTTGATTCCGGAACGGTGGCCGTCGCTATCGACCTCGATCCAGACTTCAAACATCTCGGCCTGCTGCTGCCCGAAAGCCACAATCGCCGCCGCCGACGCGGCACTGTCGGTGATGATTTTCAGGTCGCAGCCTTTTCGCCGCAACTCCAGCGCATGCGGCAATTTACCCGGCGCCATGCATACGGCATAGAGGATGTCGACGATTCCGGCCGCAAAAAACTGATCGGCCTCCTTCAGCGTCGATACCGTAATTCCCTGCGCACCAGCCTCCAGCTGTGCGCGCACCACCGGCACACACTTGCTGGTTTTTACATGCGGACGAAAGCGCACCCCGAGACGGTTTATACGCTGTTGCATGCGCTGGATATTGTTCTGCATGCGCGGCACATCAATCAGCGCCGACGGAGTGTCCAGGGTATCAAGCGAAGTCATGATTTCTCTCAACCGCCGAGCAAGCCGCACATCCGCGCCAGGTCGACGTTGCCGCCACTGACGATGACCCCGATACGCTGACCTTGGAGTTGTGATTTCATGGCACGGGCGGCGGCCAGACTCAGGCAACCGGTGGGTTCGACAATCAGTTTCATGCGTGCCGCAAAGAAGCGCATGCAGTCAATCAGTTGCATGTCACTCACGGTCAGAATGTCATCGACATCACGGCGAATGATGGCAAAGGTATATGCGCCAAGATGCTGCGTTTGCGCGCCGTCGGCAATCGTTTTCGGCGTCTCGATGTGCACAATTGCACCGGAGCGAAAGGATTGCTGCCCGTCGTTGCCGGCCTCAGGCTCGACTCCATACACCTTGCACTGCGGCGACAACGCGCGCGCCGAGAGCGCCGATCCGGAAAGCAGACCACCACCACCGAGACAGACGAACAGGGCATCGAGATCTCCGACTTCCTCGAACAACTCCTTGGCCGATGTTCCCTGCCCGGCGATCACATCCGGATGGTCGTAGGGAGGGATTAGCGTCAGGCCGCGCTTTTCGGCCAGATCACGGCCGATCTGTTCGCGATCTTCGGTAAAACGGTCGTACATCACCACTTCACCGCCGTAGCCGCGAGTCGCAGCCACCTTGGCTGCTGGCGCATCATTGGGCATGATGATGGTCGCCGACATGCCGAGCAAAGAGGCCGACAGGGCAATCGCTTGGGCATGATTGCCTGAAGAGAAAGTCACCACCCCGGCTTTCCGCTGCTGCGCATCGAATGCTGACAGGGCATTGAAGGCGCCGCGGAACTTGAACGCGCCCATGCGCTGCAGGTTTTCACACTTGAAGAAGACTTCCGCGCCGAGCTCCTGATCCATGGTGCGCGAACGCATCACCGGCGTACGGTGGGCGTGTCCTTCGATGCGCCGGGCGGCGGCGACCACATCGTCATAGGTGGGCAGATTCAACATGATTAAATCCCTTCATAAATTCAAATAACTACCAGGGCCACGCCATTCTTGTCCCCGTTTGAGTGGCTTCAGCACGCGCATGGAGTAGCCGGGCGACGGTCAGATCCTGTAGCGCCAACCCGGTCATATCAAACAGCGTAATGTCTTCAGGCTGACGCTGAAACTCAATCTTCCCGGTCAGCAGATCGCCCAGCGTTGAACACGGCGTCTCCGGAGACCATTGTGTCTCACCGATCTCTCGTGCTTGCGCCGCATCATCGACAATCAAACGAACGCGCGCCAATAAACCCTCAGGCAGCTCCCGCTTACCCTGGGTGTCGGCACCGACACAATTCAGGTGCGTTCCCGGTTGAACTGCCTCGACATCAAACAGCGCGCCCTTGCCGGGGGTGGCAGTGATGATCACGTTGCTCTGCGCAACAGCCTCGTTTCGATCAAGCGCATGCTCGAGGACGCAGTAGTCAGCAAGACGGCTCCGGATGGCCGTTTCATAGGCGCTATCGCGCTGCCCATCTACTGACACATAACGAATTGCGCGCAATCCGGGGAGCACTCGCAGGGCAAAAATTGTCTGGATTTGAGCCTGCACACCGGTGCCAAAAACACATAGCCGCGTGCTGTTAGCCGGGGCCAGCTGCAAAAGCCCGAGCGCGCCGGCTGCCCCGGTCCGCTGGGTAGTGATGGCATTCCCGTCAATGACACACAGCGGTCGCCCAGTGGCCGGATCAAAGAGCAGAATGGTCGCCTGATGCGGCTCGCCGCCGAGCGCACGGTTGCTCGGCCAGAACCCTGCTGCCTTAAAACCCAGTAGGCCCTGCGCCTCAACCGCGCCGGACTTGATGCCAAAAACTGCACCCGTAGCGAGTTTTTCGCGGACGACGGGAAAGACCCGACCTTCACCCTGACTGTGCAAGACAAACGCCTCGCGCACGGCCTGCAGCACCGCATCGGAATCCAGCAAAGTCTCGACCTGATTTTTGTCCAGCAACAGCAATTGGGCGTTATT
Source organism: Betaproteobacteria bacterium (assembly GCA_037139055.1). Classification (GTDB taxonomy): domain Bacteria; phylum Pseudomonadota; class Gammaproteobacteria; order Burkholderiales; family Rhodocyclaceae; genus Propionivibrio. Next base: position 110,849 of record JBAXHE010000002.1, on the reverse strand, counting down.
TGGCATCGCTGTATACCGTGGCGCGCGAAACGCCCAAATGCTCGGCAACTGTTTTCATCGATCGCCGCACCTCCATGCAGCCAGCGTCCGTAAGCTCGCGCATCAATGCGCGTCGGTCTTCGGCCTTGAGCAGACGGGGTGTCGTTGCGCGGCGAGCGGCAAATTCGTCAATGCGCTGGCGTATGACATCCGCACCAGAAGTATCAAGCGTTTCTTTGACCCTGGCATTTTCTCCGACGCTGCCAAACTGATCCAGCACACTCTGCAGTCCGCGAAAAACTGTCAGATCGACATTCAGACACAGGGCCGCGATGAACTGCCCATTGGAATCCTTGATCCCGATCGAGGTACTCTTGGCCTGCCGACCATCCGGAAACTGTTTGCTATAATTAGAAATCAGCTGAGGAAACTGCGGATCTGAAATTCGCGCCAGACCCAGTTGGGTCGCCGGATCTCCGAGCACACGGCCCGACAGATTGTTGTGTATCGAGAGGATGGCATGCTCCGGATGAGTCAGGTCATGCACAACAACCTCGCAGAACGGCGCAAAGGTTTCACCCAGCCCTTGTGCGATATGCTGAAGCTGCTCGAGTAAGTGTCGTGTCTCTGGATTTTTTCTAACCATATTGACAAATTATCCAACTTTGGAAGTTTTGTCAATACCTTACTCCCACATTCCTGCTTCCCTACTTGAATAAAAAAGGGCGCCACGTGGGCGCCCTAAAGGGGGTGTTACGAGGGATGAAATCTACAGGTGGTAGGCGGTTTCACCGTGCGAGGTGACGTCCAGACCTTCGCGCTCTTCTTCTGCCGGCACGCGCAGACCGATAAAGATATCGACCAGTTTGTAGGCAACGATGGAAACCACGCCTGACCAGACGATGGCCGTTCCGACGCCCCACGACTGACTGATCAGCTGAGCCGCCATGTCGTATTCACCGACCGCATTGGTCACGTAGTCGTAGACACCGGTACCACCGAGCGACGGCGCAGCAAACACACCGGTCAGCAGGGAGCCGAGAATGCCGCCAACGCCATGCACGCCAAACACGTCGAGCGAGTCATCGGCGCCGAGCAGACGCTTCAGACCCGTCACGCCCCACAGGCAGACGACGCCAGCCAGCAGACCGATGATGATGGCGCCGACGACGCCGACGAACCCTGCCGCCGGGGTAATCGCCACTAGACCCGCAACCGCACCGGAAGCCGCACCGAGCATTGAAGGCTTGTCCTTGATCAGCCATTCAGCCAGCATCCAGGACAAGGCAGCACAAGCCGTGGCCACCCAGGTATTGACCATCGCCAGAGCTGCACCGCCGCTGGCTTCGAGCGCCGAACCGGCGTTAAAACCGAACCAGCCGAACCACAGCAGGGAAGCGCCGATCATGGTGAAGGTCAGGCTGTGTGGGGCCATCGATTCTTTACCGTAGCCAACACGCTTGCCAATCATGAAGGCACCGATCAGACCCGCCACCGCAGCGTTGATATGCACCACGGTACCGCCAGCAAAGTCGAGCGCACCCTTCTGGAACAGGAAGCCTGCCGTTTTTCCGGCCGCTTCGCCGGTCGCTGCATCAAGATAGGCATCCGGACCGGCCCAGTACCAGACCATATGAGCCATCGGCAGATAGGAGAAGGTAAACCAGATGACCATGAACACCAGCACCGCCGAGAATTTGGCACGTTCAGCGAAAGCACCGACGATCAGTGCGCAGGTAATGGCCGCGAAAGCGCCCTGGAAAACCACGTAGGCAAATTCAGAAATCACGACACCCTTGGTGAAGGTTGCAACCACCGACTCAACCGTGACGCCTTTCAAGAACAGTTTGTCGAGGACGCCAAAGAAGCTGCCGCCTTCGGTAAAGGCCCACGAGTAGCCATAGATCACCCAAAGCACCGTGATCAGCGAGAAGGTGACGAAGACCTGCATCAACACGGAAAGCATGTTTTTGGAACGGACCAGGCCGCCGTAGAACAGCGCCAGCCCGGGGATCGACATCAGAATAACCAGAGCAGCACTGATCAGAACCCAGGCGTTGTCGCCCTTGTTGGCAACCAGAGCCGGCGCTGCTGCCACGGCGGCAGCAGCGGTATCCGCCAGTGCTGGAGTGGCAATTACAGCGCCGATCAGGGCAAGTAGTGCAAAGAGGGATTTCATGGGGCTCTCCTTACAAGGCTTCCTCACCGGACTCGCCGGTGCGGATGCGGATGACTTGTTCAACATCGAAGACAAAGATCTTGCCGTCGCCAATTTTTCCTGTACCCGCCGATTTCTCGATGGCCTCGATCACCTGATCGAGAATCGAATCCTGAATGGCGGCCTCGATCTTCACCTTGGGGAGAAAATCGACCACATACTCGGCACCACGGTAAAGCTCGGTGTGACCTTTTTGCCGACCGAATCCCTTGACCTCGGTGACCGTAATGCCCTGAACGCCAATCGCGGACAACGCTTCACGCACCTCGTCAAGCTTGAACGGCTTGATGACTGCAACAATCATTTTCATGATGGGCTCCGTTTCCGGGGAGCACGCTCCCCGATTGCTTAAGGGTTAGAAAGTCTTGCTGACCGAAAGAAGTGCAGTTGCGCGACCAGCGTCCTTGCTCTTGCTACCAGTGACGGCAGTATTTGTGCCGTTATCCGCGTTGCTGTTGGTAAAGCAATAGAATTGATTCGTAGCAGTTGAACTGCAGCTTCCCTTGGCATTCGTGTCGATGTAGGCCAAACCGACCACCCAACCGGAGAGATCCTTGGTCACGCCCAGTTTCCAGTCGGTGTAACTACCGTTAGTGATATTTTTGGTCGCGAGATGGCCGACGTGACCATTGATTCCCCAGCCTTCGCCCAGATCATAGTTGGCCGTCATGTCAAGATATCCGGTACCACGTGTGCTCTTATCGCCATTCACACCGCCGCGAGCGCCAAAGTAGTCATCGACCGCGTAGTTATACTTGAGCGACACGAACTTCCAGCTACCGGCAATGTAGAGTTCCTTGTTGTCGACCACGCCGGTGTTCTTGCCGCTGCTGATACCACGTGCCTCGGAACCAGGATAGTAGTAATACAAGGCTCCTACATCGACACCGAAGTCACCGAAGGCATGCTTGTAGCCACCGTAGAAATCCATTTCCAGATTGCCATTCGGATAGCCTGCGCCGGAACTGACATTCGAATTCCAGTTGCCAACATAGATGCCGCTTGAATGCGCATAGTCAACTCCGCCCTGCAATGCGGGCTTGCCAAAAGTCTGGTCAATACCGCGGAACCGATAGCTGGAGAAGATGCCCGCGTTGCCCGTCAGTGCCGGAGCCGGAGCGGCTTCCGGAGCATCCGGAGCGGTTTGTGCCATGACCGGCAGAGCAAATGCAGAAGCAAGAAGAGTGGCGAGAACAATTTTCTTCATGAGTGACTCCTAAACAGTGACAGATAGAGGTTAAGTGATTGCCTGATCTTCTTAGCATTTGCCGTGCCAGGTCGTTTATCTGTTTATAAACAACGCATTATAAACACAGCCTAATGCGTGCTCATCTGTAACGCACATAGCTGGCGCACGATTTTCAGCCCAACGCACCAAGTCAGTGCTGAGGCTTAGAGAAATTCAAAAGGGTTGAAAGAGCAGCTCATCTCACCGCCGCTTGCGCACCTGAATCAGGTATGACGTCAGCCCTGGCCAGACACGCGCGAATCTGCTCGCTACTGATCGACTTGGCCAGATGGTCGTCCATTCTGGCCTCCAGACAGTCCTCCTTATCGGAATGCATGGCGTTCGGCGCTCCGCAAAATATTTACCGGGAATTCTTCCTGCATACGCTTTCGATTGGATCAGGATTGACTTATTTATGCAAGGCGACTTCTCCGGAAAGGTCATCACGCCCCCTCAGACGCCGATGCTGACAACGGCAAGCCGAATCGCTGTGGTAAACTGCCGTGAGTCCATTCTGCATGAAAGAGGCCGAGCATGTTCGACCCAAAAATCTTAGACGAACTCAGCGCCCGCCTGGGTGCCCTGGTCGCCGCCAGCCCGGCCGCCGATATCGAGAAGAACGCGCGCGCACTGCTCTCCGGCTTTTTCGCCAAACTCGACCTTGTCACGCGCGAAGAGTTTGATATCCAGGCGCAGGTTCTGCAGCGCACCCGCGAAAAACTCAAGGCGCTAGATGAGCGGGTTTCCCGGCTGGAAAATCGGAACGGCAATAGCGACTAAGTCACGCCAGAAGCGGCCACAACCGGCCACAACCGGCCAGTTTGAATCATTCGACCGATAAACCTATCGGGCCGATTAAGACTGGGAGCCGGCTGATAACGAAGCCATCACCAATGGCCGCTGCGCGCAGATACCTGACATCCCCTGCCAGTTCGCCGAACGGGTGAAATCAACCTTGTCAACCTTATGCAGTCAGTCAAACCACAGCGTCAAAAAACCGAATAAGATTGCGGCCGTCCTTCTTAGCTTGATACATGGCGATATCAGCCCACTTTAGTATGTCGTCCTGGCTGGCTGTATGGCCCTCAAACAAGGTCACCCCAACGCTCGCAGTACAATGATGCTCGATCGTCATCTCCGGCTTGTCTTCATGCTTGATCGTGAGTTGGTAGGGCACTGACAAGGCGCTTCGGATCTTTTCGGCAATGAGACCTGCTCGTACGGCGGATTCGGCGCTATCCTCAACCAACTCGGTGAGTACCATCACAAATTCATCGCCACCGAACCGCGATACAGTGTCGGCCTCGCGCACACATTTTCTCAGTCGCTCCGCCGCTTCGATCAACAACAAATCGCCCACCGCGTGCCCATGCTTGTCGTTGAGCGGCTTGAAGTTATCCAGATCAAGGAACATCAGTGCACCATAACGCCCACTACGTTTACTGGTCGCCATTGCCTGGATCAGACGGTCGTTCAGCAGGCGCCGGTTAGGCAGTTTGGTGAGAGGGTCATAGAAGGCTAGTTCGATTATCTTGTGTTCGTTTCGCTTGCGTTCTGTGAGGTCGATGTCGACGCAAAGCAGTTCGGGCTCCAGTCCCGGAATGTGAATATAGGCATGGCTTGAATAGACGTCCACGCGCGAACCATCCTTGCGCCTCAGCGATACCTCCGCCGCCGGAATCGGCGTTCCATTTTCAAACATTTCCTGGATAGAGACCCGAACGGCTTCGTGCATTTCAGCCGGAATGATGAGGTCGTTCAGATCTCGTCCGATGGCCTCGGCAGCGGTGTAGCCGTAGAGTCGCTCGGAGGCCTCGTTCCAGTAGAACGTCGTCCGGTCGCGCCGGTAGCCCTGAACCGCGACAGAGGGCATGCTCTCCAGCAGTTCGCGAAAGCGCATTTCGTTCCGCTTCTGTGCCTCTTCAAGCTGCTTGCGCTCGGTGATGTCGGTCAGTACGACCCGCAGCGCAGGAGCCCCCCCGTCGCAAGTCAACCGCAAGCTATCGAGCCGAACATGACTATGCAACCCGTCCGTAAGCTGGAGTTCAAGTTCGCAAGTCTGCTTCTCATCGGTTTTCAATACACCAGAAAGATGCAAGTGGTAACGGCCTGCGTCCTCAGGTTTGACGAAGCGAACAAACGGCTTGAGCAGTAATTGTTGGCGTTCTGCCCTCAGTAATGCAGTACAGGTTTGATTGATATCAGCGATCACCCCCTGGTCAGTAATGGTGAGGTAGCCGACGGGCGCGAGTTCATAAAGATCAACGTAGCGGTCGAGGGATTCCTTCAGCGCAATGTGCGCTTTTATCAACGCCTCGTTTTGTCTCTCCAGTTCAGTCTGGCGTACCTGAAATCCATGCAGAAGTTTCGTATCTGAATGAGCGGAAACATCATTCGCCGGTGACTGAGCAAGTCGCGTCTCCGCAGCAGCACTCGGTTGCGGGGAGGGGCGATTGAAATCGGTTATTGTTGGCTTTTCGGATGCCATAAACACTCTCTCGAGAAGAGAAGCATAGTACGCTAGTCAAGGTGACGCAATTCTTTCATGGTTGGTTGGTTCTGACTGCGCCAACTCAAAATCTCGCCTTTCCAAAGAGTTAGTGACCGGAACGCTGGGCTGCTGCCAGTGGCGCAACAAACCTGATCGTCGCTTCTGGGTCGAGTCCGGCCAGAGACCCAGAGCTCACTTTGTCGGTTGAGGTTTATAATCGGGCACTGGCAACTCAACTCAATATTCCAGCCATCCCATGCCACTCGCCATCGTCCATAGTCGTGGGTTAGACGGACTTTCTGCTCCGGAAGTCGCGGTTGAGGTGCATTTGGCGGGAGGGCTTCCTTCGGTCACGCTGGTCGGTTTGCCCGATACTGAAGTCAAGGAAGCGCGCGACCGCGTTCGTGCCGCGCTACAGAACTCCGGTTTTGAATTTCCCGCCAAGCGCATCACCGTGAACCTTGCTCCGGCAGATCTGCCCAAGGAATCGGGGCGCTTTGACCTGCCCATCGCGCTCGGCATTCTCGCCGCCTCGCGGCAGATTCCGGAGTCGGCCCTCAACGCTTACGAATTTGCAGGCGAACTCTCGCTTTCGGGAAATCTGCGCCCGATCCGCGGCGCACTGGCGATGGTGCTGGCCGCCGGCCGCAGCGGACGAAGTTTCGTGCTGCCACAGGATAGCGCGCGTGAAGCAGCGCTGGCGAGGAATGTACGTATTCTGACCGCAAACTCACTGCTCGAGGTCTGTGCCCACCTGACCGGACAGGCCGAACTGAAGGAGTGGATTGCCGCCAATGACGAATCGCACGCTGCAGAAGACTACCCCGACCTGGCAGAGGTGCGCGGACAATCCCAGGCCAAGCGGGCGCTGGAAATCGCTGCGGCCGGAGGGCACTCGCTACTGCTCGCCGGACCGCCCGGAACCGGCAAGTCGATGCTGGCCGTTCGCTTGCCTGGTTTATTGCCGCCGATGACGCAGGCCGCGGCGCTGGAATCGGCCGCGGTACTCTCACTGGCCGGGCAATTCCGCCCGGAAAACTTTGCCCGGCACCCGTATCGCTCTCCTCACCACACCGCCTCTTCTGTCGCACTCGTCGGGGGCGGCAGCGTTCCCCGCCCCGGCGAGATTTCGTTGGCGCATCAGGGGGTTCTGTTTCTTGACGAACTGCCCGAATTTGACCGCCGGGTGCTCGAAGCCCTGCGCGAACCGATGGAAAGCGGCCACATTCACATCTCGCGTGCTGCACGGCAAGCCGAATTCCCGGCACAATTCCAGCTAGTCGCGGCGATGAACCCCTGCCCCTGTGGTTTTCACGGCAGCCCGAGTGGTCAATGCCGGTGCACACCCGACCAGATCGCACGTTACCGCAACAAACTTTCTGGCCCCCTGCTCGACCGCATCGACCTGCAGATCGAAGTTCCGGCGCTACCGGCCGACGACCTGCAAAAGAGCGCAGACGGCGAATCCTCGGCCAGCGTCAGGCAGCGCGTCACCCAGGCGCGCGAACGCCAATATGCCCGCCAGAACAAAGCCAATGCCCACTTGAGCCCCAAGGAAGTCGATCGACATTGCCAGCCTGAACCTGAAGGGGCAGCCCTGCTCAAATACACCATCCCGCGCCTCGGCCTGTCGGCAAGAGCGTATCATCGCGTGCTTCGGGTCGCGCGCAGCATCGCCGACCTGCACGATTGCCAGACCATCACTGCCCCCCATATTGCCGAAGCCGTTCAGTACCGCCGCTTCACAAAGGAATAACTTGTCTTCCGTCTCAGCGCATCATGAACCTCCGCGTAGCATCCCTCTTTTACTCGCCGCCCTGGCCGCGCTCGGCCCGTTCTCGGTAGACACCTATCTGCCGTCCTTTCACTCCATCGGTGAAAGCCTGCACGCCACGCCGATTGAGGTCCAGCAGACGCTGACCGTCTACCTGCTGTCCTTTGCCATCATGGCCTTGTGGCACGGCGCGCTTTCGGACGCCCTCGGGCGGCGCAAGGTCATTCTCTTTTCACTCGGTCTCTTCGGGCTGGCGACGGCTGGCTGCATTTTTGCCACGCGCATCGAACACCTGTGGATCATGCGTGCGCTGCAGGGAATTTCGGCCGGCGCTGGTATCGTCATCAGCCGTGCCATCGTGCGTGACCTGTATGACGGTCCAGCCGCGCAACGGCTGATGTCGCACATCACCATGATGTTTGCCATCGCCCCGGCCATCGCCCCGGTGATCGGCGGCCGCCTGCAGTTCTGGTTCGGCTGGCGCTCGGTCTTCGTCTTCCTGGTGCTGATGACCTTCATACTCTGGCTGGCCTGCTGGCGCCTGCTGCCCGAGACCCTGCCGCCGGAACGCCGGCAATCGATGCACGCCGGCTATCTCGGGCGAACCTACTGGAAAGTGCTGACCTCGCCGGTGTTCATGCTGGCCTGCGGCGGACTGGCCTTCAATTTCGCCGGCTTTTTCATTTACATCATGTCGGCGCCGGTCTTCCTGATGCGCCATCTGGGCGTTTCCGAAACCGGATTCCTCTGGCTCTTCGGTCCGGCCATGTTTGGTTTGGTCACAGGTTCCTGGCTGTCGGGTCGGCTGGCCGGGAAACTCTCGCTGCAGCAAACAATTCTGCGCGGCTACCTGCTGATGGGCGCCGCTGCACTGCTCAACCTGGGGATCAACCTGTTCCTTCCGCCCAGCCTGCCGTTGAGCATTCTGCCGATTCCGCTCTATACGCTCGGCATGTCACTGGCGATGCCCTGCCTGAACCTGCTGGCGCTTGACCCTTTCCCCGAACAGCGAGGCTTGGCCTCGTCGTGCCAGATGTTCCTGCAGTCGATTTTTAACGGGCTGGTCGCTGGAATGATTGCTCCCGCACTGTGGGGATCAACCCTCACCCTGGCCTTGGGCATGGGTGGGCTGATGCTGTTCGGCGCGGTCTCGGCGTGGCTGCACCAGCGCTGCCGCCACCCCGAATCCTGATTATTCGCGCGCTTCGTACGAGGACAGCGTCACCCCGGCGTGCGCGAGAAACTCGCGGACCTGCTTGATTTCCTGCTTGGAGCAGGTCGAGCTGTTGTGCGGATGGTGGAGAAAGACCTCGACCCGGTTGAGCACCACTCGGAAGCGCGCGCCGTGGGCCGCCTCGACACTGGCACCGAGATGGGTCAGCAAAGATTCAATCTCGCGCCAGTGGATATTGGCACTGATCGGATCGTGATAAATGCTCTGAAGCAGATGCAGATGTTTATGACTCATGAAAACCTCCAAGGCAGAAAAATCTGGATATGCTGCAATTCTGCACCTAAACGCGGCGTACCGGGAATCTCATCGCCACGCTCAGTCCACCACCTTCTGCTTCTTCTAGAGTCAGCTCGCCGCCACAGCCGTTAACGATGCGCCGGACGATCGCCAGGCCTAGCCCGCAACTGCCGTCAGTCGCCCGCGCTGGATCAATTTGCGCAAACGCCTCAAGCGCCCGAGTACGTTGCTCAGCGGCCACACCAGCCCCATGATCACGAATTTCCAGCTGCACAAATCCGTCTTGTGCTGCGAAAAGGGTAACGTTAACGGGTGGTTTTCCATGCCGGAAGGCATTGTCAATCAGGTTATCCATCAAGCGCTGCAGATCGCCCGGCGAAATGGCAACCTGCGCATCCGCCACCCGCTCGCCGACAGACATGGCGACCGAGCTGCCCACTTCGCAGTGGCGCGCCACCTCACTACTCACCGCATCAGCAAAAAACAGCGGTGCCACAGGTCGACTGCCAATTCCCTCGCTGTGCAGAAAGTCCAGGCACTGCGTGACAATCCGCTCCATATCCTCGGCATCACGCGCCAGGCCGGCACGTTCCGCGTCACTCTCCAGCAGCGCCAGTCGAACCCGCAGACGAGCCAGCGGAGCACGCAGATCATGGGTCAGGCCGGCCAGCATTTCGCGCCGCTCGGCGTCGGCGCTGGCCAGTTGCTCGACCATGGTGTTGTGCCGTTCGGCCAGGCGCTGCACCTCTTTCGGCCCTTCCGGCGTGACCGTCCGCGCGCTGCCGCCGCCGGTCGCCGCCACCGCTTCGCCAAGGCGCGCCAGAGGCCGGACAATGCCACGCACGAAAAATCCGGCGATGACGATCAGCAGCACGAGCGTCCCGGCCAACCACCACCACAGATCTGGAGGCAGCGCCTGAGGTTCGAAGCGCGGCGGGGGCAGCACCAGCCACCAGCGTTCGTTGCCGGCCATGAAACCGATCCACAAGGCACTGCGCAGCCCCGGACCGGCATGGCGCAAGCTCACCGTTTCGCCAAGAAGAAGGCCTAGATCGCGGCCCAGACGACGGGCAAAGCCGAACTTCGGTTCATGCTCAGGAACGGAAGCCCCGTCCGGGCGCAACTGCAGCCACTGCTCGCCGACATCCGTACTTGAGAGTCGCTGTCGGGCGCTGGCGTCGAGCCCTGGAAGCACGGTTTGCAGCAAACGGATTTGCCCGGCGACATACTGTACCGTCCTGTTCGTATGCGTCACTCGCCCATGATGAAAGACCAGCGAGAAGCTCGCGACCTCGGCAATGGCAATGATGGCGATAACCAGCAAGACCGTTCGCGTCGCCAGCGATGCGGGAAGCATTTTCATGATTCTGTACTCTCTTTGTTTTCTGCATCCGGAACGAAAACGTAGCCAACCCCCCAGACCGTTTGCAGATAACGGGGATGCGCCGGATCGCTCTCAATCAGTCGGCGCAAGCGGTGGATCTGCACATCGATGGCGCGATCAAAGGACTCGCTGTCGTCACCGCGCGTCAGTTCAAGCAAGCGCTCACGCTTCATCGGGCGGTGGGCGTTGGCGACCAGGGTGTTGAGCAGGGAAAATTCGCCGCTGGTTAACGCTACGACTTCGCTACCGCGCGCCAGCTGGCGGCTGCCGCGATCCAGGCTCCAGTCGCCAAAGCAGAATACCCCGCCCTTGGGATCGGGCGCTGCGGCGGGCTGCGCGCCGCGGCGCAAGACCGCCTCGATGCGCGCAACCAGCTCGCGCGGATCAAAGGGTTTGCCGACGTAATCATCAGCGCCCATTTCCAGACCGATCACCCGATCCACCGGTTCGTCACGCGCGGTGAGCATGATGATTGGCAACGTTTCTCCGCGCCCGCGCAGACGACGGCAGGCGGCCAGCCCGTCTTCGCCCGGCATCATCAGATCGAGCACCAGCAGATGCGGCTGAAAGCGCAGCAGGTAGGCGTCGAGTTGCCGAGTATCCGGCAGCAGCAACGTGTCAAACCCGTGACGGCCAAGATAGGTGGCCAACAATTGGCGCAGTTCGGAGTCGTCGTCGACAAGAAGTATTTTTTTCATGGGGCTCATTTTATGCCGTCACTTGCCTGATGGTGTCGAGCTGAAACAATTTGCAACTATTGACCGTGAATCCGCAATCATTTGCAACGCCAAGACACTGACAATGGCGTCGTCAGGAAAGCCCCCCAACTTTCTGATTACTTTTCAACCCAGCTCTAGGAGTTTCATCATGAAAACCCGTTTTTCTCCCCGCCTGATCATCATCGCCGTCGCCACCTCGATCGGACTGGCAGCCAGCGCCTATGCCATGCCGCCCATGGATGGCGTACCCGGCGGCCATGCCGGAAAAATGCACGAGCGGCACATGGCCCGTGGCCTCAAGGAAATGTCCAAACTGCATGACGAATTGCAGCTCGACGCCAAGCAGGAGGCGCTCTGGAAGCAAACCGAAACGGCGAGCAAAGATAGCCGTAGCGCAATGCACGAGCGCTTCAGCAAACATCATGAAGAAGTCCAGAACCTGATCAACCAGCCTGGAGCCGATTTGCGCGCCGTAGCCAAACGCATGAGCGAAATCAAGAATGAAGGACAAAAACTCCACGAGGCCAATCTTGAGCGCTGGCTGACCATGTATGACGCGCTCAACGCCGAGCAGAAGGAAAAAGCACGCCTGTTTTTCAAGGCCAAACTTGACCGATTCAGTCATTCAGGAAAGTTCGGGAAAACAACGAATTAAAAAATGGTTTATTTCGTTTAAGTGCAGGATCATTCCGGTTCACTCCTCGCCGCAATGATCCTGTCGCTTTTTTCTCCGATGATTCAGGACTCGTTACACAATCACCCAAGGAATTCAGCAAGGGGCCGGGCTAGCGCTTGATATAATGTCCTATTCGACGAACCACGGATAAACGCCTCCCATGCGCACGCTTCAATCGCTTTTCCTCGCACTGATTCTTCTCCCGGCACTGGCCTTGGCCCAGCAACTTCCTCCCCCCCCGGCACTGATGGCTAAGTCCTGGCTGCTGATTGAAGTGGGGTCGGGGCAGGTCCTGGCGTCGCAAGCGCCCGATGAGCGACTGGAACCGGCGTCGCTGACCAAGCTGATGACCGCCTACCTGACCTTTGCCGCACTCAAGCAGGGCGCCATCCGCACCGAACAAACGATCCCGGTGTCGGAAAAAGCCTGGAAAGCCCAAGGGTCACGCATGTTCATCCAGGTAAACACCCAGGTCAGTATCGAGGACCTGATCAAGGGCATGATCGTGCAATCCGGCAACGATGCCTGCGTCGCCCTGTCCGAGGCGATTGCCGGCAGCGAAGAGAATTTTGCGCTGATGATGAATCGCGAAGCGCAGCGTCTGGGCATGAAAGCGACCAGTTTCCGCAATTCCACCGGCCTGCCTGATGCCCAGCACTTCACCACCGCCCGCGATCTGGCGACCCTGACCACGGCGCTGATCCGCGACTTCCCTGAAGATTACGCCAAGTACTATTCGATTAAGGAATTTCGCTACAACAAGATCACCCAGCCGAATCGCAACCGTCTGCTGTGGCTGGACCCGACCGTCGACGGCGTCAAGACCGGCCACACCGACGCCGCAGGATACTGCCTGATTTCGTCGGCCAAACGCGGCCCGCGTCGCCTGCTCTCGGTGCTTCTCGGCGCTTCGAGCGACGCCGTCCGCGCCCAGGAATCCCTCAAGCTGCTCAACTACGGCTTCCAGTTCTATGATGCAGTCCAGCTCTACGCCAAGGATCAGGCGATTTCCAGCCTCAAGGTCTGGAAGGGCTCGGAAAAGACCGTCAAGGCGGGCTTTACCAGCGATTTCATTCTCGCCGTCCCCAAAGGCATGGCGCCGCGCGTCAAGGCCGAACTACTGTCCCGTCAGCCGCTCGTCGCTCCGGTCAGCGCCGGACAGGCGGTCGGCACGCTGAAGGTCAGCGTCGACGACAAACCTTTTGGTGAATACCCGGTCGTTGCCCTCGAGGCCGTACCGGTCGCAGGAATATTCGGGCGCATGATCGACTCCGTACGTCTCTGGTTCAATTAAGGAACTCCCATGAGAGCCTATCTTAACGGTCAGTTCTTACCCCTCTCGGAAGCCCGTATTTCGCCGCTTGATCGTGGTTTTTTGTATGCCGACGGCGTGTACGAAGTCATCCCGGTCTATTCCCGCTTCCCCTTCCGTATCGACGAACACCTGCGCCGTTTTCAGGACTCTTTTGACGGCATTCGTCTGGCCAATCCGCACAGCGCCGACGAGTGGAAAACAATCATCTTGCGTCTGATCGCCGAGAGCGAATTTGATGATCAGCAGGTCTATATCCAGGTCTCACGCGGTGCCGACATCAAGCGTGATCAGTGCTTCCCGAAGGGTGTAGCGCCGACGGTCTTTCTCTTTTCCGCGCCGCTGGTCAGCCCGTCGGCCGCGCAGCGTGAAGCCGGCGTGGCGGTGATCACCGCTCCGGACATTCGCTGGTCGCGCTGTGATCTGAAAACCGTCTCGTTGCTGCCGAACATCCTGACCCGCCAGCTGTCGGCCGATGTCGGCTGCACCGAAACCATCATGCTGCGTGACGGACTGCTCACCGAAGGCTCGGCGACCAACATTTTTCTGGTCAAGGACGGCGTCATCATCACGCCGCCCAAGGATCACCTCATCCTGCCGGGTGTCACCTACGACGTGGTACTCGAGTTGGCGGCCAAGCATCAGGCGCCGCACCAGATCCGCCCGGTCAGCGAAGCCGAGCTGCGCAGCGCCGACGAGTTGTGGATGACCTCGTCGACCAAGGAAGTGCTGGCCATTGCCACACTCGACGGACAGCCGGTCGGCCACGGCGACCAGGCTGGCAAGCCCGGTCCGGTGACCCGTCAGATGCATGCCTGGTTCCGCACCTACAAGGAAGAAGTGATGAGGCATGGCGATGCCTGAAGAGAAGGAAACCCTGCTCGAATTCCCCTGCGCCTTTCCACTCAAGATCATGGGCCTGACCCATGACGCTCTTGCCCAGACCGTACTCGATGTCGTGCTGCGTCATGCGCCGGATTATGACGGCGCAACCATGGAAATGCGCGCCTCGAGCAGTGGCAAATACCTGAGCCTGACCTGCACCATCAACGCCACCTCCAAGCCCCAACTGGACGCCCTGTACACCGAGCTGTCCAGCCACCCGATGATCAAAGTGGTTCTGTAGTGAGGCGCGAAGAGTGAAGAGTAAAGAGAGAACCGACTCTCAGTGCACCGAGGGTTTACTCCTCACCCCTCACTCCTCACCCCTCACCGTGCGCGCCCTTGGGCGCGTAGACTACGTTCCGACCTGGCAGGCGATGGTTCACCATACCGCCGAGCGCACGGCAGAAACACCCGATGAACTGTGGATCTGCGAACATCCCCCGGTGTACACCCTGGGGCAGGCCGGCAAGCCCGAACACTTGCTGGTCGACAATGGCATCCCGCTGGTCAATATCGACCGCGGCGGACAGATCACCTATCACGGCCCCGGTCAGGTGGTGATCTATCTGCTGCTTGACCTCTCCCGGCGCGGTCTTGGCGTGCGCAAACTGGTGTCGCGCATCGAGCAAGCGATCATCGATCTGCTGGCCGATTGCGGCGTCGCGGCAGAGCGGCTCGACGGCGCCCCCGGTGTCTATGTCCAGCTGAACGGCAGCAGCGCGAAAATCGCCGCGCTCGGCCTGCGGGTGAGGAAGAACGGCTGCTATCACGGCCTCAGTTTGAACGTCGATATGGATCTTTCTCCGTTTTTAGCGATCAATCCCTGCGGTTACGCCGGAATGTCGGTCACCCAGACCCGCGATCTCGGGGTCAACCTGTCACCGGCGCAGATTTCTGAGCGGCTGGTTGGCCACCTGGCCCAACAACTGGAGCAAGCATGAACGAACAGGAAAAGCCCCCTGCCAAGGTGGCCGGGGTCAAACAGCGCGGCGAGCTGAAAACCGCGCGCATTCCGATCAAGGTCGTGCATACCGACGAAGTGCTGCGCAAACCGACGTGGATTCGCGTCAAGGCCGGTAACGACGCCGGTCGCTTCGGTGAAATTAAAAAAATGCTGCGCGACCAGAAGCTGCATACGGTCTGCGAAGAAGCGGCGTGCCCGAACATCGGCGAATGCTTCGGGCGCGGCACAGCGACCTTCATGATTCTCGGCGACATCTGCACACGCCGCTGTCCGTTCTGCGATGTCGGTCACGGCAAACCCCTGCCGCCCGATGCTGATGAACCGGCCCACCTGGCGGATAGCGTGGCCCGCCTCAAGCTGCGCTACGTGGTAATCACCAGCGTAGACCGTGACGACCTGCGCGACGGCGGCGCCCAACATTTCGTCGAGGTGATCACCGCGGTGCGTGAAAAATCGCCGACGACCACCATTGAAACCCTGGTCCCCGACTTCCGCGGACGCCTGGAGATCGCCATCGAGGTGCTCGGGCAATCCCTGCCCGATGTCCTCAACCACAATATGGAAACCGTGCCGCGTCTGTACAAGCAAGCCAGGCCCGGTGCCGACTACGCGCACTCGCTGGCCTTCATGCAGCAGTTCAAGCAGCGCTATCCGCAAGTGCCGACCAAGTCCGGACTGATGGTCGGTCTCGGCGAGACCGACGAGGAAATCCTTGAGGTCCTGCGAGACTTGCGTGCCAACGGGGTTGAAATGCTAACCATCGGCCAGTATCTGGCGCCGTCGGGTCACCATCTGCCGGTCTCGCGCTACGTACATCCCGACACATTCGCCATGTACGAACGCGAAGCCCGGGCCATGGGTTTTACCGGCGCGGCCTGCGGTCCGATGGTGCGCTCATCGTATTGGGCCGACCAGCAGGCGCACAGCGCCGGGGTCAAGGATGCTGGAAACTGAAGCCTTGAGCCTGCTGCCCAAGATTGACGGCCGATGAACCTGCCGCCCCGCTTCGCCCGTGAAAACCTGCACGCCCTGGAAATCCTGAACCGCGTTTTCGGTTACCCGGAATTTCGCGGCCATCAATCCGAGATCATTGACCACGTCAGCGGCGGCGGTGACGCCCTGGTGCTGATGCCCACGGGGGGCGGAAAGTCGCTGTGCTATCAGATTCCGGCACTGCTGCGGCCGGGAGTAGGGGTGGTCGTCTCGCCACTGATCGCCTTGATGCAGGATCAGGTCGACGCCTTGCTGCAAGCTGGCGTACGCGCGGCCTTTCTCAACTCCTCGCAGGATTTCGCTGCGGTGGTTGACACCGAACGCCGCCTGATGCGCGGTGACCTCGATCTAATCTACGTCGCGCCCGAGCGCTTACTCACTGAGCGCTTCATTGGTCTGATGGACCAGCTTGACGACCAAGGCCAGCTGGCGCTGTTCGCCATCGACGAGGCACATTGCGTTTCGCAGTGGGGCCACGATTTCCGTCCGGAATACATCCAGCTTTCGAAACTACACGAACGTTACCCTCAGGTTCCGCGCATCGCGCTAACCGCAACAGCCGATGAGCTGACGCGACAGGAAATCATCTCCCGGCTCGGCCTGTCCACCGCCGAGATCTTCGTCGCCAGTTTCGACCGGCCAAATATCCGCTATCTCATCGTTGAGCGCGACAATCCGCGCAAGCAATTGCTGGCCTTCCTCAGCGAACATCGCGAGGAAGCCGGAATTGTCTATTGCCTGTCGCGGCGCAAGGTCGATGAAACAGCGGTCTGGCTGAAGCAGCATGGCGTCGACGCGCTGCCGTATCACGCCGGTCTGGACAGCGAAACACGGCAGCAGCATCAGCAGCGGTTTTTGCGCGACGATGGTGTTGTCATGGTCGCGACGATTGCCTTTGGCATGGGTATCGACAAGCCTGACGTGCGCTTCGTGGCGCACCTCGACTTACCCAAGAGCCTCGAAGCCTACTATCAGGAAACCGGACGCGCCGGCCGTGACAGCGCGCCCTCCGAAGCCTGGATGACCTATGGCCTGAACGATGTGGTGATTCACCGGCAGATGATCGAAGGTTCGGGTTCGCCTGACGAGCAGAAACGCGTCGAGCGCCAGAAACTCGATGCCATGCTGGCTTATTGCGAGTCAGCCAGATGTCGCCGTGTCGTGCTGCTCAACTACTTTGGCGAAGAAGCGGCGCCCTGCGGCAACTGTGACGTTTGCATCGAACCGCCTCAGGTGTGGGACGGCACCGTTGCCGCGCAAAAAGCCCTGTCTGCCGCACTGCGCACCGGTCAACGTTTCGGCGCCGGGCACCTGATCGACATTCTGCGCGGCAAAGCCACCGACAAGGTCAAGCAATTCGGCCACGACAGCCTGCCAACCTTTGGCGTCGGTGCCGATCTCGACGACCGCGACTGGCGCTCGGTATTCCGTCAGCTGCTGGCGGCCGGTCTGCTCGAAGCCGACGTCAATGCTTACGGCGCGCTCAAGCTGACCGATTTGGCTCGTCCGGTGCTCAAAGGCGAATCGACGCTGACCCTGCGACGGCAGAGCGCCCGCAGTAGTGGTAAAAAAGCAACGGATTCCCCGGCCAAAAAACGCAGTATGCCGGTGGCCGTCGGCGATGCCGCCTGTTTTGAGGCACTGCGCGCCTGGCGCGCCGAGAAAGCACGCGAACAGGGCGTCCCCGCCTATGTCATTCTGCACGACAAGACCTTGCAGGAACTGGCGGCGCAACGGCCGCAATCGAGCACCGAACTGCTGCAAGTGACGGGCATCGGCCTGGCCAAGGTCGAGCGCTACGGCGACTCGCTGCTGACCTTGTTTGCTTCATTCGCCTAAACGGCAAGCCCGCTTGGCAAATTATGGAACTATTCGCGCCTAGTGCCATCGTAAGAAGTGACTGCCCAAGACCCATAGCATGCAACGATCATTCACAGACACAGGTCAGCGGATGAAACCGACAAATAGTGTTATTAGAAATTATGCAAAATTTCTTACAAAACGTATAATGAACCACCTTTTCCCGTAGCCAAACAACCTATGAATACAGTTATTCAACTTAGCGACTCCGACGATCGCTCGATCAAGCAGAAGGCTTTCCGTAAGCATTTTGCCAACAATCTCAACGCCGCACTGGATCACCGGGGGGCCATTCCTTCGGGTTACGGGCGAGTCATTGGCGTCGCCGAGCTCTTTGGCGTCAGCCAGAACACCGCCGCCAACTGGCTGAAAGGCGATGGCGTCCCCGAACTCTCACGCCTGCCCGAGATTGCTGAAATCCTCGGCACCACCGTTGAGCAACTGGTGGTCGGCGATCAGAGCACCGGCGCGAAAGTCATCGACGAACGCTACGTCATGGTCGACATGCACGAAGATGACAGTCTCGAGGGCTTCTCCTGGTACACCTTGCCGGAAACCCTGCGTAGCATTGGTCTGCCAAATGACATGAAGATGTTGCAGATCAGCAACGACGACATGAGCCCTTACGCAAATAATGGCGACGTGGTGGTTTACGATCCGCGCGTCAAAAACATTCTGGCCAATGGTGTCTTCGTGCTGCAAATCGGTGGTCGCTTCATCATTCGTCGCGTACAAAAAGGGCTGCGCCAAAGTGTTCGCCTGATTTGCGACAACCCGCTGTTCGACGACGAAACGCTCAACGAGTCCGATTTTTCCGAAAACACCCCAGACAGCGACCGCGTTGTCGTGGTGGGTCAGGTCATCGGACGACTGCTGGTCGGCGGTTAGCGGGATAGTCTACGCTCTGCACGTGCCCAGCGATTCGCTGGCACGTGAGCGTAGCACCGCAGTGTCAACGATAGTTAATGAATCGAGCCGGGTAGCGAGCCGTCAGCCAAGCCAGGAAGACGTATTTCAGCGTTTTCCCGATTCCGATGGCCAACAGTACCCCCAAAGCTGAAGGATTCGCCAGCGAATACACCAGGATAGCCGGCGTTTGCGGTATTGGCGACGCGGCAATGATCGCCAGGGCCACCAGACCATAGTGTTGCAGCCAGTCGCTGGCCAACTGCCAGTGCTCGCTGGCGGCCAGATGCGGGAAACGGGCGATGACCAGTTCGCGCCCCATGAACTGGAATACCTCAGACAACACCGCACCGCCAAGACCACTCGATACTCCGGCAAGCAGGCCGAGCACCAGCCAACGGCGCGGCGCCAGCAGCACCGCCGGAATCAGCACGATCACAAAAGGGAAGGCAAAGGTCGCCGTCGAAGCAAAGGCGATCAGCGCCACCACCAGCGGGTAGTAGCGATGCCCGGCGCTATGATCGAGTATCTTTCTGACCCAGTCAGGAATATGTGGCGTCTTCATGCCGTTGCGCTGCCTTTACATTTTTGTCTTGCCAACAGGATATCCCGCGCGATAGCCTTCTACCAGGCTCCACCCGACAGATTAATCTGGGGATCATAAACATGCGTAACAAATCAAAGGGCCTCAGATTCTTCAAAATGCTATCGATTGTAAGCGCTTTGGGCCGTACCGAGCAGCCCTCACCACCCGGCTTACTGCGGAATTGGGGTTGATGTTGAAAAGGCTAGTGGCCGGTCTGCTTAGCGGCCTGTTGGCGGCGTTTCTGCCGGCCTGCGACGGGATCAATCTCGGCAGGGTGAAGCCGGGCATCTCGACAACACAGGACGTGCGCCAACTCCTGGGCGAACCCACGATGGCCTGGCAGGACACGGATGGGTCACAAACCTGGGAGTATCCGCGCACCCCGCAAGGCATGGTCAATTACATGATCGATTTCGGACCGGACCTGCGGGTACGTGAAGTAAGGCAGGTACTGACCGACGAGAACTTTGCCAGAATCAAAGCCGGTATGAGCACAGACGAGATTCGCCGCCTGCTCGGCCAACCGGCACACGAACT
Source organism: Betaproteobacteria bacterium (assembly GCA_037139055.1). GTDB lineage: Bacteria > Pseudomonadota > Gammaproteobacteria > Burkholderiales > Rhodocyclaceae > Propionivibrio. The sequence continues at coordinate 90,866 of JBAXHE010000002.1, read as the reverse complement.
TTACTTTTCGCTGAAGAAAGAGCACGTCTGGGACTGGAAAACCAGATCAGAGGGCGGAGGTGATCAATACTTCAACGTGCATTTCGATGTGCAAAAACGCGTCCTGCGCACCAGTTCGAATCTCGACGCCGGGGGCTGAGAATCGACAGCCACGGCAAGCCGTGAAATGCCTCAGCCAAGCCATTTGCGGCTTGACAATCAACAGCTTGGCGCGTAGATTCACGGCCTCGACCGGCCTGATTTGTCCGGATCGCGCCGATTTGAAGTTCAGCTTGCGGGCGCGTAACAAATACGGCTAAAGCGGCCGTTTCGACTCTATTTCCGAAACCCGTTCGCTGAAGATGCTGAACGGGTTTTTCATTTTTGAGGTTTTACATGCAGCCAGATCGCTCTGCCGAACTTTCCACCCTCCTGCAACAACGTCTGCTGATTCTTGACGGGGCGATGGGCACCATGATCCAGCGCCACAATCTGCAGGAAGCCGATTACCGTGGTGCACGCTTTGCTGATCATGCGTACGATCTGAAGGGCAACAACGACCTGCTGCTGCTCACCCAACCGGCGATCATTCGTGGCATTCATGCCGAATATCTGGCCGCTGGCGCCGACCTCCTCGAAACCTGTACCTTCAATGCCACCGCTGTTTCGCAGGCCGACTACAAGCTCGAAGCAATTGTTTATGAACTCAACGTCGCCGGCGCAAGGCTGGCACGCGAAGTATGCGACGAATTCACCGCGAAAGACCCGGCCAAGCCGCGTTTCGTAGCCGGCGTCCTCGGGCCGACCTCGCGCACCGCGTCCATTTCTCCGGACGTTAATGACCCCGGCTATCGCAACACCAGCTTCGACGAGCTGGTCGGAACCTACACCGAGGCCATTCGCGGGCTGACCGACGGCGGCGCCGACATCCTGCTGGTGGAGACCGTTTTCGATACGCTCAATGCCAAGGCGGCGCTATTCTCGATCGAACAGTTCTTCGAGAACGCCGGTCGACGCTGGCCGGTAATGATTTCCGGAACGATTACCGACGCTTCCGGACGCACTCTGTCAGGACAGACGGCCGAAGCCTTCTGGAATTCGCTGAGCCATATCCGACCGCTGTCTTTCGGCCTCAACTGTGCGCTCGGCGCCGGTGAATTGCGCCAGTACGTCGAAGAACTCTCGCGCATCTGCGACTGCTATGTTTCAGCGCATCCTAATGCCGGCCTGCCGAATGCCTTCGGCGGCTACGACGAAACGCCCGAGCAGCTGGCCGAGGAAATTTCCGACTGGGCTAAGCAAGGCTTTGTGAACATCGTCGGCGGCTGCTGCGGCACCTCGCCCGAGCACATTGCAGCGATTGCTCGCCAGGTGGCCCACGCCAAGCCGCGACCTATTCCTTGCGTAGAGAAGAAGCTGCGCCTGTCCGGACTCGAGCCGTTCAATGTCGGCAAGGACTCACTCTTCGTCAATGTTGGCGAGCGGACCAACGTCACCGGCTCGAAAGCCTTTGCCCGGATGATTCTCGAGGGCCGCCTCGACGATGCGCTGGCGGTGGCCCGGCAGCAGGTCGAGAACGGCGCGCAAGTGATTGACATCAACATGGACGACGCGATGCTCGACGGCAAGGCAGCGATGGATCGTTTCCTCAAGCTGATCGCCTCCGAGCCCGATATCTCGCGCGTGCCGATCATGATCGACTCATCGAAATGGGAAATCATCGAAGCCGGCCTCAAGTGCATCCAGGGCAAGGGCATCGTCAACTCGATCTCGATGAAGGAAGGCGAAGCCGCCTTTCTCCACCATGCCCGGCTGGCGCGCCGTTACGGCGCGGCGGTGGTGGTCATGGCCTTTGACGAAGCCGGCCAGGCCGACACCTACGCGCGCAAGACCGAAATCTGCAAGCGCGCTTACGACCTCCTGCTGAGCATCGGCTTCCCGCCCGAAGACATCATCTTCGACCCGAACATCTTCGCCATTGCCACCGGCATCGAAGAGCACAACAACTACGCCGTAGACTTCATCGAAGCCTGCCGCTGGATTCGCGCCCATCTCCCCTACGCGCAGATTTCCGGCGGTGTTTCCAACGTCTCGTTCTCGTTCCGTGGCAACGACCCGGTACGCGAAGCCATCCACACGGTTTTCCTCTATCACGCGGTCAAGGCCGGGCTGTCGATGGGCATCGTCAATGCCGGCATGGTCGGCATTTATGACGACCTCGATCCCGAGCTGCGCCAGCGCGTCGAGGATGTGGTTCTCAACCGCTCGCCGGAAGCCGGCGAGGCACTGGTCGAATTTGCCCAGACGGTCAGGGAAGGCAAGGCCAAGAACACCGGCCCCGATCTCTCCTGGCGCGAGATGCCGGTCGAGGCCCGTCTTTCGCACGCTCTGGTCAAGGGCATTACTGACTTCGTCGTTGCCGATACCGAAGAATGCCGCGCCGCCCTCGAAGCCGCGGGCAAGCCGCCGCTGTCTGTCATTGAAGGTCCGTTGATGGGCGGCATGAACGTCGTCGGCGACCTCTTCGGCGAGGGCAAGATGTTCCTGCCGCAGGTGGTCAAATCGGCGCGCGTGATGAAGCAGGCCGTGGCGCATCTGATTCCCTATATCGAAGCGGAAAAGCTGCGCACCGGTTCGACCAGCAAGGGCCGCATCATCATGGCCACGGTCAAGGGCGACGTTCATGATATCGGCAAAAATATCGTCGGCGTTGTGCTCGGCTGCAACGGTTACGAAGTCATCGACATCGGCGTTATGGTTTCCTGTGAAAAGATTCTGCACGCGGCAAAAGAACATGGCGCACAAGCCATCGGATTGTCCGGTCTGATCACCCCCTCACTCGAAGAAATGACCCACGTCGCCGCCGAAATGCAGCGTCAGGGCTTTGACGTACCGCTGCTGATTGGCGGTGCGACGACCAGCCGCGCGCATACGGCGATCAAGATCGCACCCAATTATTCCGGCGCCGTGGTCTATGTCCCGGACGCCTCGCGCGCCGTCGGCGTGGTCACCAAGCTGCTCTCAATTGACCATGCCGCCAGCTTCAAGGCCGAGGTCATCGCCGACTACGCGCGCGTACGCGAGCAGCATGCCAACAAGAAAGCCACCGTACTCGTTCCGCTCGAGGCTGCGCGGCGCAACCGTTTTGTCGGCGACGCCGGGTATGCGCCGGTGGCGCCGCAGCAACCCGGACTGCACGTCCTGCGCGAGATCGATCTGGCCACCCTGGCCGAGTATATCGACTGGGGCCCGTTCTTCCAGACTTGGGATCTTGCCGGCAGTTTCCCGAAAATTCTCGATGATGCCATCGTTGGTGAATCGGCACGCTCGGTCTTTACCGACGCCAAGCTCATGCTCGAGCAACTCATCGCCGGCAAGTGGCTGACCGCCAACGCGGTGTTCGGGCTTTATCCGGCCAACGCCGTCGGTGACGACATCGAGCTGTACACCGACGAATCGCGCAGCGAAAAACTCATGGTCTGGCACAATCTGCGCCAGCAGCACGAGCGCCCCTCGGGTAAACCGCATTACTGCCTCAGCGATTTCATTGCCGAGCGGGGAACGCCGGACTGGATCGGTGCCTTTGCCGTCACCGCGGGAATTGGCATCGAGAAGAAACTTGCCGAATTTGAGGCCGAACACGATGACTACCGGGCGATCATGCTCAAGTCGCTCGCCGACCGACTCGCCGAAGCCTGTGCCGAATGGCTGCACGCTCAGGTCCGCCGCGACGCCTGGGGCTACGCCAAGGCCGAGACCCTGAGCAACGAGGCGCTGATCCGTGAGGACTACCAGGGCATTCGTCCGGCGCCGGGTTATCCAGCCTGCCCCGACCATACCGCCAAGGGCGCGCTGTTCGCCCTGCTCGACGCCCCGGCCAACGCCGGCATGGGCATTACCGAGAATTTCGCGATGACCCCGGCGGCGGCTGTTTCCGGCTTTTACCTGGCGCATCCGCTGGCCGACTACTTTGCGGTCAGCAAGATCGCCCGCGATCAGCTTGAGGATTGGGCACAACGCACCGGCCTGAGCATGGCCGAAGCCGGGCGCTGGCTGGCGCCAGTACTTTAAGCCAAGCTGATGCGGCTCCCGGATTTCGTCCAGACCGACGTCGATCTTTCGGCCCACACGACCCTGGCCTTGCCGGGTCGTGCCGCTCACTATGCCGAAATCACCTCGGCTGAACAGCTGGCTGCGCTGCCCGTAAGCCTAATCCAGCGCTGTTTTGTTATCGGCCACGGCAGCAATCTGGTGCTGGGCGGAGACTTTGATGGCCTCATTCTGCACATGGCCATCCCCGGCCGCGACCAGGTCAGTGAAGACGCCGATGCCTGGTATGTACGCGCTGGCGCAGGTGAAAACTGGCACGACTTCGTACAATGGACTCTCGCACAGGGTCGGCCGGGGCTGGAAAACCTCTCGCTAATACCCGGCACGGTCGGAGCAGCTCCGGTACAGAACATCGGCGCCTACGGACTGGAAGCGGGCGAGTACTTTTATTCCCTGACCGCATTCGATCGTCAGCGCGGAGAGGCACGCATTTTCACCCATGCAGACTGCCGTTTCGCTTACCGCGACAGCGTCTTCAAGCAGCAAGGCTGGCATCTCGACGGACGTGTCGTAATTACCGACGTGACCTTCCGCCTGCCCAAGACTTGGACGCCGCTCACCGGCTATGCCGATGTAGGCGCTGAACTTGCTGCGCAAGGCACTGGCACGCCAGATGCGCATCAGATCGCTGATGCGGTCAGCGCCATACGTCAGCGCAAGCTGCCCGATCCGGCGCGGATCCCCAACGCCGGAAGTTTTTTCCATAACCCAGTAGTCGATCAGCTGATCGCTGATCGTCTGACACTGGCCCATCCTGGCTTGCCGCGCTACCCGCAAGCCGATGGCCGCATCAAACTCGCTGCCGGCTGGCTGATCGAACAGGCTGGCTGGAAAGGCCGATATCTCGGTCGCGTCGGGATGTACGAGAAACAGGCCCTGGTGCTGGTTAATCGCGGCGGGGCAACGAGCGCCGATGTGGCGGCGCTGATGCAGAGCATTCAGCGCGATGTGCGCGAGAAATACGGCGTCGAACTGACGCCCGAGCCAATATTTCTGTGAACTATTCGCCTCGGCTCAGCGCTTAAGACGAAGTGTAAATTTAAAAAACTCGCTGCTTCCGTCATCGTTGTCGCTGACCAGGGCGCCATGTGACGTGCGCTGGCCGACTTCGGTCAGCGCCACCGATTCGACCTTGGTTTTGATCGCTTTATGCTTTCGCGTGAGCTTTTTCGCACTGTTACGCAAATCCAGAAACGCCCCATCGCTCAGCGCGTCACGCCGAATCAGGCCGATAAAGCTGCCCAGAATTTCACCGTCGCCATAGGCATCGCCGGTGGTTTCTATCGACGCGGTATAGATCAGCGCGTCAGCCTGCGGCCAGAAGTCGGCGCCCGAGAAACCGGCTTCAAAGCCCTTGACTACCGGCAGTTTGACGTCGACTCGCTGCAAATGCTCGACACGCTCTCTATTCCCCATCATGAGGTCGATGATCTCGCTCAGCGGCACGCTGAAAATCATGTTGCCTGCTGAATTTCCCCGATTAAAGAAATAGAGGGTTTCACCAGCCAGAGCCAAGCCTTCAATATTCAGTCTCTGCTTTCCAGACAACCCACCAAGAACATATAACTGCCGATAAAGCCGACTCAGGTTCTGTTCGTAGCGAAAGGTATTGTCTGCGGAGAGCATAAAACCGAGTTCGCGGTCGCCTTCCTTGCTGCCCGAACCGACAATCAAGTTCCAGCGCATGCCCTGATACGGGAACTGCACCATCGCCTCAAAATCCGGCTTGATTGTCTTGGCAATCCGCCCGTGCGCGTCGACTGGATAGGACTTGATCAGCGTTTTTTCACGAATTTTGAACGCCGAGTCGATCTCAAACAGGTAAGGCGTGTCATCTCCTACCACATAAAAACGATCATTGTGGGCCACCATACCCGAGCCGGAGGAGAGGTGCTTGTTGGTCACTGACTTGCCGAGTTGGAGTTCGAAATCTGGCTGTTCCGCTTTTGCGCCAAAGGTCAACAAAAGGAAAACAAGGGCGAGCGAAGTCTTGATCATCGGAGGAGGTCTCTCGAATTGTTTATAAGAAGTAGCTTGGTGTCAGATCTCGACGCGCTCGAAACTGACTTGCCCGTACATCTCAGGGTGCGTACTGGCGATCCAGAAGGCGGCCTCCGATTCAGCACGCTCCCAGGTGGCCGCACGCAGGGCAACCTCCTGCACGGTACCGTCTTCTTTCGGCCACTCCAATGTATAGCTGCGATAGCCGCCGCGCTCCTGCAAGCGGATGCGGCGTTTCCAGCGCGGGGGTTCGCGGTGCAACACCGTCGAGGGGCGACTGAACTGCAAGCGGAACAACGGGCCTTTCCCGCGATGCTGAACCAGATATTCGCGATCTTTCACTACCTCTTCGAGCACATTCCAGCTGGAACAGCCGGCGATTATGGCGCCCAGTGCCTGCCCATGCCCATCGCGGACAATCTCGGCGTCGATGGCGTGCGAGTCATCCTCGCTTTCAAGCAATTCGTGCCAAGGCAGGCCGTTCCGGGTCGGCGGAGGGAAGGGCAAGGGCCGCTTGCCTTGCCGGATGCGCGCAAAAAGTGCCGATTTGAGCACGTCTTCAAGTTCTACCAAAGGAAAAGCTGATCGCGGCTGCGAAGGAAAACTACCGGCGCCCATATAACCGACATTCCACAAGGTTTTCAGCCACTCAGCGGTGTCCAGCGCAACCTGGGCCAGCTGTTCCTCAATGTTGCCACCCGCGCCACCTCCGTCATTGGATACCGCAGCAGAGAGCAATTCCGCTTCATGCATCCGGGCACGCAGACATTCCTGGAACAGGCGGGACACCCATTCGGATTCCGCGGCGGGAAGCTGATCAATACGGTCGGAAAAACACATCAACTCGTCAGCATCCAGTGGCATTTCGTCGTCCATGTGACCCTCGGCTCGGTGAATTCCCCTCAGTTTACCGACAAACTCTCTCTTAAGATACCCAAGCGATGCACTTGAAGACATCGGCGCCAATCGCTGAAATCCGATAAAATATCAATAGGTAACAGCGGCAGACCCCTAGGAGTAGACGTGATTGGCAAAACGGTACTGGTAACCGGAGCAGCAAAGCGGGTGGGGCGCTCCATTGTCCGCGAGTTGCACGCGGCCGGAGCCAATATCATGGTGCATTTTCGAACGGCGAGCGAAGCTGCCTTGGCCATCACCGCCGAATTGAATGCTATCCGTCCAGGTTCAGCGGTGTGTCAGCAGGCCGATCTACTGGATATCAATGCATTATCCACCCTGATTTCCCGAACGGTCGATCATTTTGGTCGGCTCGACGGTCTGGTCAACAATGCCTCCAGTTTTTTCGGGACACCGATCGGGAGGATCGACTTGGCCGCGTGGGACGACCTCATGGGCAGTAATCTGCAAGCCCCGCTGTTCCTGACCCAGGCCGCGGCTCCACATCTTAAGGCCGCTCATGGAGCAGTGGTCAATATCACCGATATCCACGCCGAGCGGCCAATGGCCGGTTACTCTTTATATTGTGCTGCCAAGGCTGGTTTGCTCGGCCTGACCCGGGCGCTGGCCATTGAACTGGCACCGGAGATCCGGGTCAACGCCGTCGCCCCTGGCCCGATTCTGTGGCCCGATGACGCGGCATTCGATGATGCGTCACGCGAGCGGATTGTTGCGCATACCCTGCTCAAGCACGAGGGCAGCCCCCACGACATCGCACGTACGGTGCGCTTTCTTCTCAATGATGCGCCCTACATTACCGGCCAGGTGATCAATGTAGATGGTGGGCGTACCGCACATTTGTAGTGCCAAATCGAAAAGCATTGAACCACGGAGAGCACAGAGAAATCGTTAAGCTGCAGGATTTTCCTTTCTGCAGACCATCCAAAGTCTTTGCTTTTCTCCGTGCTCTCTGTGCACTCCGTAGTTAATTATTATTTTGATGTAGAGGTCTGGTGGAAAATTCAAAGAATCTTCAGCGCCTGAAAAAGCGTCTGGAAAGCAATGTAGGCAAGGCCATTGCCGATTACAACATGATCGAGGCCGGTGATACCGTTCTGGTGTGCATCTCGGGAGGCAAGGACTCCTACGCCATGCTCTCGATCCTGATGGCTATGCAGAAGCGTGCTCCCGTTGATTTTCGCCTGATCGCGATGAATCTCGACCAGAAGCAGCCCGGTTTTCCCTCCGACGTTCTACCTGCCTATCTTTCGGGCCTGGGCGTTGACTATCGGATTGTTGAGCAGGATACCTATTCGATCGTCAAGGAAAAAATCCCGGAAGGAAAAACCACTTGCTCGCTGTGCTCACGCTTGCGCCGTGGCGTGATTTACCGAACAGCCAAGGAACTCGGTGCCAACAAGATCGCATTAGGTCATCACCGTGACGACATGGTGCATACGCTGTTTCTAAATCTGCTGTTCGGGGGGAAGCTCAAAGGCATGCCACCGAAGCTGCTTACTGATGACGGAGCGCATGTAGTCATCCGCCCGCTAGCTTATTGCGGCGAGAATGACATCGCCCGTTTTGCCCGGGGCATGGAGTTTCCGATCATTCCCTGCAATCTGTGCGGGTCACAAAACAATCTGCAGCGTCAGAAAATTCGCGAAATGATGGCTGACTGGGATAGCCGCTTTCCGGGACGTACCGAATCGGTATTTACGGCCATGCAGAACGTCGTCCCTTCACATCTTGCCGATGCCGCACTCTTCAACTTCAGTGACTTACATGTCGGCGACGCACTGGAGCTTATGGATGGCGGCGACACGGTATTTGACGAACCTGATTTACCAGCCCCTATTCCACTTGTTCAGACCGTATCTTTCGCGCCGCAGTTGGGCAGCGTGCAAGATTGCTGAAGAGCCAGATGTGACAAGACCGATCCTGATTATTTCGATTGCGCGCTAGGATGAACATGGAAATTCTTAACGATTCTGTTCAGACCGTGCTTTTTGCCGAGGTCTCGGGCAGCGCCCGTTTGCACGCGAAGTTGGGGCTTGGCGAAGCCCAACAGGCGGTAGATCGCTGCATCAAGCGCATGGAGCGGAGCATAGAGGCGTCCGGCGGACGTATCGCAAAGCTGCTTGGCTCCGAGTTGATGGCCATTTTTCAACATGTGGATGCAGCGCTTCAGGCGGCATTAGAAATGCAGCACAAAGTTGCTGATCTGCCACCGGTTTCAGGATTAAAACTGGAAATTCGTGTGGCTTTTTCGCTCGGCTCGGTCAAGGAAATTGACGGTGAGCTAATGGGCTCTGCGTTGAGTCTGGCTGCTTATCTTGCGGGGCTGGCTGAGCCCGGCGAGATATTGACCGACAACTCGTCACAGGCGTCACTTTCATCAGCTTTGCAGAAACAGACCCGTCACCGGGGCGCTTTCCCGAGTAAAAGCCAATTCTCGACACTCCGGATTTTCGAAGTATTTTCTCAACCCACTGTCGAATCTGTTCCCGCTGGTTCAGAAAACGAGCAAGCCCACGGGCTTCGCACCGGGCAACGACTTCTCCTGCGCTATGAGGGGAAAGAAATATTTATCGATGACAAAAAAACCGCGCTACGTATGGGCCGAGATGCAGATAACGATGTGGTGATTCATGGTCATCAGGTATCACGCCACCACGCGGTCATTGAAAAGCGTAGCGACGGATTTGTACTCATTGATACCAGCACCAACGGTAGCTACCTGACTCAGGAGGGAATGCCTGAAATACGGATTCGACGCAAGGAATGTAACATTCAGGGCAAGGGAATCATCAGCTTTGCGACACGTCCAGCGGCGGTAGATGCCGACTGCATGAATTACGAACTTCTTGCGTAACGCAATGAGTCACGGCGGCTGACGAGAAGTCATCGCCGTGACTATTAGAGCTAGGAGCCTATTTCTTTTCTGACTTGAGGCATTCGCTCATGAATTTTTTGCGCTCGTCGCCCTTGAGCGCCTGCGTCCCGGCATCGGCGTTACAGCTTTTCATCTTGTTCTGTTGGGTCACCGGCTCTGGCTTTGCACCGAGGCATTCACTCATGAATTTCTTGCGCTCATCGCCTTTGAGTGCTTTTGTTCCGGCGTCGGCGTTGCATGATTTCATCTTTTCCTGCTGTGCCAACTGCGCGGGAGAGGGTTCCTTTTTCGCAGGTTCTGCCGCAACAGAGAGACTGGCGGACAATGCAAATACGACGAGTGCAATCATGGCCTTCATCTTTAACTCCTTGTCAGGATTGAAAAAAGGGGCTTTATTATACGGAGATTTCATATGTCCTCGTCAAGCACCGCCTGCTGCTGACGGGTGATGAATTCACTCATGCTATCGATCCCACGCAGCTGGAGAATGCAATTTCTTACCGCCGCTTCGAGCAGTACCGAAAGATTGCGCCCCGGGGCGACGTGGAGCAAAACTCGGCGGATCGATATGCCAAGAATTTCCTGAGACTGCGCTTCGAGCGGCAAACGCGGATTTTCGTCGTGAGTCACATTTTTCTGCAAATGGACAATCAGTTTGAGTTTCATTTTCCGGCGTGCTGCAGTTTCACCAAAGATAGTCCGGATATTGAGCAAACCGAGACCGCGCACCTCAAGAAAGTCGCGCAATATTCCTGGGCAGCGCCCTTCTATGGTGGTCGGAGCAATACGCGCCAGTTCGACAACATCGTCAGCGACCAGACCGTGTCCACGTGAAACCAATTCCAAGGCCAATTCGCTCTTGCCCACCCCCGACGCTCCGGTAATCAGCACGCCCATGCCGAAAACGTCCATGAATACGCCATGCACCGAGACGGTGTCGGCAAAACGGCGGGCCAGATAGAGATGCAGCAGGTCGATCACTGCCGAGCAAGCTTTCGGCGTGGTGAAAAGCGGGGTCCGGGTGGCTTCACAGATATCATGCACGCCAGGAGGAACATCGATCCCGTCGGCAATAATCAATGCCGGAGGTTTTGAAGCGAACAAGTCTTCGATCTGGCGATTCCAGCGGTCTAGCCCTGCGCTTTCTATCCACCGCTGTTCGGCCATGCCGATGACCTGTACCCGATGGCTATAAATCAGATTCAGATGGCCGACCACATCCGGCCCGAAAATCTCCTGATCTTTAAGCTCCACCTCCCGCTCAATACCTTCTGCCGCGACCCAGTTCAGCTTCAGCTTTTCGATATGGTCTTCGTAGAGCTGGGTGATGCTCATGGTGCGATGAGTTGTCATAGGAGAGGTCTCAATGTGAGAATATCGCCAGGATTTCCTCTGCAGAACCTGCCGTAGAAAGCGCCTCACGGCACTTCCGATCAGAGAATCGTTCGGCCAGTTCAGAGAGAATCTGTAAATGCTGCTCTGTCGCCTGTTCCGGGACTAGCAGGACGAAAAGCAGCGATACCGGTTTGCCATCCGGGGAGTCAAATGCTACGGGAGCGGCCAGGCGGACAAATGCGCCCTGCGCCTTTTTCAACCCATCGATGCGACCATGCGGAATAGCAATCCCGTGCCCGAGTCCTGTCGAACCCAGTTTTTCACGCGCAAAAAGGCTGTCAAACACGGTGCTGCGGGCAATCCCATGCGTGTTTTCAAATACCAGGCCGGCTTTCTCGAAGACGCGCTTTTTGCTCGTTACATCGAGATCAAGGGCAATCGTACTGGCGGACAAAAGCTGAGCAATCTGACTCATACGGTTAAATCTGCGCTATCGGAAAAGGGGATTGAGGGGAGAAACTAAGATCCGTGACCGGGGTCGCCGCAACGGCCAAACCCGGGCACGGGTTGTTCTATTAATCTACGATATGACCGATCTTCTGGCCTCGATGGTGGTCCTGAAGTTTCTGTTTGTGCTTCTGGATCTGACGGTCTAGCTTATCAACGAGGCTGTCAATAGCGGCATAGAGATCTTCGTCAATAGCCTCGACAAAGACGTCTTTACCGGAAAGATGAACGGTAACTTCAGCTTTCTGCTTCAGTTTGTCCACCGACAAAATCACGTTCACGTCGATCACGCTATCAAAGTGGCGAGTGACGCGCTCAAGCTTTCCCGCGGCGTATTCACGAATCGCCGGGGTGATCTCAAGATGGTGTCCACTGATTTGCAGGTTCATGGTGTGGCTCCTTATCAAGGTGACAATCGCTCGTGCGATTGTCGAAACCCTTTGCCAGCTAGCATCAGCTGGTTTAGGGGTGAGGGTAAAAACACCGGTTTCATCATCGGTCGGTGCCTGTTAAATGGACTTGCGCAACTTGACGGGAGGTATGTTGAGAGCTTCTCGGTATTTTGCAATGGTTCGCCGTGCCACCACAATGCCCTGCTGTCCCAAAACCTCTGACAGCTGGCTATCCGAAAGAGGCTTTTTCGCATCTTCCGCGCTCACCAGTTGCTTGATCAAGGCACGTATCGCTGTTGCCGAACACGCCCCTCCGGTTTCTGTCGCCACATGGCTGCCGAAAAAATATTTGAGCTCAAAAATCCCGCGTGGCGTAGCCATGTATTTTTGCGTAGTTACTCGGGACACTGTCGATTCGTGTAATCCCAGTATATCGGCAATCTCTCGCAGCACCAGTGGCCGCATCGCCACTTCGCCGTGATCAAAGAATTGCCGCTGTCGGTCTACAATAGACTGCGCTACACGCAGGATGGTTTCAAAACGCTGCTGAACATTTTTAATCAGCCAGCGCGCCTCCTGCAACTGACCGGCCAATCCGGAGCCGCGCTGACGCGACAGAATCTGGGCATAGAGACTGTTGATTCGCAAGCGTGGAAAAGCATCAGAATTAACATTGACGGTCCAGTGCCCACGAATCTTGCGCACCACCACGTCAGGTGTAATGTAACGCGCTTCAAGCGCGGCGTACTGGGCACCGGGCCGGGGATTCAGGCTCCTGATTAGAAACTGGGCTTCGCGCAGCCGGTCATCGTCGCAATCAACCAGCTTCTTGAGCTTGGTGAAATCACGTCCCGCCAGCAGTTCGAGGTGCTGGCGAACAATTCTCAGAGCTAATACCTGTGTCACATCCTGGGGCAAGGCCTCAAGTTGCAAAGCCAGGCATTCCTGGGCGTTGCGCGCACCGACTCCGGTCGGGTCGAAATACTGCAAATGCTTGAGCGCGATCTGCAATTCTTCCGGTTCGATTTCCAGTTCGGGCGGCAAAGTTTCCGCCAGATCGTCGAGCGTCAGAGTCAAATAACCGTCATCATCCAGCGCGTCGATCAGGCACTGCACCAGCGTCCGATCGCGATCCGGAATGCTCATCAGGCCAAGCTGCCACGACAGATGCTCGCGCAGCGAGGTGGTTGCGGCCTGAACGTCCTGATACATTCCATCTTCATCGTCGAACGACCCCGACGAACTGGAATAACTACTCTCTTCACCCAGCCAGCTCTCGTCTTCGACAGCCTGCGCGGGTTCAGCTTCCTTGGGCTCGACCACCTCAGCAGAGGATGTTTCATTGGTGGCGGGTAACTGGGGTGCGTATTCCTCTTCCTCGCGTTCGAGCAGAGGATTCTCCTGCAGATACTTTTCCAGCTCCTGCTCAAGCTCAAGCGTCGACAGTTGCAGAAGTCGAATCGACTGCTGCAACTGAGGTGTCAGCGCAAGATGCTGTGAAAGTCTGAGTTGGAGGGATGGTTTCATTTAGGGCGCCTGATCGGCCACCGGACAGGGGTAACTATTACCCGCCTTATTCTCTAGGGATGCAATGAAAAATCCGGACTCAGAGGCGGAAATTCTCGCCCAGATAAACCTTGCGTACATTTTCATTATAAATGATTTCATCCGGTCGGCCAGCGGCAAGAACGCGGCCTTCGTTGAGGATGTACGCGTGGTCACAGATGCCCAATGTTTCACGCACATTGTGATCCGTAATCAGCACCCCAATCCCGCGCTCCTTGAGGAAGCGGATAATTTTCTGGATATCCAGAACGGCAATCGGATCAATGCCGGCAAAGGGTTCGTCGAGCAGGATAAATCGCGGCTCAGTCGACAGCGCACGGGCAATTTCCACCCGTCGACGCTCGCCGCCCGAAAGCGCTGCTGCGGAACTGTTGCGGATGTGCGTGATATGCAGCTCTTCGAGCAGCTGCTCGGTCCGCCGCGCGATCTCTGCGGCGTCATAGTTCTGCAGTTCAAGAACCGCCTGAATGTTCTCGACCACGCTCAGCTTGCGGAAAACCGACGCTTCCTGCGGAAGATACGACACTCCCAGCCGGGCCCGTTTGTGGATGGGGTAATGCGTGATCTGCTGCCCATCCATGAACACATCACCGCCATCGCAGGCAACCAGACCGACGACCATGTAGAAGCAGGTCGTCTTTCCGGCGCCATTCGGCCCCAGCAAACCCACCACTTCGCCGCTGCTGACTTCGATCGAAACGTCCTGAACCACCGTCCGCTTTTTATAGCGCTTATTCAGGTTTTTCGTTGAGAGCGTGCTTCTATTTTCTGTGCTGTCGGAGATCATTCAATCGTCTTCAAAGTTACCGTGCATTATGCGGCGGATGGTTTCTCCCGAGAAACCCCGACTCATCAAAAAACGCATCTGCCGAGCACGCCCGGCAGCATCCTGGGCCTGGGGTAGAGTGCCGAACTTTCGGCTCCACACCTGACGCGCCCGGGTCAATTCATCCCCCTCTGCCATCAAGGCAGCATCAACAATTTCTGCGGCCACACCCTGAGTACGCAATTCATGCGCCAGTCGGGCATTGCCAAAGCGCGCTGCCCGCGCATGCATGCGCATCTCGGTATAACGTTCATCCGAGAGCAAGCGCCTGGCGGTCAGATCATCGAGCAAAGCCTCCAGTTGCTCAACTGATTCAGCATGAGCCGCAATCTTGCGCGCAAGTTCTGCCCGGGAATGCTCACGACGTGCCAGCAGCCTTAAAGCTCTCTCGCGTAGCGACGCTCCCACCTGGTCCCCGAACGGATTTTACGCTGCACTCATCGGCAGCGCTGCAGGAACATTGACCGCCGCGCGAATCTTGGCCTCAATCTCCTGGGCAATCAGCGGATTGGCCTTCAGGTACTCACGCGCATTGTCTTTGCCCTGACCGATCTTCTCGCCATTGTAGGCATACCAGGAGCCCGATTTTTCAACCAGCTTGTGAATGACGCCGAGTTCGACAATTTCGCCCTCGCGCGAAGTACCTTCGCCGTACAGGATATCGAAAATGGCTTCGCGGAAAGGCGGCGCGACCTTGTTCTTGACCACTTTGACGCGGGTTTCGTTGCCGATCACCTCGTCGCCCTTCTTGATCCCGCCGATGCGGCGGATGTCCAGTCGTACCGAGGCATAGAACTTGAGCGCATTGCCACCCGTCGTGGTTTCCGGGCTACCGAACATGACGCCGATTTTCATGCGGATCTGGTTGATGAAGATCACCAGCGTATTGGTCCGGTTGATATTCGCCGTCAGCTTGCGCAGTGCCTGACTCATCAGCCGCGCCTGCAGGCCGGGCAAGGAATCGCCCATATCGCCCTCAATTTCGGCTTTCGGTACCAGCGCAGCGACCGAGTCAATCACGATGACGTCAACGCTGGCCGAGCGCACCAGCATGTCGGCGATCTCCAGCGCCTGCTCCCCAGTATCCGGCTGTGAAATGAGCAGTTCGTCCATTTTGACGCCGAGCTTTTGCGCGTAGGTCGGATCGAGCGCGTGCTCGGCATCAATGAACGCCGCCGTGCCGCCAAGTTTTTGCATTTCAGCAATGACCTGCAACGTCAGCGTGGTCTTGCCCGACGACTCCGGCCCGTAGATTTCGACGACGCGCCCACGCGGCAGACCACCGATACCGAGGGCAATGTCGAGCCCGAGCGAACCGGTGGACACGACCTGAATGTCGCTGACCACGCTGCCCTCGCCCATTTTCATGATCGAGCCCTTGCCAAACTGCTTTTCGATCTGCGCCAGTGCGGCGGCCAGTGATTTTGCCTTGTTGTCGTCCATTTCCTGTCCTTTATGCTGATTGACGTGGATTATCTCATGTTCGATAGCGAGTCAGCAGACCCTTGCGCCCCGCTTCGGGTACTGTGATTATATACAGTATTTGTAAAAAGGCGAATTCGTTCTTCAGAACCGCTCAAACAACTAGCGTGGCTGCTCGTCGCAGCAGTCCATTCAGGGCGTGGGCCACAGATTGCGCGCGCACTTCCTGGCGATCGCCCTGGAAGTGGCAGGCTTCGACGTCAAGCCGTCCATCGCTCGCCGCCCAGGCAAAGCAGACGGTACCCACCGGCTTATTCGCTGACCCGCCGCTGGGTCCGGCCACTCCGGTAATCGCCAGCGCCCAGTCGGCATGACTGTATTTCAGTGCACCGGCAGCCATTTCAAGCGCCGTTGGTTCGCTAACGGCTCCATGGTGGAGCAAAGTATCCGGCATAACGCCAAGCATCTCCTGTTTGGCTTCATTCGAATAGGTGACAAAACCCCGCTCAAACCAATCGGAGCTGCCAGAGATGGCAGTCATACAGTGGGCAACCCAACCGCCAGTGCAGGATTCGGCCACCGCCAGACGTTGTCCATTGGCCAGCAGAAGCTCTCCCAGCCGTCCAGCCAGTTGCTCAAGATCAGCCTGATCGACGCCGTTCATGCCAGTACAAAATTCAGCAGCGCCAGCACCAGCACGGTATAGCCGCCGGCCACCAGATCGTCGGTCATCACGCCAAAACCGTTCTTCACCTTCTCGTCAAAGTAGCGCGCCGGCTGCGGTTTGAAGATGTCGAAAATCCGGAACAGCAGGAAGGCCGCGCTTTGCCACAGCCATCCCGGCGGGCAGAAAACCAGGACCAACCAGAAAGGAACGATTTCATCCCAGACGATGCTGCCATGGTCGGTCACTCCCAGATCGGCGCCGGTCTTTTGCGCCGCCAGCACTCCACCAACGAAACAAAGGACGAGGAAACCAAGCAACTCGAAATCATTCATCCAAGTGCGCAGCAGGGGGAAGGTCGCCCAAGCGAACAGGGTCCCCACGGTGCCCGGAGCAAATGGCGAGAGGCCGCTGCCAAAGCCGCAGGCGATGAGGTGCGCCGGATGCGAGAAGAGAAAACGCAGCGAGGGCGATTGACTGAAGAGCTTAACCAAAATGATCGAATCCTTTACGCGTGATCGGAAGAATAGCGCCGTTTTCATCGAGCAGGCGAACTTCGTTAGGGGAACTGCCTTCGACAAATCGACCAATGCGCCAGAGCGGAAGATCGAGCTCGGCTGCCAGTGCCGCGAGCTCATGGCGCTTGGCCACCGGCGCGGAAAACGCCAGCTCGTAATCATCACCGCCAGCGAGTTGAGCCTGACGGGCGACGTCAGGAGCAACACCCGAGGGCAGGCAAGGAAGTTGCGTTTCATAAACTTCGACATCGAGCTTCGAACGTTCTGCCAGGTGACCGACATCGGCGAGCAGCCCATCCGAAACGTCGATCGCCGAGTGCGCCAGCCCACCTACGCGCAAGGCCAGTCCGAGTTCGACGCGTGGCAGGGGTTTCTCGAGCGCCGCAACGCAGCGCCTGGACAAGGCCTCGCTCAGTTCGCTCTGGCCAAGCAAATGCCCCAGTCCCAGAGCCGCCAGACCGGGCTGGCCGGAAACCCACAGATCGTCATCGACTTGCGCTGAATCGCGGCGCAAGGCCGTCCCGGCCGGAACTTCGCCGAGGGCGGTGATACACAAATTAAGCGGGCCCCGTGTCGTATCCCCACCGACCAGATCGACGCCGTAGCGCTTGGCGCAGGCAAACAACCCATCAGCAAAGGCCGCAATCCAGTCTTCATTGGCCTCTGGAAGGCTTCCCGCGAGGGTGACCCAGCGTGGTTTGGCGCCCATCGCCGCGAGATCGGAAAGATTTACCGCCAGTGTTTTCCACCCGAGTTGGGTCGGAGGAGTATCGGGCAAAAAATGCGTCCCGGAGACCAGCATATCGGTGGTTATGGCCAACTCCATGCCGGCAGAGGGCGCCAGCAGGGCGCAGTCGTCGCCGGGGCCGAGAACCGCCTGCGGTGTCGGTCGGGCAAAATAGTGGGCGATCAGGTCGAATTCCGAAGGCATGATTTAAACCCCTGGCTCACGGGGCACCGCGGCGCCCCGATGGCCATCAGACTTTTCGCGCCGCGCGCTTGGCTTCAACCTCGACCGGACGCAGCTTGGTCGCCAGTTTATCGAGGACACCATTAACGTACTTGTGCCCGTCGGTACCGCCAAAGCCCTTAGCCAGTTCGATGGCTTCGTTGATGATCACGCGATACGGGGTCTGCGGGTAATTGGCCAACTCGTAGGCGCCAGCCAGCAGCACGCTGGCTTCGACCGGAGAAAGCTCGGTAAACGGGCGATCCAGATGCGCTTGCAACTGCTCCTGCAACTCACTGTGCTGAGCCAGAACGCCGCGCAGCAGGCCGACAAAAAATTCGCGATCGGCCTTGTCAAAACCTTCGTTGCCGCGCAGATGCGCTTCAATCGCGGCTTCGTCGTTACCGCTGAGCTGCCATTGATAAAGCCCCTGAAGCGCGAACTCGCGCGCCCGGCGACGGGGTGATTTGGCTGCTGGCTTTGCGGCGACTACCGGTTCCGTCGTAGCGGAGATAGGTTTTTTAAATGTCATACGGGTCTTTCTTGCAAAGCGCGCAACAAATTGGCCATTTCAATGACGGTACGGGCACAGTCTGAGCCCTTTTCGCGCATCCGCGCCACCGCCTGATCATCATCCTCGCAGGTGAGAATGCCATTGGCTACCGGAACGCCGGTATCCAGCTGCACTTCCATCACCGCACGACAGGAATCGTTGGAAACCACTTCAAAGTGATAGGTTTCACCGCGAATGACCGCTCCCAGCGCAATCAAGGCATCAAAACGATGGCTCTGGGCCATGGTTTGCAGGGTCAAAGGAATTTCCAGCGCGCCGGCAACGGTGGCGATTTCAATATCGGTGTCGGCGACACCCAACAGCCGAAGCTCACTGACACAAGCCGCCAGCAAACCCTCACAGACGTCCGGGTTGAAGCGGCTCATGACGATGCCGACCGACAATCCGTTTCCCGAGAGGGAAGATTCATACTCAAAAATGGTTTCGTAACGTGGCATGGCAGCGCTTTCTGGTGATCTATTCGATTTCGTCCGGGCTGGCGATGTAGCCGGTCACTTCAAGGTCAAATCCGGTCATGCTCGGCATCCGCCGCGGACTGGACATTAATTTCATCTTGCGCACCCCGAGGTCACGCAGAATCTGCGCCCCGATGCCATAAATACGCGGATCCCACTTCGATGCCGGGCGGTTTGTCGAAGCCGGCGCAGTAAGGGCCGCGAGAATATCCTGGCCGGTTTCGGTATGCCGCAGCAAGACGATGACCCCCGATTCCGCGCGCGCCAGAGTCTGCTGCGCGAGGTCAAGCGAGAAGCTATGCCGACCACTCGCCGAATCGAGGAAATCAAGGACCGACAAGGGCTCGTGAACGCGCACCAGAATTTCTTTTTCCGGCGAGATCTGGCCTTTGGACAAGGCCAGATGAACTTCACTGGTAGTCAGATCGGTATAGGCATGCAAGGTAAATTCACCATGCACTGATTTCACCGGTTTGCTGAAAGTGCGTTCGACCAGCGTTTCGTTGCGGCTGCGGAAATGGATCAGATCGGCAATCGTGCCAATTTTCAGGCCGTGCTCACGGGCGAAGACGACGAGATCGGGCAGACGCGCCATCGAACCGTCATCCTTAAGAATTTCGCAGATCACCGACGAGGGTTCAAGCCCGGCCATCTGGGCCAGGTCACAACCGGCTTCGGTATGCCCGGCACGAACCAGCACGCCGCCAGGCTTGGCCGTAATCGGAAACACATGCCCGGGCTGGACAATATCCTCAGGCTGGGCGTTCCGTGCTACCGCGGCCTGTATGGTCCGCGCCCGGTCCTGTGCCGAAATGCCGGTAGTCACGCCGCTAGCCGCTTCGATCGAAACGGTAAAGGCCGTGCTGAACTGGCTTTTGTTATCGCGAGCCATCTGCTGCAGACCAATTTGCTTGCAGCGCGCTTCGGTCAAGGTCAGGCAGATCAGTCCTCGTCCGTAGCGGGCCATAAAATTGATCGCCTCGGGGGTGACAAATTCAGCGGCCAGAACCAGATCACCTTCGTTTTCGCGATCTTCTTCATCGACCAGAATTACCATGCGCCCGGCACGGAGTTCAACCACGATCTCTTCAATCGGAGCAATGTCGGATGACGTGCTGTAGGGTGCCATTAGATTGACTCCGAAATGTTTGAATTTTCACCGCTGAGCATCCGCTCAACATAGCGGGCAATCAGATCGATCTCCAGATTGACCTGCGCACCGGCCTTAAGCGAGCCCAGCGTAGTAGCTTCGAGCGTATGCGGAATCAGGTTGATCGTGAAATTCGCCGCACTGACCGTATTGGTTGTCAGGCTGACACCGTCGACAGTAATCGAACCCTTGCGCGCGATGTACTTGGCCAGCTCCTGTGGTGCACGAATCTCCAGCAAGCGGTTGTCACCGACCGGGTCAAAGCGGACAACCTCGCCGACGCCATCGACGTGGCCGGAGACCAGATGCCCGCCCAGACGATCCGCCAGGCGCAACGCCTTTTCCAAATTGACCGGGCCGGGAACGGCAAGGCCAACCGTACACGACAGGGTCTCGGGCGATACGTCGACATAAAACCGCTGGTCGCTTTTGTCCACCACAGTCAGGCAGACGCCGTTACAGGCGATCGAGTCGCCCTGGGCGACATCGTCAAGCGGGAGAATCCCGGCATCGACGGTCAGGCGGACCGTCGGGGTGCCATCGTTACGCGGAGTCAGTTCAGTAATGCGGCCTACGGCGGCAATGATTCCTGAGAACATATGGAGGTCAATCAGATGGGTACAGAGAGGGGCATCATTCTACCACGCGGTGCAACACATGAACCGGCGGGAATTCAGCGCCCCGCCGTAGAAAAGTTTCTGGCCCAAACCGCGGCACTGGGTCGCCGAGTGTTTGAGCCAGAATAGAAGCGCCACCTTGGCGCCTCAGGTCCAGACAGGACGGGTTTACTTGTAAATGCCGGTCATCACGAAGACATCTCCGGTGCGTACGATATACGCCGTTTTTTGCTCTACCTTGTTGCTGACCGGATTCTTGAACTTGTAATCGACCCAGCCCTTGCCCTTGTCCTTGGCCACAGATACGAACTCTTTACCGTATTCCTTGCCATCGACGTCAGCAATATCCAGCACGCTTTTTCCCACCAGCTTGGCATTCAAGGGGTGCGCCAAACGCATTCCATCTACGCCATAGACCACGGCATAAAGTTCGCCCTGGATAAATTCGGGGTTCTTGGCGTTAATCTCGGCAATCAGCTTATCCTTACCATTCGCCGCGGCATAAGCAACGGCCTTGTCCGCCATGGCTACAGCTTCTTTCTGTGTAGGACCCGCAGCAAAGGCGACTGCGGAAACAAAAAAGCAGGCACCCAAAAGCATCGTAGCTATTTTTTTCATGGAAAATCCTTTGCGAAAAATGGTGAGTTGAATCGGAGGCAGCAATGATTAGTATCGGCGTTGCTTGCGCCCAGGTCAATCAGTAGAAATACGGCATCACCCGGTCCTGGAATGCCACGCTCGAGCCAGCACGACTCGACCCGAGCGGAAGCATCCCTCTACTGCGTCAGTTCATTAGCCTTTATGCGATTAACGCCACTGAGCAGCGCCTTGATCGAGGCGGTGACGATATTCGCATCCATTCCCACCCCGTAGCATTCGCGATCGCCTTCGCTCCTAGTCACCTCCATGAAAGCGCAGGCCTTGGCATCACCGCCCTTACCCATTGAGCGCTCTTCATAGCTGCGCACTTGCAGAATGATGTCAAGGCTGCTCAGCGCATGGACTGCCGCATCGATCGGGCCATTGCCCTCGCCGATCAAGGTATGTCTCTTGCCGGCAAAATCAACCGTCAGACGGATACCCTGTGCCTTGCCATCCTCAAACAGGTGGTGCTCGACATAGCGCACCGGGTCAGGAGTATCGAGGTAAGTGGCAGCAAACAGCGTCCAGATATCGGAGGCTTCCATTTCACCGCCGTGAGTATCCGTATGGCGCTGGACTTCGCCGGAAAATTCGACCTGCAAGCGACGCGGCATCACCACATCGTATTCGGTCTCCAGCAGGTAAGCCACGCCACCTTTGCCTGACTGGCTGTTGATGCGGATCACCGAATCGTAGCTGCGCCCGAGATCCGCCGGGTCAATCGGCAGGTAGGGCATCGTCCACACCCCTTCGGGGGACTGCAGGGCAAAGCCCTTCTTGATGGCATCCTGATGCGAACCCGAGAAGGCCGTAAAGACCAGATCACCCACATAGGGATGACGCGGATGGATCGGCATCTGCGTGCAGTACTCGAAATTGCGCGCGACCGCGTTGATGTCCGAAAAATCGAGATTCGGCGCCACGCCCTGCGTGTACAAATTGAGCGCCAAGGTCACCAGATCAACGTTGCCGGTCCGCTCGCCGTTGCCAAACAGGCAGCCCTCGACGCGATCCGCACCGGCCATCAGTCCTAGTTCGGCGGCAGCGACCGCCGTTCCACGGTCGTTATGCGGGTGCAGACTGATAATGACGCTGTCGCGACGCGCCAGATGACGATGCATCCACTCGATCTGGTCGGCATAGACATTGGGTGTGGCCATTTCGACCGTCGTCGGTAGATTGAGAATGACTTTTCTTTGCGGCGTCGCGCCCCAGGCTTCGGTCACCGCATTGCAAATCTCCAATGCGAAATCGAGTTCAGTCCCGGTGAAATGCTCCGGGCTGTATTCAAGCGCCCATTCGGTTTCAGAATTCTCGTCACACAGCTGGCGAACCAGTTGCACTGAAGAAACGGCCATCGCCACGACCTCGTCCTTGCTCAAACCGAAGACCACCTCGCGGAAGGGCTTCGAGGTCGCATTGTAGATATGCACAATGGCACGGTGCGCGCCCTTGAGTGCTTCGAAGGTGCGGCGAATCAGGGCCTCGCGCGCCGGGGCCAGCACTTCGATGGTCACATCGTCGGGGATAAGTTTGTCATCGATCAGCTTGCGGGCAAAATCGAAGTCGGTTTGTGAGGCCGAGGGAAATCCCACTTCGATTTCCTTGAAGCCCGCCTCGCACAACGTGCGAAACATGCGCATTTTGCGCTCGGCGTTCATCGGCTCGAAGAGCGCCTGATTACCGTCGCGCAAGTCGGAACTCATCCAGATCGGAGCCTTGTCGATCGTACGGCTCGGCCACTGACGATCCGGAATCGTGACTGTCGGGAAAGCAATGTATTTTGTCGCAGGGTTTTTCAACATGTTCAGGCACTCCAGAAAAGTTCGCTAAGCCAGTGGCAATGGAAAGATCATAGCGAAAATCGTGCGGCAGGTGCTTGCGCATTTCAACACGCAGAGAACACTTTCTAGCATATTCTTGCCAATTGCATTGACACTGTGCAATTATATTGCTCAACTATTCATTTACTGGAAATTTCATGGAAATCGACCGGTTTGATCGCCAGATTCTGCAACTGATCCAGCAGGACGGCCGTATCAGCAATCAGGACCTTGCTGATCGTATCGGCCTCTCACCTTCGCCGTGCCTGCGCCGACTTCGCGCGCTTGAGGAGTCGGGCATCGTCACCGGCTACCGCGCCCTGCTCGATGCCAGAAAACTGGGATACACACTGATGGCCCTGGTCTACATCGCCATGGACAAGCACACACCCGACCGCTTCGATCATTTCGAACGCGAAATCAGCGCCATTCCCGAAGTGCTCGAATGCTTGCTGATTACCGGCCAGGACGCCGATTACCAGATCAAGGTCATCGTCAAGGATATGGACGCATATCAGGAGCTGCTGCTCAACCGGATCAACCGCATTCAGGGCGTCAACGGCGTGCACTCGAGCTTCGTGTTACGCCGGGTGGTCGACAAAACCACCCTGCCGGTTTAGGCCGATGACTAGAAGCGCTCGCTCTCGCGCAGATAACGCCACTGCCCGGCGGGCAGCTTGCCGAGCGAGACACTGCCGATACGGATGCGTTTGATACTGACAACACGCAGACCGACCAGCTCGCACATGCGCTGAATCTGCTGCCGCTTGCTTTCGTGCAACACAAAGCGCAACTGCTCTTCGTTCTGCCACGAAACCTGCGCGCGCTTGAGTTTGACCTCATCGAGCTCAAGACCGTGGTTGAGCAGTTTCAGGCCAGCCGGCGAAAGCTCGCCTTCAACGCGCACCATGAATTCTTTTTCCAGCCGGGTATCATCACCGGTAATGCGCCGGGCAACGCTGCCCTCCTGGGTAAACACCAGCATCCCGGTCGCATCGGCGTCTAGCCTGCCGGCCTGCGCCAACCCGCGCAAGTGAGTGGCCTTGAAAGTCAGTCGGCTATCGTCTTCACTCCAGCGATTCTCAGGACGGATCATCTGCAGAACATTGACTGCGCTCTCATCATCACCCCCAGAAGCATCACCCAACGGCTTGTTGAGCAGAATGGTCACGCTCTCCGTCAGATGCTTGCTGGCTTCTTCCTTGATCTCGACTTTGGCGTTGGGGTGCACCCGCGTGCCGAGGGTGGTGACGACAACGCCATCTACGCGAACCCAGCCGTTTTCGATCCACTCATCGGCTTCCCGCCGTGAGCACTGGCTCATCTCGCTGATGCGCTTGGACAATCGGGGCGGTTCATTCTGCGGGCGACGCACGTCCTTGGCTTCAGTCGCATGAGCGGCAGGCGGGGTCCCGCGACGCGGCGCGCGGACCGGCTGCGGCGACGGTGTAAGAGGCTGACGTGCGACAATTTCAACTTCCGCACGCGGCACGGAGTCAGTGGTTTCACTGGGCGGACGGGCTGGCGGCAGGGCACGGGCACCCGAGCTGCGGGCCACTCCACGCGGCGGATAAACCCGCGGTGCTTCCGCGGCACGCGGCGCGCTCTTGCGCTCACCACGCTCAGCCGATACTGGCGGCGAAGGGCGGGCCGACGGGCGCGGCGCATCCTGGCTGAAGCGCGGCTCGGAACGCGGCCGCTCTCTTCCCTGGCCGGCCTTTTCGGCCGCGCTGGCGAAACGCGCGGCTTTGGCCGCGACAGCTTCGTCGCGTTGGGCTACCGACTGCTTGGCGCTCTTGAATCCGCCACGGATCGGTTTGCGCGGAGCGAGCCGGGGGTCCTCCGTCTCTCTGACTGTGGTGGTTTTGGGGGGGAGTTTGAGTGTAGAGCGGGGCATGGCAGTTTACTTTCCGGAACAACGGGATAAGGGGTAATGGTAGTCGGCCGGCTCGTCGATGTCGAATGCGCGGCTCAGTGTGAGGGCTGGTGGGCCTAGGCGCACATGCGACGAATTTCGTTCTCGCGGATCGCCATGTCGACCTGCAGTAGAACCGCATCGACGTCGGCCAGCCGTTCGTCGAGAACAATCTGGCCGGTCAAGGGCAGATCAGGTGTCAATAGGCCGCTTTCATAGTGCGCCCAGATTTCCTTGCCGAACTGGGTATCCTTGAGCGACGGGGCAAAGGCGCTGAAGTAGGTTCTCAGGTTGATCACGTCGCGTTCAAGCATCTCGGCGGCATTGCTGTTGCCCGCGGCATCAATCGCTTGCGGCAGGTCGATGATCACCGGACCGCCGTCGCCAACGAGAATATTGTATTCGGAAAGATCGCCGTGGATGACCCCGGCGCAGAGCATCCGCACCACCTGGTTGATCAGCATGGCGTGAAACTCCAGCGCCAGTTCCTCGCTCATTTCGACGTCATTCAGACGCGGTGCGGCATGCCCCTCGGCGTCAACCACCAGATCCATCAACAGCACGCCCTCGAAGCACAGATGCGGCTGCGGCACGCGCACCCCGGCGGCAGACAAACGGTACAGGGCATCGACTTCAGCACTTTGCCAGACCTCTTCCTGCATCTTGCGCCCGAAGCGGCTGCCCTTCTCCATGGCCCGCGCCTGTCGGCTGTTTTTGACCTTGCGCCCTTCCTGGTAGGAGGCGTTATTGCGGAAGCTGCGCTGATTGGCCTCCTTGTACACCTTGGCACAACGAATGTGTTCGCCGCAGCGAACGATGTATACGGTGGCTTCCTTGCCGCTCATCAGCTGACCGATGACCTCGTCGACGAGGCCTTCTTCAAGCATTGATGCGAGTCTTTTCGGGGTTTTCATTGGCGCGTCGGGGCGACCGCTTTACTGGTCGAGTCATTTGAATAAGACCGGCAGTTTAACCGGCATCCCCGCAAACCCCCCGTAAATCGTGATATGGACGATAAATGCGTGAGGCGAGTTAAGATGTTGCCTGCAAATTGACACCCACATCGACCTCGAGACCCATCATGCCTGTCAAAATCATTCAGAGCACCCCGGCGTCCTACGCTTACCCCTTGCTGATCAAGCAGCTTCTGCACACCCCGCAGGCCACCGTACCGGATCAGGAAATCACCTACCAGGGGAAACTGCGCTTCACCTACCGCACCCTGCGCGAACGCATTGGCCGCCTGGCCAGCGGGCTGACCGGGCTGGGAATCGAATCCGGGCACACGGTTGCGGTCATGGACTGGGACAGCCACCGCTATCTCGAGTGCTTCTTCGCCGTGCCGATGATGGGCGCCATCCTGCAAACGGTGAATGTCCGCCTGAGCACTGAGCAAATCTTATACACACTGAACCACGCCCAAGCCGACATCCTGCTGATCAACCGCGAGTTCTTCCCGCTGCTGCAGCCGATTGCCTCACGACTAGAGACGGTCAAGCAATTCATCCTGATCGACGACGAACACACGCCGATCGACAGCCCGGTCAGCCTGGCTGCTGAATACGAGGCCTTGCTGGCTAACGCCAATCCCGACTTCGACTTTCCCGACTTCGACGAAAATGCCCAGGCCACGGTGTTCTACACCACCGGCACAACCGGCCTACCCAAAGGCGTCACTTTCAGTCACCGCCAGCTGGTGTTGCACACGCTGGGCGTGGCCACCTGCGTCGGCAGCGCCGCCGCCAATGGCCGACTGCATCGCGAAGACATCTATATGCCGATCACCCCGATGTTCCACGTGCATGCCTGGGGCTTCCCGTACATCGCCACGCTACTCGGGTTGAAGCAGGTCTATCCCGGACGTTATCTGCCAGGAACCTTGCTGCAACTGATTCAGGACGAGAAAGTCACTTTCTCGCACTGTGTTCCGTCAATCATGCAGATGCTGCTCACCCATCCGGGCTCGGAAGCCATCGACCTGTCGCACTGGAAGGTCCTGATCGGCGGCTCGGCGATGTCACCGGCGCTGGCCAGCACTGCGCTCAAACGCGGCATTGATGTCCTGACCGGTTACGGGATGTCCGAAACCTGCCCGGTATTGACGATTGCCCATCTCGACAGCCAGGATATGCAGGACGCGACTGAACAGCAGATTGCGCTGCGCTGTAAAACTGGCCGTCCGCTGCCGCTGGTTGATCTGCGTATCGTGACCACCGAGATGGACGATGTCGCTCACGATGGTGAGGCTACTGGAGAGGTGGTGGTCCGAGCACCCTGGCTGACCCAGAGCTATCTTCAGGCGACACAGGCTTCCGAGGAGTTGTGGGCCGGCGGCTATCTGCATACGCAGGACATCGGCAACATCGACGCGCGCGGCTATCTGAAGATCACCGACCGAATCAAGGATGTGATCAAGACCGCCGGGGAATGGACGTCATCGCTGCAGCTGGAAGACGTGGTGACCCAGCACGAAGCCGTGCAGGAGGTAGCGGTAATCGGCCTGCCCGACGAAAAATGGGGTGAGCGCCCGCTGGCGCTGGTCGTCCTGAAACCGGAGTTTGAAGGACTGGTAAGCGAACATGCACTACGCAACTTTGCTGCGCACCTCGTTGAATCCACCGGCATTTCACGCCATGGTGTTTTATTGCAGGTGCGTTTCGTCAAGGCGCTGACCAAGACCAGTGTCGGCAAAATCAATAAGCGCGAGATGCGTGAGACCTACCAGCCTCCGAACAGCTAAGCGCTTTGGTGCTCAGTCCTCAAGCGGCGCATTCCGCGTTTCCGGCAGAAACACCGCGCCGATCAGGAAACCCACGCCGAGCAAGCCGACCGGGTACCACAACCCGGCCAGCGGCTCGCCGGTCTGCACACTGATCAGCGTCACCATGAACGGCGACAGGCCGCCGATCCAGCCGGCCGCGAGATTGTGCGGCAAGGCCACCGCGGTATAGCGCATGCGTGCCGGAAACAGTTCGGCCAACGTTGCGGTTTGCGGCCCGGTAATCAAAGCCACGGCGATGACAGGAACAAGCAGCAGCAGAATGATCATCGCATGATTGATTTCTGCCGTATTGGCCGTATCGCTCCAGCCAGCAGTGTGCAAGGCTTGCTTGACCCGCTCGGGCTGATACGCACTGATCGCTGGCTGTTCGCCAACGCGGATCTGCGTTTCACCATGGATCGCGGCGGGCGCCAAACGGTACGGCACGCCAAGCTTGGTCAGAAAATCCTGATTGCGTTCGCAATCGTTGCTGGCCGAGGTAAACGGATCGTAATGACACTGTTCCCCCTGGAGAACAATCGAAACTTCGCGGTTGAAACGCTCGAGCGACGGGTTGCCATAATGTAATAGCCCTTGAAAGACCGGCAGAATCGACAGCGCGCCAAGCAACAGGCCGGCAAGCAGGACCGGGCGACGGCCGATGCGATCGGACAAGCCGCCGCAGAGAATCGTCAGCGGGAAAAGCAACAGCGTCGCGCCCATGACCAGGATTCCGGTCAGCTGCGGGTCAAGCTTGACCACGCTCTTGAGAAAGACACCGCTATAGACCTGCGAAGAGAAAAAGAGCAGCGACCCCCCGGCCGAAATACACGAAAAAAGAATCAGCATGCGGCCGACCACACGGCGGTTTCTCAGACAATCGCGTAGCGGGGTTTGCGAGAGCGCCTTGGCCTCACGCAACTGTTGGAACACCGGTGATTCGTGCAAAGCCACGCGACTTTTCAGCGAAATCAGTAGCAGTAATGATGACAGCAGGAAAGGTATACGCCAGCCCCATTCACGGAATTCCGCATCGCTCAGCCAAGCTTGCAGAACGACGACCTGCAGCGTCGAGGCCATGATCCCGAGCGGTCCCATCAATTGCAGAACGCTGGTATAAATGCCGCGCCGTCCGGCGGGCGAATGCTCAGTCAGGTACACTGCCGCGCCGCCAATTTCACCGCCGACCGACAGCCCTTGCAATAAACGCAGAATCAGCAGCAACACCGGCGCCAGCAGACCGACCTGGGCGTAAGTCGGCAGCAAGCCGACGGCAAAAGTGGCCACGCCCATCACCGCAATGGTCACGATAAAAATAATGCGCCGTCCGTAACGGTCGCCCAGTGAGCCGAAAAGCGCTGCACCGATCGGACGCACGATCATGCCGACGCCAAAGGTCGCCAGGCTAGCCAGCAGGGCGGTGGTCGGATTCTCCGGCGGGAAAAACAGCGTACTGAAATACGTCGCCAGCGAGGCAAAAGTCAGAAAGTCGTACCACTCCAGGAAGGTACCAAAGCAGGCAGCGATGGCCACCTTGCGCTGGATGCCCGGAGTGGATTGCGGTGCAGCGTTCATGCGAAAGCATCCAAAGGCAAAGTCGGCATTATCCCTTGAATCAGTTGAGCAAGATCGCTGTTTCTACGCCTTCACCGGCCGGTTGCTTCCGGCCACCATCTTGAACTCGAAGAGGCGACATTCGATGGCGCCGTTGTAGAGCGGGGTTTTCTTGCTCGGCGTCAGACGCATCAGTTTGGGCATGCGCAGGTCAGCGGTCAGCAGGTAACAGTTCCAGCCGGAAAAATTGCGTTTGAGCGCGCTGCCCAGCAAGGGATAAAACGCTGCCAGTTCGTCCTGTTCCGACAAGCGTTCGCCGTAAGGGGGATTGCTGACCATGATACCTTCCGAGGCGGGAGCGGCGATTTCCAGCAGGTCACCGGAACTCAGCGTCACCGCCGGCAACAGCCCGGCGCGATCGAGGTTGGCCAGCGCCGCACGCACCGAAACCGGTGAAATGTCGCTGCCATAAATATGTGCCTTGGCCGCCGGCTTCTCAGCGTCCATGGCGGTGTCGAGCAGGTCTTTCCAGTCTTCGAGCTGGAAGTTTTTCAGGCGCTGGAAACCGAAGCCCCGACCCGCGCCCGGCGCGATATTGAGCGCCATCTGCGCAGCTTCGACGAGGAAGGTGCCGCTGCCACACATCGGGTCAAGCAGTGGCGTTCCGGGCTTCCAGCCGGAGAGACGCAGTATGCCGGCGGCAACGTTTTCCTTGAGCGGGGCTTCGACGGTTTTCTGGCGCAGACCGCGCTGATACAGCGGAGCACCTGAGGTGTCGATGTATAGCGTGCACTCGTCGACGGTGATGAAGCCGTGCATGCGCACGTCCGGTTCGCGGGTATCGACGTTCGGACGTTTGCCGGTGTCGGCACGGAAGCGGTCGCAGACGGCGTCCTTGATGCGCAGGGTGATGAATTCCAGACTTCTGAGCGGGCTCTTGACGGCGGTGACGTCGACGCGGATGGTCTGCTCGGCACTGAACCACTTCGGCCATTCACAATCAAGCGCCAGCTTGTAGATGTCGTCTTCCTTGGCGTAACGGCCATGGGCCACGCGCCAGAGGATGCGCGTGGCAATACGCGAATGCAGATTGGCGGCGTAACAGGTCGGCCAGTCGGCGACAAAGTGCACGCCTCCGGGGATCTGTTTCAAATCCTTGACGCCAGCGGCAGTCAGGTCTTCCGCAAGCAGGGTTTCGAGGCCGCGCGGACAACTGGCAAAAAACTTTTCCAAAAGGTAATCCTAAAATGGCTTGAGAACAACGAGATAGGTTACAACGAATAGCACCAGAGTGGGCGCTTCGTTGAACCAGCGGAACCAGACGTGGCTGCGCGTATTGCTTCCGCTCTGGAAATCGCGCAGCACTTTTTTGCAATAATGGTGATATCCGAGCAGACCCACCACCAGCGTCAGCTTAACGTGCAGCCACGCGCCGCTGATCCCGACCCCGAGCCACAGCCACAGGCCGGACAGCAGCGCCAGATAGCCGAGCGGCGTCATGAAGCGATACAGCTTGCCGGACATCAGCAGCAAGCGCTCACGCTCAGCCGAACTTTCAGCCGGCACCATCGCCAGATTGACGAACAGGCGCGGCAGGTAAAACAGCCCGGCAAACCAGCAGATCACCAGAATCAGGTGCAGGGTTTTGACTTCGAGATAGTAGGGGTAGCCCATCACAGTTTCCTTTCATTCCAGGCGGCGTTGATGCCGTCGGCGACTTGCGGATACTGCAAGCGGATGCGCAGTTCCTGCTTGATGCGGCGATTGTCGAGACGGCGCGACTCACTCATGAACGAGAGCTGTATTGGTGACATCAACGATTGTGCTTCACTGCGGGTAATACGTGGAGCGCGCGGCAGACCGAAACGTTCGGCCACGAGATCAAAGTACTCGCCCATCTTCATCTGCGAATCGTCGCTGGCGTTATAGCAGCGGTTGGCGCGACCATGGCGTAAGGCCGCGCAGGCCAGCCGGGCCAGATCTTCGGCGTGAATGTGGTTGGTGAAGACATCGTCATCGGCGCACAGCGCATTCACTCCTTTTTGCAGACGCTCGATCGGCAGCCGGTCGGCCGCGTAGATCCCCGGCGCGCGCAGAATACTGACGCAGACCCCACGCCGAGCACCGAACTGGCGCAACTGGCGTTCGGCATCAACACGGCGCTTGGCCCGTGCAGTGGCGGGACGCAACGGTCGGGTTTCGTCAATCAACGCTCCGGCACAGTCGCCATAGACCCCGCTGGTGCTTATGTAGATCAGGCGCTGTGGTAGACTTTTTCCCTGCAGCAATGCCATGAGCAATTTACGCATCCGCGAATCCTGCGGGCCGCGCTCGGGCGGCGGCGCAAAATGCAGGATGACATCAGCCAGCCCGGAGATGCGTTTCAGACTTGCCGCCTGATCGAGATCGGCCATAATGGGCCGGGCACCAGCCGCTCGCCAGGCAGCGCTGTGCTCCGCATCGCGCAACAGGGCGTAGATCCGGTAATGGCCAAGCAGGTGGGGCAGGGTACGGCGAGCAACGTCACCGCAGCCGACGATCAGAAGTTTTTGCACAATGCGATTTTACCGGATTCGGGTTATCAGGGAGATTTGATGGGGTTTCAGATCAGCGCAGAGCCTAGCCAGCATGTGTTTCAGGCCGAGGAAGGCGAAACCATCCTCGATGCGGCACTGCGACAGGGGCTGATGATGCCCTATGGATGTCGCGACGGCGCCTGCGGCGCCTGTCGCGGCAAAGTGCTCGCCGGTCAGGTGAATCACGGCAAGGCGCTGATTCACACCCTCACAGCCGAAGATCGGGAAGAGGGCTTTGCCCTGTTTTGCTGTGCCAGTGCGGAAAGCGACCTGGTGATTGAAGCCCGGGAAATGCGCTCGTCAATGGAAATCCCGGTACGCACGCTGCCGGTGCGGGTACACAAACTCACCCGTGCAGCACCTGACGTGATGATTCTGGAATTGATGCTGCCACCCGGGGAACGGCTGCAGTTTTTCGCTGGTCAATATATCGAAATTCTGCTCAAGGAAGGGCGGCGCCGCGCCTTCTCGCTGGCCAATGCCCCGCACGGCGATGGTTTTCTACAGCTCCACGTTCGTCTGGTGCCCGGCGGCAACTTCACCGGCCAGGTATTTACCGCGATGAAAGAGCGCGACATGCTGCGCATCAACGGGCCGCACGGCAGTTTTTTCCTGCGCGAAGATTCCGCCAAACCGATGCTGCTGATTGCTGGCGGCACCGGTTTCGCCCCGATCAAAGCCATCGTTGAGCACGCCATCGCCGAACGCATCACGCGCCCGATGACTCTTTACTGGGGTGGTCGCTGCCGGGCCGATCTCTATATGCAAGATATTGCCAAGGCATGGGCTGAAAAATATGCCCATATTCGCTTTATTCCGGTATTGTCTGAGGCTCCAGATAGCGATTCATGGACGCAGCGCAGCGGATTGGTTCACAAAGCGGCCATGCAGGACTATCCTGATCTTTCGGGGCACCAGGTGTATGTTTGTGGATCGCCGGCGATGGTCGCTGCAGCGCGTCAGGACTTTGTCGAACACTGCGGACTCCCGGAAACGGAATTTATTGCCGACTCTTTCGAGTTTGCCAACGATGCAACAGAAGCAAGCTGAACGACAACTATTGCAGATGGATTGCCATGCCTAACATTTATCTCTCCCGCCAGCCCCTCGTCAACCGTCAGAGCAAAATCATTGCCAACCGGCTGTCACTCCATTTCAGTGATGGTGCGACGATCAAGGATGCGGCGCTGGCGCTGAATGCCCTGACCGAGTTCTGGCCGCAGGGCGAAAAACTGGTTTTTATCAACTGTGGAACAACCCAGTGCAGCTCTGCACTGCTCGACTGGGAGATCCCCGAGAATGCCACTCTGGAGATCCAGCCAACGGCCCTGTCCGGAAGCCGCTCTGTCGAACTTATTGCCGCTCTAAAAGCCAAAAACCCCAGTCTTTGTCTTGTTTTCAGCGGCGACACCGAGGCTGCTCTCGGCACCGGCATCTCGTTCCGCTTCATCGGCTTTGATGCACAAAACCTCTCACCATCGGAACTCAAGAGTCTGGCCATAAAAACCCAACCCCATGGCATCGGCATGGCTTTCAATGTCTTTGATGCACAAAGCTTCCAGGCCTGTCTGGAAGCCGGCGTGAGTGCTGCGGCCAGCTGGTTTTTCAAGCACCCGACAAATGCCCCAGCCAAGGCCCTCAACCCGGGACAGACGCAAATCATCCGAGTGCTTAATCTGGTGCGCAAGAATGCCGACATCAAGGACATTGAAACGGCGCTGAAACAGGATGTCGCGCTTTCCTACAAACTGCTGCGCTACATCAACTCGGCCGGCTTCGGCCTGTCCTGCGAGATTCAATCTTTCCGTCATGCCGTGACCATTCTCGGCTACGACAAGCTCAACAAGTGGCTGTCCTTATTGCTGGCGACGGCGAGCAAGGACCCGATGGCACCGGCGCTGATGCATACGGCATTGACGCGGGCGCATCTGATGGAAACACTGGCGCATGGCCTGGTTGATGCCCAGGAATATGACAACCTGTTCATCACCGGCGCATTCTCAATGCTCGACGCCCTGCTTGGTGTGAGCATGGACAAGGTGCTCGAGTCAATGCACCTGCCGGAAGCCATCTGCGATGCCCTGCTTGGCCGCGGCGGTGTTTATGCGGCCTTCCTCGATCTGGCCAAGGTTAGTGAAGGCGAGGATGGCAAAGCCCTGGCCGAACAGGTCTCGATGCTCGGTCTGTCGGCCGACCAGTTCAACCGTGCGCAAATGCAGGCGCTAGTTTTTGCCGACAAGATGGAACTCTAGGGGAAACCGAAAAGCTGTCTTTCCAGCGCGACGCGACGCTCCTTATTTCTTGAACAACTCTTCGAGCGGGCTGGATGGTTTTGGTACGTTCGCGGCCACCCGACGTCCGGAAAACGCTTCCTCGATCACGTCGCGGTAATAGCTCCACGCCGAAACCGAGGACGACAGGCGGCGCCAAACCTCGTCTCCGACCCCCGCATACTCCATGACACTACCATCGTCGAGCTCGATGCGTAATATTCGCTCACGCGGCGCATAGCCGATAGCGCGCAGCCTCCCGGAATTGATGCGTTTCATTTCCATGCTGACCTCCTGACCTTACGTGCAGGAAGAGTCCATAAATGCCGGTTAAGTTTGCGCAATTACTTGTTCCGCTGCTTGCTTCGGAAATTTCTTGATGAGCCAGCGCAGAACTTCAAGCTGATCTTGTGATGTTGCACGGCGAACCTGAATGAGCAATTTTTGCAAGTCTGGGCGAGTTAAAGTAGCGTTTGATGCGCCTTCATTGCATACCGAGCAAATTGCGCGAAGGTTCGATGGATCATCGGAGCCACCTACGCTTTTGTCAATAACGTGGCCAAGATGCAATCTTGTTTTTCTTGTGGTGTCATATGGATGTGGTTCACCAGCCACCGCACCACACATTTGGCAGGTAAAGCCATTACGGTCGAGAACGTAGGCGCGAGTTTCTTTTGAAATAACTCGTTCAAAAGCTGGTTGTGGCTTCGGGGTTTCAAGCAAATATTGACCCGGTTTCAATTCACTTCTGTCGTTATGCGTAAGTATCAAATAACCTTCTTCCGTTCGAAGCTCACGAATTCGTCGCGCCCATTCTGATTGGTTGTCTGCGATAGTTCTCAACTCTTCAGAGTTCATGACGCGACCAAGGTTCGCCAAGAAGTGTGCTCGAAGCCTCCCGCGCGCTCCGCTCTTTTGTATTTTTTCTTTTGCCATTGTTACGCTCGTTTAAGTCTTGGCTTTGCTGCGGCGTTCAGTGCTGCCTGAATTTGTGTGCCAACTGCGCGGGCAACTGGAGGGGGAAACGCATTACCGATTTGACGGTAAGCGGCTGTTTTCTTGCCGCTAAATTGCCAATCATCGGGAAACCCCTGGATACGTGCGGCCATACGAACCGTTAGGCGAGGCATACCGATAAAATCTTCATCTGGTGCGGCATCAGCGATCCCCATGCCATCTACACCAATTGAAGCCCATGCTTTTTTTGCCCTAGTAGGACCGAGGTCTGGGCCGCCATGTTTTTTACTGCCGCCAACCAAGGTAGGTGCTATATCACAAGCGCTTTCTCGCCAGGGTATTGCACCGCGCCAACCGTTTGCCGCGACAAGGTCAAAAAGCGCCTCGCCGACCGTCGGCGGGGGGGTGATAAGTGCCGATGGCCAACTGAAAAAGTCTGCTACCTCTTTTCTTAGCGCCACAAAAACAACTCTTGGGCGCAACTGAGGTACGCCGAAATCGCTTGCATTAAGCAAACGCCATTCGGCGACATAGCCAAGCTTTTTCAAGTCGGAAATAATTTTTGCGCGATACTCATCAAAAACAGAATTAAGCAGCCCACGCACATTTTCTAGCATTACGGCTTGAGGCTGACACTCTGCCACCAATCGAATTGCTTCTGGGAAGAGGTCGCGTTCATCTTCGTTACCATGTTGCTTGCCCGCCTGTGAAAAAGGTTGGCAAGGTACTCCACCGGCGAGGAGTTCAATGCCTCTCCATTTTTCAGCTGAGTAATGGCGAAGATCACCTTCTGTGATATGCCAACGATTACGATTGATTCGGAGGGTTTGGCAAGCAGCAGCTTCAATCTCTACGAGGCTAACATGTTCAAATCCAGCCTGCTCAAGCCCAAGAGCCTGACCACCAGCACCGGCACAAATCTCTATTGAATTCAATGGCATGTGTATCTATCTGTCAGATTTAGTCAATCAATTTTACATGGCAATCGCCATCCTATAAAGCGTTCGTTTTCTGCCATATCCGAGCAAACCTAAAGAGCTGTCCGGCACTGAGTGGATTTATCGCACAGCGCTCAGTGGCAAGAGAACGTTACTGAGCGCTAATGATTAATGCTGTCACATGTCGAAATCGTAATCCACGCTCAGCGGCGCATGATCACTGAAGCGCTGCTCCTTATAGACCGAGGCGTTGCGCGCCGTGCTGGCCAGGCTGGTGGTCGCCAACTGATAGTCGAGCCGCCAGCCAACATTTTTGGCCCGCGCCTGCCCGCGATTTGACCACCACGTATAGCACTCTTCGGTGGCTTCCGGATGAAGCTGGCGATAGACATCACACCAGCCTGCTTGGCTGAGGACGCCGCCAAACCAAGCCCGCTCTTCGGGCAGAAAACCGGAGTTCTTTTGGTTGCTCTTCCAGTTTTTCAGGTCGATGGCCTGATGCGCGATGTTCCAGTCGCCACAGACCACGACGTCACGTCCGCTGCGAGCCAGTTCGGCAAGCTGCGGGTAGAAAACTGCCATGAAGCGAAACTTGGCCTCCTGGCGTTCCGGGGAACTTGACCCGGAAGGCAGGTATAACGAAATCACCGAGAGATTGCCGAAATCGGCCTGCAGGTAACGGCCCTCGGCATCGAATTCGGCATTGCCCAGACCTTCGATCACGCGGTCCGGCTTATTCCGACACCACAGGCCGACGCCGCTGTAGCCCTTTTTCTCGGCTGCATGGTAATAGGCATGCAGACCCGCCGGTGCCTGCATTTCATCCGAGAGATCGGCAGACTGCGCTTTGAGTTCCTGCAGGCAAACCACATCCGCCTGCTGGCTGGCCACCCAGTCGAGAACACCCTTGTTCCATGCCGAGCGAATGCCGTTGAGATTTAGACTAATGATGCGTAACATGTGATTTCCGTGCCATATCGGCTCATCTTGGTGCTTTATGGACTTTCGTCAGGAATTCATCGAATTTGCTCTGGCGCAGAATGTTCTGCGTTTTGGCGAATTCAAAACCAAAGCGGGACGCCTGTCCCCGTATTTTTTTAACGCCGGTCTGTTCAACAACGGCGATGCCCTCGATCGGCTATCGCAATTCTACGCGAATGCGATTAGCGCCAGCGGAATTGCCGTTGATGCGCTGTTCGGCCCGGCCTACAAGGGCATTCCTCTGGTTTCGATCACTGCTCTGGCCCTGGCGCGTTGCGGGCATAACCTGCCGTTTGCCTATAACCGCAAGGAGGTCAAGGATCACGGGGAAGGCGGCAGCCTGGTCGGCGCACCGCTGTCCGGCAAGGTGCTGATTATCGACGACGTGATTTCTGCCGGCACCTCGGTACGCGAATCGGTCGAACTGATCCGTGCAGCAGGCGCCACGCCCTGCGGTGTGGTCATTGCGCTGGATCGCATGGAGCGTGGCACGGGTGAGCTGTCGGCGGTTCAGGAAGTCCAGCGTGACTATGGTATTCCGGTCGTCGCCGTGGCCACGCTCAACGACTTGATGGCCTACCTGCATGACCGCCCCGATTTCAAAGCCTACGAGTCGGCGATCATTCGCTACCGTAAGGAGTTCGGCATTGATAGCTGACGCTAGCAGCCTGTCGGACTTGATGGGTCGAAGCGAAAAAGGTGGGAGACGAACGCAGTTTCTCACGGGTTTCAAGCGAATAGTTGTTCTATTCGCGCAGAAATACGGGGGAAAATGAGCCGTCTTCCCACATTTTGCAGCCGACTCGGTCAAGCCGGACAGACTGCTAGGCTGACCCTCCTGATCGCCGTGCTCGTTCTGGGCGGTGAAGCCTTAGCTGCTGGTAATTTCTATTGCTGCAACGACCCCGCGGGCAAGCAGGTCTGCGGTGACATCCTGCCGCAAGCCTGCATCGGGCGCCCGCACCGCGAAGTCGGCGAAAGCGGTATGACCATTCGTCATATCGACGCCCCACTGACCGCCGAACAGCGGGCGCAGCGCGCAGTTGAAGAGGAACGGCAAAAAATTGAGGAAGAGCGGCGCAAGGAGCAGCAACGCAAGGATCAGGCACTAATCAACACTTACGGCAACGAGAAGGACATCGAGGTGATGCGCAAGCGCGCCGAAGCCGACGTGTATCAGTCGGTCAAGAATGCCGAAAGCAAGATCGTCGAAATAAAGACGCTGCGCAAAAAATTTGAGAACGAAGCCGAGTTCTACAAGAAAAAAGCGCTGCCTCCCGAAATCCAGAAGGGATTCCGCGACACCGATTTCGAAATCAAGGCCCAGGAATCGGTCATCGACGCCAAGAAGAAGGAACTGGAGATCATCCGGCTCAAATACGATGACGATCTGCGTCGCTACCAGGATCTGACCCGCCGCGGAGTGCGGCGCTAATGCCGCGCCCTGGCCGAAGCAACTAGCCTAATTTCTTGCGCAACAGTTCATTCACCTGCTGCGGATTGGCCTTGCCCTTGGTCGCTTTCATCGCCTGACCGACCAGAGCATTGAAGGCTTTTTCCTTGCCTGCCCTGAATTCAGCAACCATCGCTGCATTGGCTTCGAGCACACCGTCGATCAGCGCCTCGATGGCCCCGCTGTCGGTAATCTGCCGCAACCCCTGTTTCTCGATGATCTCGTCGGCCGTATTTCCTTCACCGTTCCAAAGACCATCAAAGATTTTCTTGGCGATGTTGTTGGAAATGGTGTTGTCGGCAATGCGCGCGATCAGGCCGCCAAGCTGCGCGGCGGACACCGGCGAATCGACCAGATCCTGGCCTTCCTTGTTGAGGCGCGCAGCCAGATCAACCATCACCCAGTTGGCGCACTGCTTGGCCGCCGCTTTGCCGCCGACGGCGACAGTCGCTTCGTAGAAGTCGGCCATCTCCAGCGAACTGGTCAGCGTCGTGGCATCGTAGGCCGAGAGGCCGAAGTCGTCGATAAAGCGCTGTTTCTTGGCCACCGGTAGTTCGGGCATGGAGGACCGTGTGCGCTCGACCCATTCACGATCTATGATCAGCGGCAGCAGATCGGGATCGGGGAAATAGCGATAATCGTGGGCGTCTTCCTTGGAGCGCATCGAACGCGTCTCGCCGAAATCCGGATCGAAGAGTACCGTGGCCTGCTGGATGGCACGCCCTTCCTCGATCTCGGCGATCTGCCAGTGCACTTCGTAATCGATGGCCTGCTGCATGAAACGGAAGGAGTTGAGGTTCTTGATTTCCCGACGCGTACCGAGTTCCTGTTGTCCGACCGGACGCACCGAAACGTTGGCGTCGCAGCGGAACGAACCTTCCTGCATATTGCCGTCGCAGATCCCGATCCAGCGCACCAGCGCGTGCAGGGCCTTGGCGTAGGCCACGGCTTCGGCCGACGAGCGCATTTCCGGCTCGGTCACAATTTCGAGCAAGGGTGTTCCGGCGCGATTCAGATCGATGCCCGATTTGCCGTGGAAATCTTCGTGCAGTGACTTGCCCGCGTCTTCTTCGAGGTGGGCCCGCGTCAGGTTGATGGTTTTCTCAGTCAGATTGTCGCCCTGGCCGAGCTGAATCGTCACCTGACCGCCGACCACCACCGGCAGCTCGAACTGGCTGATCTGGTAACCTTTGGGCAGATCCGGATAGAAGTAGTTCTTGCGCGCAAAAACCGATTTCTGCGCCACCTCGGCGCCGACCGCCAGCCCGAAGCGAATGGCGCACTCGACGGCGCCTTTGTTGAGCACCGGCAGGACGCCGGGCAGGGCGATATCAACGGCATTCGCTTGAATATTCGGCTCGGCGCCAAAATCAACCGAACTCCCGGAAAATATTTTTGAGCGTGTCGAGAGCTGAGCGTGTGTCTCGATACCGATTACGACTTCCCATTGTTTCATCGTGTTTGTCTCACTGTTACTGATTTGCTTGATTTTCTGATCAAGAACAACGGCCACTTTTCGTATCCACCAGAATCGGCCAGAGATAACTGAACGCATCACCGCCGCATTGTGACTGACAACTATTGAACGCCACGGTCACGCCTTTTTCCTGCTCCCAGATGCGCACCACGCAACCACTGGCACCGTCAGTCAGCACCACGTTCGGCAGCTTCGCCGTCTGTTCGATATTCTTCAGTTCAAAACGGCACATACCCTGCCGCGGGATATTCACTTCGGCAACAAAGCGTTTCACCTCGGCCTTGCTCACCTGCAAATCCATCTTTCCGCGTCCGCCAGCCACATCATGGAAGCTGCAGCGAGTACGCACTTCCAGTTCCTTGTCCGGTATCGGCTTGATCGTGCGGCCCAGCAGATGTTTCAGCGGCTGCGATTTCAGGCGCTCGGCACGCGGTGCTGGCGCGGCGCTTTCCCCTTCGGATTTGACGGACAACGGCTCGGTACTGGCACACGCAGCGAGCAACAGAAGCGCCAACAGCAGAGGAACAAACCGTGCCATCACTCAGCCTAGTTCGCGAGGATGCTTCAGATGCCAGTCGGTGTTCTGCTGATAACGATGCGCCACGTTGAG
The DNA here is from genome assembly GCA_037139055.1 of Betaproteobacteria bacterium. Taxonomy (GTDB): domain Bacteria; phylum Pseudomonadota; class Gammaproteobacteria; order Burkholderiales; family Rhodocyclaceae; genus Propionivibrio. The sequence continues at coordinate 50,051 of JBAXHE010000002.1, read as the reverse complement.
CAGGCGGGCCTCGCTGAAATAATTGCCAATCAGCTGCAGTCCGGTCGGCAGTTCATTGGCAAAGCCACAGGGGACTGACATCCCCGGCAGCCCGGCCAGATTGACAGCCAGCGTAAAAACGTCGGAGAGATACATCTGCACCGGATCCGAGGTTTTTTCGCCAATGCAGAAGGCCGTCGTCGGACTGGTCGGGCCCATGATCACGTCACACTGTTTGAAGGCCTCGACAAAATCGTTGGCAATCAGGCGACGAATGCGTTGCGCCTGTAGGTAATAGGCGTCGTAGTAGCCGTGCGAAAGCACATAGGTGCCGATCAGGATGCGCCGTTTGACCTCGGCGCCAAAGCCCTGCGTCCGGCTCTTGGCGTACATGTCGTTGAGGTCGGCGTAATCAGCAGCGCGGTAACCGTAGCGCACTCCGTCAAAACGCGACAGGTTGGAACTGGCTTCGGCCGGGGCAATCACGTAATAGGCCGGCACCGAGAGCTTCATGTTGGGCAGGCTGACTTCAACCGTTTCGGCACCGAGCTGGCGATATTCGGCAATCGCCGCCTCAACCAGCCGCATCACCTCGGGCGCGGTGCCTTCGGCAAAAAATTCTTTTGGCAAACCGATTTTCAGTCCGGCCAAAGGCTTGTCACTGGTCGGCGCCGCCAGCTCGCGGCGGTAGTCTTCCGGCGGCCGCTCGAGGCTGGTCGAGTCGCGTTCGTCGTAACCGGCCATGGCATTGAGCAGCAGGGCGCAGTCCTCGGCCGTGTGGGCCATCGGCCCGCCCTGATCGAGTGACGAGGCGTAGGCGATCATGCCGTAACGCGAAACCACGCCATAGGTCGGTTTGAGTCCGGTCAGATTGCAGAACGAGGCCGGCTGGCGGATAGAACCGCCGGTATCGGTGCCGGTCGCCGCCGGAGCCAGACAGGCGGCCACGGCAGCAGCGGAGCCACCGGACGAGCCGCCGGAGACGCGCGTGCTATCCCACGGATTCTTGACCGGCCCAAAGTAGGAGTTTTCATTCGACGAGCCCATGGCGAACTCGTCCATATTGGTCTTACCGAGAATCACCGCCCCGGCGACATTGAAGCGCTCGATGACAGTAGCATCATAGGGGCTGACGAAGTTGCTCAGCATCTTCGAGCCACAGGTGGTCAGCCAGCCCTGGGTACAGAAAATGTCTTTCTGCGCCAGCGGAATACCAGTCAACGGCCCGGCGTTGCCTGCCGCCCGCTGTTGATCGGCGGCCTGGGCCTGGGCCAGGCTTTTCTCGGGGTCGACGGTAATGAAGGCATTAACCGTCGGGTTAAGTCGGGCAATCCGCTCAAGATAGAGCTGCGTCAGTTCAACGCTGGAGATTTCCTTGGCGGCCAGTGCCTGCGCCAGAGCCGAAACGCTGCGCTCAATCATTCGATCACCTTGGGAACGAGGTACAGGCCGGCTTCGATTTCCGGCGCCACGGCCTGAAACGCCTCGCGACGATTGGTTTCGGTGACACAATCGGGACGCAAGCGTTGCGCCAGATCCTGGGCATGCGCCATCGGCTCGATCCCTTGGGTATCGACCGCCTGCATTTCTTCGATGAGGGAAAAAATCCCGTTCAGATGGCCAAGCGTCGATTCCGCCTCGGCGTCACTGACCTCGATCCGGGCGAGATGTGCAACGCGTCGGACTTGATCCAGAGTAAGCGACATAGTTATGAAATCACTAAGATGTTAAAACAAAGAGCCATATAAGGTATCATAAATGCTTTACACGCCGCAGCCCCTGCGGAGCTTTCACGGATATTCAGGCATGTTCAGCTTTCTACGCAGTTATTTTTCGAACGATCTCGCGATCGACCTTGGCACCGCCAACACGCTAATTTACGTGCGCGGCAAGGGTATCGTCCTTGACGAACCGTCGGTTGTCGCCATCCGCATGGAGGGCGGACCCAACGCCAAGAAGACCATTCAGGCCGTTGGCCAAAGTGCCAAAGACATGCTGGGCAAGGCGCCGGGTGCCATTACCGTGATTCGTCCAATGAAGGACGGCGTGATCGCCGACTTCACCGTGACCGAGCAGATGCTCAAACAGTTCATCCGAAAGGTCCACGATTCCCGCCTGCTTTCGCCAAGTCCGCGCATCATCATTTGCGTGCCCTCAGGGTCGACGCAGGTTGAGCGTCGGGCCATTCGCGAATCGGCGATTGGCGCTGGCGCCAGCCAGGTCTTCCTGATCGAGGAACCGATGGCCGCAGCAATTGGCGCCGATCTGCCGGTTTCTGAACCGACCGGATCGATGGTTGTCGACATTGGCGGCGGAACGACCGAAGTCGGCGTCATTTCCCTTGGCGGCATGGTCTATGCCGGCTCGGTACGCGTCGGCGGCGACAAGCTCGACGAAGCGATCATCAATTACATCAGCCGCAATTACGGCATGCTGATCGGTGAGAACACCGCCGAGAATATCAAGAAAACCATCGGCTCTGCCTTCCCGGGTGCTGAAGTACGTGAAATGGAAGTTTCCGGAATCAACAAGGCCGAAGGCATCCCACGTAAATTCACCATCTCGTCGAACGAGATTCTTGAAGCCCTGACCGAACCGCTGAACAACATCGTTTCAGCCGTCAAATCGGCCCTCGAGAAAACGCCTCCCGAACTGGGTGCCGATATCGCCGACAAGGGCATGGTTCTTACCGGCGGCGGCGCCTTGCTGCGCGACCTCGACCGTCTGCTGATGGAAGAAACCGGTTTGCCGGTCATTGTCGCCGAAGAGCCATTGACCTGCGTTGCGCGCGGCTGCGGTCTGGCACTTGAGCGAATGGACAAGCTCGGCAGCATTTTTGCCTCTGACTGAGCAGTACTGCGGGGAGAGGAGTAAGGAGTGAGGAGAATTACCCTTACCCACTATTTGCTGCCCTCCCCGGTGCTAACTACAGCATCTTTTGAAGTCGTAGTTGTTGAGTGCCGTGCGTGCGCTCCTCACTCCTCACCCCTCACTCCTCACTGAATCATGGATCATCAGCCGCCACCGTTTTTCAAGCGCGGGCCGGCACCTCTGGCCCGGCTCACCTTCTATGCTGGACTATCCCTGGCGCTAATCTTCATTGACGCACGCTTCCAGACCCTGGAATTGCTGAGAAAAGGCGTCTCGCTGTTTACGCACCCGATCCAGCGCATCGCGCAAGCGCCTGCCCAACTCTACGACAATGCCGGGAATTACTTCTCCAGCATGGCGCGTTTTCAGGAAGAGAATACCCGCCTGAAACGCGCCCAGCTCGATGGGGCAACCACACTCCTGAGAACAAAGCAGTTGGAGGTCGAGAACGAGCGACTGCGCAGGTTGCTGGAGATCAAAGGCCGGAAGCAAACCAGCGGCCGTGTGGCACAGATCATTTATGCCGCCCGTGATCCATTTTCGCGCCGGGTCGTCGTCGACAAGGGGCAACAGGATCAGATCGTCGCCGGCCAGCCAGTGATCGACGATGCTGGCGTGGTTGGCCAAGTCACCCGGGTTTTCCCTTATGTCTCTGAAATCACCCTGATCACCGACAAGGATCAGGCGGTGCCGGTTCAGATTGTGCGCAACGGATTACGCTCGGTCGTTTTCGGACTCGGCAACGGGCAACTTGAATTGCGTTTCATGCCGGCCAACGCCGACGTTCAGAACGGTGACCTGCTGGTCACCTCGGGGCTGGACGGCACCTTTCTGCCCGGACTTCCGGTCGCACGGGTAGCGCACATTGAGCGTGACACCTCGTATTCTTTTGCCCGAATTTACTGCACCCCGGTGGCCGGCGTAGAGAACTTTGGCGAAGTCATGGTGCTCGATCCCCGCGAACCAATCAGTCTACCGGCCGGGATCACCAGCGAAACCGCTTCGGCTAACGCAAAAATCATCAGCAAAGCCGGGCTGAAAAAGAAACGCCTGAAAAGGGAATAGGCTCATGCAACCTACATTTTCTTCCTCACGCATACTGCAACCGGTTCATCAGTGGTTTATTCTGCTCAGCCTGCTGATCGCTTTTCTGCTTAATTGCATACCGCCCTCGGCGTGGCCTTTCATGCCCGACTGGGTGGCGCTGGTGATGATTTTCTGGAGCATTAGAGAGCCACGCCGTGTCGGCATGGGGTATGCTTTTTTTCTCGGACTGGCAATGGATGTAGCCGACGCCAATCTGCTCGGACAGCATACCCTGGCCTATGTTCTGGCTTCCTATGCAGCCACCGCGCTGTCCAAGCGCATTCTCTGGTTCCCGCTCGGCCAGCAGGCACTGCACGTTCTTCCCTTGCTGCTAGCCGTGCAGTGCGTCCAGTTCAGCGTGCGCGCTATGCCCGGCGTCGAGCTTCCCGGCTGGCCCTATTTTGCCGGGCCATTTATCGGCGCGTTCCTGTGGTTGCCACTCACCTTCGTGTTGCTATTGCCGCAGTATCGGCCAATTGAACACGATGCCAACCGTCCTATCTGAGGGTAGCCACTTTGCGCCATCGGCAATCTCAGCACTATCTGAACACCCAGGATACCGAGCTTGATCGCTTCCGTTTTCGCATTGCCTTTGCCGCCAGTGTCGTCGCACTCGCCTTTGCCCTGCTGATCGGGCGTTTTGTCTATCTGCAGATCATTCAGCACGACTACTTCACCACCCGCGCTGAAGACAACCGCATCTCGCTGGTGCCTATCCCGCCCAACCGAGGAGTCATTCTCGACCGCAATGGCACGGTTATGGCGCGCAACTATTCGGCCTTTACCCTGGAAATCACGCCTTCGCTGGTACAGGACCTCGACACCACCATCGAAGGCCTGGGCAAGCTGATCGAGATACAACTCAAAGATAAACGCCGCTTTCGCAAGCTTCTGGAAGAAAGCAAGTCCTTCGAGAGTCTGCCCATTCGTACTCGCCTGAGTGACGAGGAAGTCGCCAAATTTGCCGCCAATCGTTACCTGTTCCCTGGCGTCGAGGTCAAGGCTCGACTATTTCGCCAATATCCGCTGGGAGACGTCGCTTCGCACGCTCTGGGCTACATCAACCGGATCAACAAGGCCGACCTCGATACTATTGAGAAAAGTGATCAGGAAGCGAATTACAAAGGCACCGACCATATCGGCAAAACCGGGTTAGAAAAATCTTACGAATTTCATTTGCATGGTGAAACCGGCTACGAGGAAGTCGAAATCGACGCCGGCGGGCGCGCAGTTCGCCGGCTATCAAGCACCGCACCGGTCTCCGGAAACAACCTGACGCTGACACTGGACGCCCGCTTGCAGGAAATTACTGAACAAGCTTTTGGCGACCGGCGTGGAGCCCTAGTCGCCATCGAACCCTCTACCGGCGGAATCCTCGCCCTGGTCTCGACGCCCAGCTTTGATCCCAATCTTTTTGTTGATGGCATTCGTTCGGAAGACTGGGACCAACTGAACAACTCACCCGATCGACCAATGGTTAACCGGGCACTGAACGGCGCCTACCCACCAGGCTCGACCTTCAAACCGTTCATGGCACTGGCCGCCCTCGAACTCGGCAAGCGCACACCCGGCCAGACCATTTCCGACCCCGGCTTCTTTAATTTCGGCGGCCATCACTTCCGCGACGACAAGAAAGGCGGTCACGGCCTGGTGGACATGTACAAATCCATCGTGCAATCCTGCGACACTTACTATTACATGCTGGCCAATGACCTGGGCATTGATAACATCGCCCGCTTCATGGGGCAACTCGGACTGGGCGTAAAAACCGGCGTCGATATCGAAGGTGAATCCGAAGGCGTTTTACCCTCGCCGGAATGGAAAAAGCGCCGTTTCAAACGACCAGAGCAGCAGAAATGGTTTGCCGGAGAGACCATTTCCATTGGTATCGGCCAGGGTTATAACGCCTACACGCCGATTCAGCTGGCGCAGGCCATGTCTGCAGTGGCCAATAACGGAGTGATCTATCGCCCGCACCTGGTCAAGTACATTACCGACAGCAAAAGCGGCGAAAAAACCATGGTTGAACCTGAGCCTTTACGCACATTGCCCTGGAAACCGCAGAATATCGAAACCATCAAAAAAGCCATGGTCGGCGTCAACAAAGAGGGCACCGGTGCCCGGGCTTTTGCCGGCGCAGAATATGAATCCGGGGGCAAAACCGGAACCGCGCAGGTGTACAGTTTGAAGGGGACCGATTACAAAGCCGGAAAGGTCAAGCAGGAATTGCGCGACCACGCCCTATTCATCGCTTTTGCCCCGGTCGACCACCCTAAAATTGCGCTCGCCGTTCTGGTTGAAAACGGTGGCTTTGGCGCGCAATCTGCCGCACCGATCGCGCGCATGGTGATTGACTACTACCTGCTGGGCAAACTGCCAAAAGGCCCGGCAAAAGATGCTGAGGCCTCGGAAGAGGAGGACTAAACCGTGCTGATGCAATATTTGTATCGTCTTCGTGCTCGACTCGTCGAGCACATCGACCCTCCGCTCCTGATCATTACCCTGCTGCTGATGATCGCCGGCCTGTCCACGGTCTACAGCGCGACCTACGACAGCAATAATCGCGCGCTCAGTCAACTGCTCAATATGGCCGTCGGCCTTGTGGTGATGTGGGGCGTCGCCCAGGTTCCACCTCAGAAACTGATGCGCTTTGCGGTTCCGCTTTACATTATCGGAGTCATTTTGCTGATTCTGGTTTTTGTCGCCGGGATCAAGGTCAATGGCGCCAAGCGCTGGCTTTCTTTTGGCTTCATGCGCATCCAGCCATCGGAAATTCTAAAAATCGCCATGCCCCTGATGCTCGCTTGGTATTTCCAGAAATACGAAGCGGCACTGAAACTTCGGCATTTTGCGATTGCCGGTCTACTGTTGATTATCCCTTTCGGGCTGATTGCCAAGCAGCCCGACCTGGGCACCGCCATTCTGGTCGGCGCCGCCGGCTTTTACGTTATCTTCTTTGCCGGGCTACCGTGGAAAATCATGGCCGGGATGGTCATCGCGGCTGCCAGTGCTGCGCCTTTTGTATGGACCATGCTGCATGATTACCAGCGCAAGCGAATCCTGACCCTGATTGACCCGACCACCGATCCACTTGGTTCGGGCTATCACATCATTCAATCGACCATTGCCATCGGGTCCGGCGGAGGATTCGGCAAAGGCTGGCTGGAAGGCACACAGACGCACCTGGAATTCATTCCTGAGCGGCACACCGATTTCATTTTTGCCGTTTTCTCGGAAGAGCGCGGACTCATGGGCAACAGCATCCTCGTAATCCTCTACCTGATGCTGATTATCCGTGGGCTGATGATCACCGCCAATGCCTCGACCCTATTTGCCCGTGTACTGGGGGGATCGATTACGCTGAGCTTTTTCACCTATGTTTTCGTCAACATGGGCATGGTCAGCGGTATTCTGCCTGTGGTTGGCGTTCCCTTGCCGTTCATGAGTTATGGCGGAACCGCGCTGGTGACGCTGTTTTTTGGCCTGGGTATTCTGATGAGCATCCATTCACACCGAATGCTGGTTAAGAAATAGCGAGGAGTGATGCGCAAAAAATTCCAGCCTGTATCTCTGGTCATACTATTTTTTCTGTCAGCGTGCGGGGGACAAGCGTACCGCCCTTCAGACTCATCTACGCCCAGTGTTGAGCCAATAGCCTCGACAACCGGTAAGTGGCGCAAGTCTTCTCCAACACAAAAGCGTGGCGGTGGCTATTACAAGGACGACGGCCCGGGCGAGGATATTCCAGACAATCTGGACGACATCCCCGATGCCATCCCTCGCTTTGAGCCCTTACACCGTTTTGCTAACCGCCCCTACAATGTCCTCGGGAAAAACTACGTTCCTGATACTCGCCTGAAACCCTTTAGGCAGAGAGGCGTAGCCAGCTGGTACGGAAAAAAATTCCACGGGCAGAAAACCTCGATCGGCGAACCCTACGACATGTTCTCGATGACCGCGGCGCATCCAACGCTGCCCATTCCGTCTTATGTGCGCATTACTCATGTGGCGAGCGGTAAAACCGTCGTCGTCCGGGTCATCGATCGCGGCCCGTTTCATGCCGATCGGATTATCGATCTCTCTTACGCTGCCGCTCACCGCCTCGGCTATATCAACAACGGTAGCTCACTCGTCGAAGTCGAAGCAGTCCTGCCGGACGAATCCACCGCTCTGACCTATGCGCAAGTCACTCCATCGGCAATAGCTGCCAAGCCGATTGCCGCGCCGCCTGAGCGCGACGATATTGAGTCACTGGCTGCAAAACTTGCCGCCGCTAACCCCCCTCTCCAACTCGCCAGCTCTTCTGCTCGCGAAGTGCCCGCGCCAACGCGTTTGCCCGCACCGGTTTCGACCGGCATTTTCCTTCAGCTCGGCGCTTTCTCGAATGCCGACAATGCGGATAATCTGCGTGTTCATCTCTCCCGGGAACTCGACTGGCTCAACGAGGGGATTCAGGTCAACGCCAGCGGCGGAATGCATCGCGTCCATCTCGGACCGTACAAAACCCGGAGTGAGGCGGAAGTGGTCGCCGAAAGGATCAGAGCATCTCTCGGCTACAAACCGACCTTCGTAAATCGCTAGTTTTCCTGACCCCTAGGCCCGTCGCCCAGTAGATAGTGCTGAGCGACCCACGCCTGACCGATCGCCAGGCTGCCATCGTTGGGCGGTAAGCGCCGGGACTCAATTAAATGCAGGCCCCTGACGTTAAGGTTCGCCCGCAAGCCACGGGCAAGAACAGAATTCAGCAAGCAGCTTCCCGTACCAATGATGGTGCCACCGGTCGGCGAAAAGAGGCTGATCCATTCCGCCAGCGCCGCCGCCAAAGTGGAATGGAACAAGGCCGCGCCTCGATAGGCGTCTTTTTCCTCAGCCAGAATGCTAAACATCGGCAGCAAGCTCAAATTGCCATCGGCAATGATCCATCCGTCGGCTAAGGGCGCGACATCGCCATGTTGTTCGGCCAATCCTTCAAGCAACCTCACTGCCTGCCCCTCAAAAGCCAGGATAGGCTTTATGCCCAGCAAACCGGCCATGGCATTGACGTAGCAGCCAGAGCTGGAAGCTCTAACAGTCGGGTTCTCCAATTGTTGCGCTACGGCAGTGGCTCCCTGCTGAGCATGGAAGCGCTGTTCAATCTCGTGTCCTTTGCCGATCTGATGCAGAACGGCAGCAGCCACCTGCCACGGTTCCTTTGCGCCAATTCCAGAGGCCAGATAAAGAGGAATCATATGTCCGATTGATTCAACATCAACGCCATCAACACGTAAAAGCGCTCCGCCCCAAAGCCCCCCGACCGCATCAATGCCATCGCCATCGAGCGAAAGCGCGGTCACCGGGCCGTCAATTTGATGCTCGGCGAGCACTGCCGCTACATGCGCGTGGTGACGCGGCACGGCCAGCGCCGGAATGCCCTTTTGCCGCGCATAGTCGAGAGCAAAACGTGTCGCGTGAATATCCCCGTCAGGATCGTGCGCAACCAACGCTGGCTTGACCTCGAGGAACCTGATGAGATTGTTGATGGTTTCTTCGAAATAGGTACACACCGAAGCATGATCCAGATCACCGATATGCGGCGAAACAAAGGCCTCATCACCTCGGGTGACGCACACGGTATTTTTGCATCGCCCACCGACGGCCAAGATCGGCGGTCCGGAACGCAACAGCCGGATGGCCCGTGGCGCGTAACCTCGCGCACGGCGTATAAATTGCAACCCGCCCATCCCCGATCGAGCGACACTGCTATCGCATCGGACAGCGATCTCCTGATCATGCACCAGGAAGCCATCGACAACCCCGGACAGATGCCTCAGAGCATCGTCATTACTAATCAGCAGAGGTTCCGAATCCGAGCTTGCTCCGGTCATCACCAGTGCCATTTCTTGCGGCAAATCCAGCCAGGCCACGCCGTGCGGCTGCCCGGCGGCCTCATGGAAGAGCATGTAGTGCAATGGAGTGCTCGGCAACATGATGCTTTGCCAGACAAATCCTTCAGAAACGCCAGGCAATGCCTCATCGCAACCCGCCCGCTTCTTCAGCAGGATAATGGGGCGCTCCGGCATGGCAAGCAGTCCGGGCTCTCCGACCCCCAGATAAACCAGTGCTCTTGCTGAGAGGGTATTGGCCAGCATCACCGGAAGTGGCTTCTCGTTGTAGTGTTTTCTCGTCCGCAACAGGGCAACGGCCTTCGCACTTGTCGCATCACACGACAAATAAAAACCGCCCTGTCCCTTGATGGCTAGAATTTTCCCTTGCCGCAGGATGGCCAGCGCCTGTTCGACCGGATCACCGGCAACGGTTCTGCCTTCGGCATCGAGCATGGCAATCTTTGGACCGCAGCGTGGGCAGGCGACGGCCTCGTTCTGAAAATGCCGCCCGCCCGAGCGCCGATATTCATTCTGGCATTTACCGCAGGGAATGAAGGGTTTGAAACTCGTGCGCTCACGCGCATAAGGTAACCCACGGCTTATTGTGTAACGAGGCCCACAGTTGGTGCAGTATGAAAAAGCATAACGCCAGCGCCGGTTCTCCGAATCAAAAAGTTCGGCCAAACAGTCGCGACATACCGCCGTGTCGTGACCGATCATGGGAAGCGAGCGGCCACCACGGCTATTCAGGATGAAAAAATCTTCGGCAAAGCACTGCAAGGTTGTTTCACGAATGGAAATCGAATCAATCCGAGCAGCCTCTGGCAACTCAAGCCTCAGACGTTCGACCAGATTATTTACTTGGTCCTCTGCGCCTGAAACCTCGATTTCCACACCATGTGCATCATTTCTGACCCAACCCTTTAGATCGAGCTCCTTAGCCAACCTCCAGACAAACGGCCGAAATCCAACACCCTGCACTATGCCGCAGACGCGTATGCGCTGGCTGAAAGTATTTAATATATTTGTTGCTTGCACGCCAGAACATATCCGTCAAATTAGCTCAGTAGTTATTTCGCGAGCGAAGACCTTCTCGGAATAATTCAATCTGTATTTTTCTTCTTCATTAGCATGCATTCTATCTCACGAGGTTAAGGAGTTATATCTCACATCGCGATATATAAACCAAAACATCAACATATACCGGCAACTCCACTCATTTCGAGCAGTAATTGACAAGAATCAACCCTTCCTTTTTTCTCAACAGCCGAATGGTGTAGAGTTGTGTCCTATGCCATTGACTATTCGCCCTAAAACTGCGGTGTCACTACTTACTCTGCTGACGATTTTTCTGATCGTAGCAGCAGTTTTGTTGCTGACACTGGATATGCGAAAACGTGAACTGGCTCACGCTCAACTGGAAACCTTGAGCATCACAAAAATGCTTATGGAACAGACAGAAGAGGCATTCGATACCTCCGATCTGATTCTGAAAGGGATACAGGACCGACTTCAAACCGCTTATGGCAGCCAATTCTCACTCGACAGTTTCCCGGTTCACCTGTTACTGAGTGCGCGTATTACTGGAATAACTCGGATAAGTACCTTGTTCATCGTAGATGTCGATGGCCGAGTAATCAACTCCTCAGGAAATTACCCCGCCTCACGGATATCGGTCACAGACCGAGAGTATTTCAAAAACTTTTCAGCGGACAAGAAGGAATCTCTTTTTATCAGTCGACCAGTAAGGAGACTCAGTGACAAAAGCTGGACGCTTCACTTGGCACGGAAAATTTTTGGCTCTGATGGCAAGTATCGCGGAATTATCGTCGCTGCGGTAAGTTTGGATTATTTCGAGAAACTTTACGAGTTCATGGAACTTGATTTTGTCCGACCGATCGCTCTTTATCGCACCGATGGTATTTTAGTCGCCAGCAAGCCGCACCGTGAAAACTCGATTGGAGAACAGGCTATCGAGTTGGATGCCGAAACACTGTCAGTTCCAGAAGGCGCCCTGCGCACGGTGATTCACATCAGCGGTGACGGAACCCAGCAAGTCTTTTCCCTCGGCCGCGTAAAGCGATTCCCTTTACTGGTCAGCGTGACAAACGAACAGGACGAGGCACTGGCCTCATGGCGTGAAACCGCAACTCCGATCGCCTTGGGTGCAGGATTAGTATGTGTTTTCATCATCTTCGCTGCCGCATTGCTAATTCGCGAACTATCCCGAGAGCATTTACTGTCAGAGGCATTGCGTGAGTCCGATGATCGATACCATCGGACTATTGAGTCAGTTACAGATGCCATCATCGCTATCGACGAAAAGCAGGCCATTATCTTGTTCAATCCGGCTGCTGAACGCATGTTCGGATTGTCTGTGGAAGAATCCTCAGGTAGGCAGATAGAGGACCTTATTTCTGAAACGCAGCAAATTGCATTTCGCAAGTATCTCAATGACAATTTTTACTCCGATCCAGACTCACTTGCACTTAGTCCCCCAGAAGAGTTTTCTGGGCGGCATACCAACGGTCGAGAATTCCCGATTGAATCTTCAATTTCTAAAACTCTTATTGGTGGAAAGTTTCAACTCACTGCCGTGCTGCGTGACATCACTCTACGTCGCCAGGCAGAAGCCGAGCAAAAGGAATCGAACCGGCAGCTGCGTAAACTTTCTGCAGCACTTCAAAAGGTTAGGGAACAGGAACGCACAAGGATTGCTCACGAGCTGCATGACGATCTTGGCCAACAATTGACAGGGCTAAAACTCGATCTTTCATGGCTGAACGGACGCCTAAGAGAAGGGCGCCCGATTCAACACGACAAGCTGGACACGATGCGGCATTTGCTCGACACCGCTATTGCCGCTGTGCGCCGTATCTCGACCGAACTCCGGCCACAGATCCTTGACGATCTGGGTTTTGGAGAAGCCGTCATTTGGCAAGCCGGAGAACTTTCCAAGCGAAGCGGAATTGAAATCACGCTTAACCTCCCGGCAGCTGAATTCATCGAGAGTGACGCTCTGGCGACCGCTATGTTTCGTATTGTGCAGGAATCGTTGACGAACATCGTTCGGCATGCCGAAGCAACGCATGTGAATATCCAGTTGGTGGCTGATAGCGGAAATTTCGTGCTGACCATCATTGACAACGGAAAAGGCTTTGCCCCGAGTGCTCGAAAAATCGGTATTGGGCTGATCAGTATGCGCGAACGTGCAACCGCACTTGGTGGCACGTTCACTTTTACCAACCAGCCAGAAGGAGGTACTGCCATCAGAGTCAGCGTACCGATGAACCAACTGGACTCGACAGGAGACAAGTCATGAAGATTGACGTACTGGTCGCCGATGATCACGCCATCATTCGCAACGGTCTAGCGAATATTCTTGCTGACACCGACGATCTGGTCGTTGCGGGCGAAGCGGCAAATGGCGCAGACACACTAAAAATGGTTCGTGAGCGGGACTGGGGCCTCCTAGTGCTAGATCTTTCAATGCCTGGCCGTAATGGTATCGATCTGATCAAATTGATCAAAACCGAGCGCCCAAAACTGCCAATTCTGGTCTTCAGCATGCATCAGGAGGAACAGTATGCTGTGCGCGCGATTCGCGCCGGAGCCGCGGGCTTTCTTTCCAAAGAAAGCGATAGCGATCTACTCCTGCCGGCAATTCGCAAGGTGGCCATGGGCGGGGTATTCGTCAGCCAGAAAGTGGCTGATTTACTTGCTATCAACGTCTCACAGCCCAAAGAAGCGCTGCCTCACACCCGGCTTTCCAATCGAGAGTTTGAAATACTGAGCGGGATAATCCAAGGCAAGAGCCTGACACAAATTTCAGTTGAACTCTCCTTAAGCATTAAAACAGTCAGCACTCACAAAACGCATATCCTGAACAAGATGAATCTCGCAAATCAAGTCGAACTGGTGCGCTACGCCATCAAGAATCGCTTGATTGACTCCAATAGTTAGGCGTGCTCCTAATTTCGTTAGGAATATTCCTATGATAAACATCATCTGTCTCCTATATCCCAAAATCATCTTCGCCATCAGAATGCAATAACAGGATCCAAAGACCCATCCAAGGGTTAAGCGCCCAGACAGCATACAAGGAGAAATATATGAATTATCCATCCTTCCTGACTTTACCCTCGATGTTAGCTGGGCTTGCTCTTAGTTTAGTCGTGCCTGTTGCAAACGCAGTCGATGTTGATGCAGCCAGAGCACTTGCCAAGCAAAACAACTGCTTGAAATGCCATGCCATTGACAAGGAAAAGGACGGCCCCCCCTACAAAAGCGTCGCTGAAAAATATAAGGGCAAGCCCGGTGCTGAAGCACGACTGATCGAACACATCACCTCAGGCGAAAAGGCCAAGTTCGCCGATGGTCACGAAGAAGAACATAAGATCGTTAAGACATCGCCACCAAAAGACATGGATCAGATCAAGAATCTTGTGCAGTGGATTCTGGCTCAGTAATTCCAGTCTGATGTAGATCAACGGCAGGGGGCGCCATGATTAACAGACCATTTAAGCATTCAGGGCTTTTGCTTGGCGCTACAGCCGGGCTGCTTATCACTAGCTTTACCGGATCAGCCATGGCCATCGACGCGGTGGCCGCAAAAGCCCTTGCGCGCAAGGAAAGTTGCTTGCGCTGCCACGCTATTGAAAAGAAAAAAGAAGGCCCTTCCTACCATGCGATTGCTTACAAGTTTAAAGGGCAGGAAGACGCTCAGGACAAGTTGGTTGCGCACATTACTTCAGGTGAAAAGGTCAAGCTTTCCGACGGACACATGGAGAATCACCGGATCACTAAAACCAAGGATGAGGCTCAGGTAAAGAACCTGATTGCATGGATTCTGATGCAATAGGTATCTATGCCCGTCTTATTTAGGCCAGTACATTCGGTTCAGGGGAAATAATGAGAGTAAATCGGAAATCTTTTGTGGCCTGCCTGCTTATTGGTTATATGGCGGCAATTCCGTCGCTATGGGCAGCCGGGATCAACTTGCCGGAGACCAATTTCGGCAATACGCCAAAATCCACAGTAGCCAAGGACGCGCTCAAGAAAGATGCGATCTGTACGCGTTGTCACGATGAAAGCGAAGCCACGCCCATCCTCTCGATCTATCAAACCAAGCACGGCGTTAAAGGGGATAGTCGCACGCCCAACTGCCAGTCCTGTCACGGTGATAGCGAAAAGCATCTCAAGGGAGACCCGAACGTCAAAGGCCGAGCAGCGCCTGACATCGTATTCAAGAAAGGCGTCTACCCGATTTCCGATGAAAAGGAACGAGCAGAACCATGCCTGACCTGTCACAAGGGAACCAAGCGAACCCACTGGGACGGCAGCCAGCATCAAAACAGTGGCTTGGCATGCAATAGTTGTCACGAAACCCACCAACCCGTAGACAAGGTTCTCGGAAAATTCACCCAGACTCAAGTCTGCTTTACCTGCCACAAAGAACAACGTGCTGACATCCACAAGATTTCGACGCACCCGATCGAAGTCGGCAAAGTGGCTTGTGCTGACTGCCATAACCCCCATGGTTCTGCCGGCAATAAATTGATCAAGCGCAATACGGTTAATGAGACCTGCTGGAATTGCCATGCGGAAAAACGCGGCCCATTCCTCTGGGAACATCAGCCAGCAACAGAAGACTGTACGAATTGTCATACGCCTCACGGTTCCAATATCGCGCCACTGTTGAAATCGCGCGCCCCGTTCCTTTGCGACGAATGTCATGATGGCCCACACAACAGTAATGCCCCTTATGGGAAAGCGGCTGCCGGCTTGCAGGGCGGATTGCTTCCTTCTAATTCCAACCCAAGTACGAGCGCGGTCGGACGCGCCTGTATGAACTGTCACGTCATGGTTCATGGGTCAAATAGTCCGGCTGGCGCCTTCTTGCACCGCTAACCTAGGGAATCCAAGATGAAAGCAGATACAAGGAATTTGGCCCTTAATATGCTGACTCTGGCAGTTAAGGGGGCAATAGCAGCCATGATGGCATTTCCTGCACTGGCTCTGGCTGAAGGCGATGATGACGATATCGCAGCACTTACGAAACCAACCAATTCAATTGAAATCGGTACCCGAAACACATCACAAAGTTCAGCAAAGTTTGGCGAATACAACGGATTGGACAAGAAGGGCGGCAGCCTCATTGGAAACTTCAATGTGCGTGGTGGCGATGCCTATGAAAATGAAGGTGGTACGGTCCGCTGGAACGCGAGCGGCGCCAATCTCGGAACCACTTCTCGCAGCTTGAACACCGGGGTAAGCGATCAAGGCAGATGGAACCTTGGAATCAATTACGACGAACTGCGCCATAACATCACCGACTCTTATCAGACCCCTTTTCAGGGTTCGATGGGCGGAAATAACTTCAATTTGCCCTCGTCATTTGGCGTTGTTAACACAACCTCGCCCGGCACCAGAGCGCTTACCACCAATCAACAAGCGTCTTTCCAGAATGAAGGCGTTCATTCTGATCGAAAAAATTCTACGTTTTCGGCCGGTTACAACTTCGACACGCGCTGGAGCACAAGTTTCGAATTCAATCGACTGGAACAATCCGGGGCGAAGTTGATCGCAGCTTCGAGTGATGGAGCAACCTTGGGTGGGAATAGCTACACGAAGGAGGGTATCGCCATCCTCATGAACCCTACCAACTACAAGACGGACACCTATAATCTGGCGCTAAACTGGCTCGGGGATAAAAATCATTTTACGGCGAGTTATTACGGTTCCATGTTCCGCGATGGCTATACCAACCTTTCCTGGGCAGACCCCCTTCAGAGCACTTCGGCATCGGGCACGTCACCGGGAGCAAGTGGTTTTTTCATCAACAGCATGAGCACGCCACCGAGCAACAGCTTCCATCAGTTGAATCTGACCGGAGGAGCAGCCCTCACCTCAACGACGAAACTGGCCGGAGGGTTTTCCTACGGCCGCAATACGCAGAACGAAAGTTACAGCGGAACTTATACGCCAGGAACGATGACCTCGCTCCCGACCGGTTCGCTTAATGGTCTGGTCGTATCCACGCACGCCAACTTGAAGCTGACCAACCAGACCACTAAGGATCTGGTTCTCTTCGCGTCGATGAAATTTAACGAGAGAAACAACCAGACCACATCGAATACTTTTTCCTTCGTTGATCTGGGTGGTGTTACCCGAAACTCAGTTAATACCCCGATGAGCAACAAGAAAACCCAGATTGAGTTCGCTGGCGACTACCGTATCGACAAAAAACAGACCGTCCATTTCGGCTACGAGTACGAGGAAGTCAAACGCTGGTGCAATAACAGTCTTGCCAACAATGCCCAAGGCTCGGCGGCGCCTGTGGGTTATTACACAACCGCATCATGCGCTCAGGTTCCGGAAAGCAACGAGAACAAGTTGGCGTTGACCTACCGAGTCAAGGCCAGCGATGACATCACTTTGAATGCTGGTTACACCTATGGGCGGCGGAGGGCGGACATCAACAGCTCTTTTTATAACCCAATGCAGGCGGTTAACCAAGGTTTTGAAAATTTTGGTTATGTAGCCTTCTTTGATGCCTCCCGCAAAGAGAGTCTGTACAAGCTGGGCGCAAGCTGGCAGGCAAGCGAGCGGCTCAATCTCGGTTTGAATGGGCGTTTTCGGCAGGATAAATACGACTCCACTCTTGGCGTTCAGGATGGCAGTTCTACAAGTATTAATCTTGATGCCAGCTACACACTTTCAGAAAACAGTATGGTTTCCGCCTACTACAGCTGGCAAGCAAAGCAGAGAAATTTGTTAAGCGAGGCTGGTCGAAGCACGACAGTCATCCTGCCGACTACAACCACATCTGGTCTTTGGACCAATCAGATGTCCAATACTGACCACACCGTTGGTCTGAATGGCAAGCAGAAAGGGCTGATGGGCGGCAAACTGGATCTGAGCGAAGATTTGACTTACTCGTACGGCAAAGCAGGTTACTCGACTCAAACGCAATACCCTGTAACTACTTGCACCGACGCAAGCAATGCCAGTTGCGGGGCGACACCCGATATCACGAGCAAGATGATTCAGTTTCGATTCACCGGTAGCTACAAGATCGACAAAGTCTCAAAAGTCGTCATGGGCTATATGTACCAAAATCTCAGATCTAACGATTATTTCTACAACGCCTACCAATACGGATACACACCGGCGACGATGCTGCCAACCAACCAGACCGCTCCGAATTACAGTGTAAATACCGTGTTTGCCATGTACAACTACACATTCCAATAACAAACCTGAAGCATTGCTCGAAATGAAATCGGTGCCGTCTGTTTGACACCGCTCTACGAAACTGATGATTTTTGGAGCAACAATTTATGGCAAACAATTTCTCCGAGACTATGAAACGTTGCTGGGCCATACTTTCCAAGCCGAGCGCGAAATATTCACTGCTGTCGATCATCGCTGTTTCCTTCGTCACGGGAATTATTTTTTGGGGCGGCTTTAATACTGCGCTGGAAGCAACCAATTCGATGGAGTTCTGCATAACCTGTCACGAAATGCGTGACAACGTCTATCAGGAATACAAGGAAACCATCCATTACAGTAATCGAACCGGGGTACGTGCTACCTGCCCGGATTGCCATGTACCCAAGGACTGGACACACAAAATGCTGCGCAAGGCAAAAGCCAGCATGGAGTTATGGGGAAAACTCACCGGCGATATCAACACGAAAGAAAAGTTTGAAGCCAAGCGCATGACTATGGCTACTCACGAGTGGGAACGAATGAAGGCCAGCGGCTCCCGTGAATGCCAAAATTGCCACAATTTTGCTGCCATGAGCCCTGATCTGCAGAAACAGACTCCCTACAGGAAACACATGAAGGCGAAAGAAGAGGGCAAGACCTGTATCGACTGCCACAAGGGCATCGCTCACAAGCTACCGAAGGAATACGAGGAGCCCGAGGACGAATAGCGCTCGCACTAACAAACATCGAACCAACCACACATTTTCAGCAGCAGAATGGAGCGCTTGTTAAGCGCTCCATTTATTTGAACTCATTCCAGAAATCCAAATCACAGACCGGCAACGACGCCACGTCTGCGATAATTGTGTCTTGCGTATTTCTAACGCTTTCTGCCCAACCCCATATGCTATGAATATTTTTTTACGCCCATGCAGCCTGAGACAGCTAGCCGCAACTCAGTTTCTATGTCATTTCAGTGACTCTGACGCTAAACTTGCTGGACATCTTCTGCTCTAGGGTTTCATCTCATGCTCGAAGTCTCCAACCTTGAATGTATTCGCGGTGAACGACGCCTGTTTTCTGGTGTCGGATTCCGTCTGAGCGGCGGAGAGCTCCTTTATTTGCAGGGCAGTAATGGTTCAGGAAAGACCAGCCTGCTGCGCATGCTTTGTGGCCTGTCGCAACCAGCTGCCGGCGAAATTCGCTGGCAGGGCGAGCGGATCAGCCGTCACGGCGAAGAGTTTCGCCGTGAGCTGTGCTACCTTGGGCACGCCAATGCTATCAAGGAAGAACTGACGCCGCTAGAAAACCTGCTGGCTTCAGCCAAACTCGCCGACGAGAACCTCGACGAAGGCGCCGCCCTCGACGCACTCGAACAGATGGGCCTGGCGGGGCGCGAAGATCTGGCCTGCCGTTATCTTTCGCAGGGGCAGAAACGACGCGTGGCGCTGGCTCGACTGGTTAATGAACGTCGCGCATTGTGGGTTCTGGACGAACCGTACGTGGCGCTTGACGCCCTGGCGATTGAACGGGTTGCCGGCCTGATCGGTGCGCACTTGCAGCGCGGCGGCATGGCCGTACTGACCACACACCAGGCGGTAGACGTGCCTACCGGCACGGTGCACGAATTGCGTTTAAGCTAACCCGATGCTGAAACTCATCACCGCGATCATCGGACGCGACTTGAAACTTGCCCTGCGCCGCCGCTCGGACATCGTTTCAGCACTGTTCTTTTTCATCATTGTGGTCAGCCTGTTTCCGCTCGGTGTCGGGCCGGAAGCGGATTTGTTGCGCAAACTGGCGCCCGGGGTGTTGTGGGTCGCGGCCCTGCTGGCTACCATGCTTTCCCTCCCCCGTTTGTTTGCCGATGACCATCGTGACGGCACCCTCGAGCAACTGGCTCTGGCCCCGCAACCGCTCGGGCTGATCGTGCTCGGCAAGGTGTTGGCGCACTGGCTGGTTTCCGGGTTGCCACTGGCCTTACTGGCCCCGGTGCTGGGCATCCAGTTTGACCTGTCGAATGACGCGTTGTGGATACTGACCGTCTCGTTGCTGATCGGCACTCCGGCACTGTCCGGCATTGGCGCCATCGGTGCCGCGCTGACACTGGGCGTCCGCGGCGGCGGTGTGTTACTGTCGCTACTAGTTCTTCCGCTGTATATTCCGGTACTGATTTTTGGTGCCGGAGCGGTCGATGCGACGGTAACCGGACTTGGCGCGCAGGCTCATCTATCTTTGCTCGGCGCACTAACACTGGCCGGTGTATTTTTTGCGCCGTGGGCAACCGCCGCGGCTTTACGGATTGCTTTGGAATGAGCGACAAACTGATTAACGTTTTCAAATTCGCCAGCCCGCAGGCTTTTTATCCGCTGGCCGGAAAAATGATCCCCTGGTTCTGGACACTGGCCGCCGTATTTGGCATTGCCGGTTTATATATTGGTTTTCTGGTCGCTCCCACCGATGCACAACAGGGCGAAGGTTATCGCATCATTTTTCTGCACGTCCCGGCCTCGTGGATGTCCATGTTCATCTATCTGGTCCTGGCCTTCTGGGCGGCTCTGGGCCTGGCCTTCAACTTCCGCCTGTCGGGCATGATGGCTACGGCACTGGCACCGACCGGCGCGCTTTTCGCTTTTCTCTCGCTATGGACTGGCGCTCTGTGGGGCAAGCCGATGTGGGGCGCCTGGTGGGTATGGGACGCCCGACTGACCTCGGAACTGATCCTGCTCTTTCTTTACGTCGGATTCATCGCCCTGCAATCGGCGATTGACGACCCTCGCCGCGCCGACAAGGCTGGCGCCATTCTGGCGCTGGTCGGCGTGGTCAATGTTCCGATCATTTATTTCTCGGTAAAGTGGTGGAACACCCTGCATCAAGGTTCCTCGGTCAGCCTGACCAAATCGCCTTCGATGGCCACCACCATGCTTTGGGGTATGCTGCTCTGCGCCCTGGCCTGCTGGATGTATTCCATCGCGGTTGCCCTGATGCGAGTGCGAGTGATTATTCTCGAACGTGAGCAGCACACGGATTGGGTGCGCACTGAACTGACAGGCACGAGGTAGATCATGTACTGGAACAGTTTTTCTGAATTTCTGAGCATGGGCAATCACGGTCCATACGTATGGGGATCCGTATTTGTCATGGTTATTCTGATGACTTTGGAACCCCTTCTGCTGTTTCAGGGTCGGAAGAGCCTGATCACGCGCCTTAAACGCCAGTTTCGCGCCGAAAAAACCGATCCTTCCGCAGATCATCCACCACCAGCACAAGGGTAAGCTTTGAAAACACGTCACAAGAGAATCGCCTTGATTATTGGCGGATTGGCCGTCCTCGGACTGGTAGCCGCCTTGGTGCTCAATGCTTTCCAGAGCAATCTGGTGTTCTTCTTCTCGCCCACCCAGGTCGCTGCCGGAGAGGCCCCCAAGGGAAAGTCCTTCCGCATCGGCGGGCTGGTCAAGGAGGGTTCGATCCAACGCGAAGCCGACGGAGTTACCCTGCGTTTTGTCATTACCGATACGGACAAAGAGCTGACGGTCACTTATAGGGGCATCCTTCCCGATCTCTTCAAAGAAGGGAAAGGCGCCGTCGCGCAAGGGAAAATAGGTGAGGGCGGCGTTTTTGCTGCTACCGAAGTCCTCGCCAAGCACGACGAAAACTACATGCCCCCCGAGGCCGCAAAAGCGGTTGGAGATGCTCACGCTCGTGCAGCCATCAACAAGGCGGCAGTTGAAGCCACCACAAAAACCATCAAGCAATAAATCAGGAAAACGCCGCCATGATTCCGGAACTTGGACACTTCGCTCTGATCCTTGCGTTATGTGTCGCGCTCGCACAAGGGATTCTCCCTCTCATCGGCGCTCATCAGCAGCGCGCTGGATGGATTGCCATCGCCCGCCCTGCCGCCATGGCACAGGCCTTTCTTCTGACCTGTGCGTTCACCTGCCTGACCACCGCCTTCGTACAGAACGATTTTTCGGTAATCTACGTGGCCCAGCATTCGAACTCCCTGCTGCCTCTGGAATACCGGATTGCTGCGGTCTGGGGTGGTCACGAAGGTTCATTACTGCTATGGGTGGTCATGCTGGTGATGTGGACGCTGGCGGTTTCGCTGTTTTCAAAGCAGTTACCCGACGCCATGATCGCCCGGGTGATCGGCGTATTGGGACTGGTCACCGCCGGCTTCCTGCTATTCATCCTGCTGACCTCGAACCCCTTTGACCGCTTGCTTCCGGGTGCTGGCGAGGGACGTGATCTCAACCCCTTACTACAGGACCCGGGTTTGATTTTCCACCCGCCGATGCTCTACATGGGCTACGTCGGCTTCTCAGTCGCCTATGCCTTCGCCGTGACGGCATTGCTCTCGGGCCAGCTCGACGCCGCCTGGGCCCGCTGGTCGCGCCCGTGGACCACGGCCGCGTGGTGTTTTCTGACGCTGGGCATTGCCCTCGGGTCGTGGTGGGCGTATTACGAGCTGGGCTGGGGCGGCTGGTGGTTTTGGGACCCGGTGGAAAACGCCTCGTTCATGCCCTGGCTGGTCGGCACGGCGCTGGTTCACTCGCTGGCGGTGACGGAAAAACGCGGCAGCTTCAAGAACTGGACCGTGCTGCTGGCGATCTCGGCTTTCTCTCTTTCGCTGCTCGGCACCTTCCTGGTCCGTTCCGGCGTACTCACTTCGGTGCATGCCTTCGCCACCGATCCGCGGCGCGGCATTTTCATTCTGGTTTTCCTCGTCGCAGTGATCGGCAGCTCACTCGCCTTGTTCGCCTGGCGGGCACCGAAAGTCGGCCTCGGCGGACGCTTCGCGCTGCTCTCACGGGAATCCTTCCTGCTCACCAACAATGTGCTGCTGGTCGTGGCCTGCTCGACGGTGCTGCTCGGAACGCTCTACCCGCTACTGATCGACGCGCTGGGCGCCGGCAAGCTCTCGGTCGGCCCGCCGTACTTCGACGCGGTTTTCGCCCCGCTGATGCTTCCAGCGTTGTTCCTGATGGGTGTAGCGCCGTTTGCCCGCTGGAAACAAGCCAGCGTAGGCGAGTTGGCACGGCTGCTGCGCTGGGCGTTTTTAACCGCCGCGGCGGTGGGAATGATTGCGCCGTTCTTCTTTGGCGAATGGAAACCGATGGTGGCCTTGAGTCTGTTGCTGGCCGTATGGATTGTGCTGAGCTGCCTGCTGAATATTGCTCAGCGGGTGCAAGCCACTCGCGGCGGACAATCGGCGGTCAGCGCACTGTTCCGGCAACCGCTGAGTTTCTTCGGCATGCATCTGGCCCACATCGGGGTCGCCGCCTTCGTTCTCGGGGTCGCCCTGGTCAATGGCTACCAGCTGGAAAAAGACGTGAAGATGGAGATCGGCGACACGGTCACCGTGGCGGACTATACCTTCCAATTCAATGGGGTCAGCCAGGAAAAGGGGCCAAACTATATGGCGCTAGTGGGTGATATCGATCTGCTTCAGGATGGGAAATTTGTGCGCAAAATGAATCCGGAAAAACGCAATTACCTCACCTCGTCGATGCCGATGACCGAGGCCGCGATCGATACCGGCGTCACCCGCGACGTTTATGTTTCGCTCGGAGAACCGATTGACCGGGCGCGACCGGAGGCCGCCTGGGCGGTCCGCGTCTATTACAAGCCCTTTGTCGACTGGATCTGGGGTGGCGCCATCCTGATGGCGCTCGGCGGGTTTGTCGCCATGGCTGATCGCCGCTACCGCATCAAATCGCATTCAGCGTCCGTGGCGACCACGGTGCTTGTTGAAAAAGCTTAAGGACTGATGGTCATGAATCGATTTCTCTGGCCGCTGATCGGCTTTGTCGTCCTCGTTGTGCTGCTGGCCGTCGGGCTCAACCTCAATCCGCGGGATGTTCCTTCGCCGCTGGTCGGCAAACCCGCGCCGCAGTTTTCTCTGGAAAGGCTCAACGCTTCGGGGCAGACCTTTACCCCCAAGGACTTGCTCGGCAAGGTATGGCTGCTCAATGTGTGGTCGACCTGGTGCGTCTCCTGCCGGCAGGAACACCCGGTGCTGGTTGAAATCGCCCGCAGCAAGACGGTCACGCTGGTCGGACTCAATTACAAGGAAGTGCGTGGTGATGCCGAATTCGACATGGATAAGCTTCCTGCTGACAGAGAACGCAAGCTGGCCATTGAGCGCGCCAACGTGTGGCTGAATCGGCACGGCGATCCCTACACCCTGACCGCGCTGGATCTCGATGGCCGTGTCGGCATCGACTATGGCGTCTACGGCGTACCCGAGACCTACATCATCGACAAGGCGGGAGTCATCCGCATGAAGCACACCGGCCCGATCACCCCCGATGCGTTTTCGGCAAAAATTCTGCCCCTGGTCGCGGAGTTGTCCAAATGAAAATCTGGCTCACCCTCATATGCCTGATCCTGGCAGCGCTCTCGGCTCAGGCCAAGGAGGCGGCTCCTCTGGCGCAGAATGAAGCCACCGAGAAGCGACTCGTGGCGATATCGTCGGAATTGCGCTGCCTGGTCTGTCAGAACGAATCCTTATCGGCGTCGAATGCCGAACTGGCGCAGGATCTGCGCCGCGAAATCCGCACCCTGATCAACGACAATAAGAGCGACAGCGAGATCATGGATTTCATGGTCAGTCGCTATGGTGATTTTGTACGTTATCGCCCGCCGCTCAAGGCAACGACAGTGCTCTTATGGTTTGGCCCGCTGCTGTTTTTTGTTGGCGCGCTGGTGGCCCTGTTCATATACCTGCGCCGTCGCAATATCGCCATTAAGGACGCGCCGCTCAGCGCCGAAGATCAACAGCAGGCCGAACGCCTGCTCCAACGCCAGGACCCCATTCAATGACCCCTCTGACTGGTTTCATCCTTGCGGCGCTCGCGCTAACCGTAATCGTCCTGGCCATAGTGCTGCCGCCCTTGCTGCGCAGCCCGAGGGTTTCTACGGCACTGGCCCGACGCGAAGCTAATCTCGACATCCTTCGTGACCATCTGACCGAGCTTGAACATGAGCGCGCTGAAGGCTCGCTGGCCGAAGCTGATTTCATTCAGGCCAAGCAGGAATTGCAGCGCCGCCTGCTCGAGGAGGTTACCGAAGAAACAACACTCCCGGCAGCCCCACGCGGGCGAAAAACGGCGTTGATCCTTTTTGTTCTCATTCCGCTGGCAGCCAGCGCCGGTTATGTCTTGCTCGGATCACCGCAAGCCCTGGATCCAGTCCACACCCGGACGCAAATGAATACCCAGCAGATCGACATATTGCTCGACAAACTTGTCGCCAGACTCAAAGCCAATCCCGAGGACACCAAGGGCTGGGTCATGCTCGCCCGTTCCTACAAGTCCCTCGGACGCTTTGAGGCTTCAGCCGAAGCCTACAGCCATGGAGGAGCAATGGTCGACGAGAATCCGACCCTGTTGGCCGACTATGCCGAAGTACTGCTGCAGATCAGCGATGGCAATTTTGCTGGCAAGCCCAGTCGGTTGATTGCCCAGGCCCTCAAAATTGACCCTAATGAACCGCAAGCGCTTTTCCTGGCCGGCGCAGAAGCCATAGAGCGCAAAAATTTTTTGGCCGCCATCAAGTACTGGAGAGCCTTGCTGCAACAACTCGACCCTGAATCCGAGGATGCTAAATCCCTGGGCACCGCGATCGAGAAGGCACAGGAAATGGTTGCCAAATCGGGGGGCAAGCCGGTGAGCAAGCCCAGCTTTCCGGCGGAAACCATCAGCGGAACCGTTTCTCTGAGTGGAAAGCTTGCCGCTCAAGCCCAACCCAACGATCTGCTCTTTATTTTTGCCCGCACTGAGGAAGGTTCGCGCATGCCTCTGGCCGTCAAGCGTGGCCGCGTCGCTGATTTGCCGCTCAGCTTTCAGCTGGATGACTCGATGGCGCTTCCGGGCGGGCAGAAAATCTCCAGCCAGAAACTGCTTACCATCGAAGCGCGAGTAGCAAAGTCAGGCATGGCGAAAAGTTCAACAGGCGATCTTTACGGCGTCGCGCGCAAGGTCAAACCCGGAAGCAAGAATTTATTGCTGTCCATTGACCAGGTTCAACCCTGATCCGACTCGGCCAGCGGGCGCCGCTCAGGCGGTGCCGACTTCCGCCAGGCCGTATTTCTTGATCTTGTCGTGCAGGGTGGTTTTCGCCATCCCCAGGGCCTCAGCACTGCGTGCCAGACTGCCATGATGCTGGCGTAATGCTTCGGCGATGAGCGCACGCTCGAAAGCTTCGACAGTCTCCGCCAAGGGGCGAAGCTGAGTGTCTATTTCATGGCCAAAGGGCGGGGCGCTGCCTTCGATCCCCAGCACGCAACGATCGGCAACGTTCTGCAGTTCGCGTACGTTGCCCGGCCAATGGTAGCCGACAAGTTCGCGAATCCTGACCTGATCGATGGCCGGTTCTGCACGGCCATGGCGTAATGCAGACTGTAGCAGGAAGTGCTGGAATAACAGCGGAATATCCTCGCGACGCTCGCGTAAGGGCGGCAACGTCACCGTCGCCACGCTGAGGCGATAATACAAATCCGCCCGGAAGCGTCCCTGCTCGGCGAGGACGTGCAAGTCTTCCTTGGTCGCGGCAACCACCCGGCAGTCGATCGGTATCGTCGAGTTCGAACCGAGCCGCTCCAGCGTGCGCTCCTGCAGAACCCGCAACAACTTGATTTGCATCGGCTGCGGCATGCTCTCGATTTCGTCAAGGAAAAGTGTTCCGCCATTGGCGTGTTCAATTTTTCCGACCCGGCGTTTGTTAGCGCCGGTAAACGCGCCGGCTTCGTGCCCAAATATTTCACTTTCAAACAACGTTTCGGGCAATCCACCACAGTTGATGGCCACGAAATTGCCCTTGCGGCGTACCCCGGTCTCATGCAGACAACGGGCAACCAGTTCCTTCCCGGTTCCAGTTTCCCCCTGAATCAATACGTCTGCGCCGCTGTCGGCCAATCCGGCAATCAATTTGCGCACGCGGAGCATGCCCAGCGCACTACCGATCAGTCGGCCTTCGATCTGGTCACGGCCTTCAAGCCGATGCCGCAGATCGCGAACTTCGAGGACCAGCCGCCGCTTTTCCAGTGCCCGGCGAACCACCTCGACAAGATAATCTGGAGAAAAGGGTTTCTGGATGAAATCGTGAGCGCCATCCTTCATCGCCTGAACCGCCATCGACACGTCGCCGTGGCCGGTAATCAACACTACCGGCAGTTCCGGGTCGACGGCGAGAACTTCGCGGAGAAAGGCCATTCCGTCCATGCGCGGCAAGCGAATATCGCTGACGATGACCCCACGGAAATCCTTGCCCAGACGACGCTTGGCTTCCTCGGCACCGGCCACGCTTTCGGTCAGCATACCCTCCAGCTGCAGTGCTTGCTCACAACCCAGACGCACATCGGCGTCGTCTTCAATGATCAGGACTTTCAACGGCTCATTCATGCGCGCTTTGCCTTCTGTGCTGAAGGAATCTCGAGGGTAAACAGGGCGCCTCCTTCAGGATGGTTGATGCCCGTCAGATTACCACCGAAGTCACTGATAATTCCTGCCGATATGGCCAGACCGAGGCCCAGCCCGACACCGGCATCCTTGGTGGTAAAAAACGGTTCGAATAGTCGAGTCTGTGCTTCCGCACTCAAACCAGGGCCATAATCGCGAACGGTAAGAATGATCATCTCACCGGTTTCCATACCAGCCAGCTCGATCACCGGATGCGGCAGATCCAGCATGGCATCAAGGGAATTGCCAATCAGGTTAACCACCACCTGCTCGAGCCGGTTGCCCTCAGCCAACGAGTAAAGCTCACCCTCAGGGAAATCCAATTCCACCTGGGTAGCACTTGTTGTCAAGCGTTCTTCGAGAAGAGCAAGCGCATTATTGATGACCTGTCGGAGTTCCACCGGCTGAAGCTGACCGCTTGATTTGCGGACGAAGGCCTTGAGCTGGCCGGTGATCAAGCCCATGCGATCGACCAACTGAGCGATACGTTCAAGATTGGAGCGGGCTGTCGGTTCATCGCCGCGGTCGAGATAGCGAGTGGCGTTGCTGGAAAGTGTCCGCAGCGCCGCAAGCGGTTGATTGAGTTCATGGGCAATGCCGGCGGAAAGCTGACCAATCACCGCTAGTTTACCCGCCTGAATCAGTTCGTCCTGTGCAGCGCGCAAGGTGCGCTCTGCACGCACCCGCTCGGCGACTTCGTCCTGAAGCTTCTGATTGGCCGTGGACAGATCTGTCGTTCGTTCCTCGACCTTGCGCTCCAGTTCATCGTGCGCTTTTTGCAAGGCTTCGCGAGCCTCCAATCGATCGCTCAAATGCCGACGTCTCTGGTTAAACATCACCCCCAGAAAACACATCAGAATGGTACTGATTCCGGCGATTGAGGCGCGGCTGACGCTCATCTCATCGACCTGATCGATATTGGATAATACCGTCAGGTTCCACGGCGTTCCGGCAAGAGGCTGGGCCTGCGATAAAAACTGCCCGGTCACCGGAAAGACCGAAACCATTTCCTGCTTATCTTTGGCCACTCGCACCAGACGGGCTCCGTTGCCCAGATTGGCAACCTCTTTCTCCCCCAGCAACTGCAGGGCACGGCGGTTGTATTGCTGAGTTCGGTCGAAGGCCCGGCGGGCGTTCTCATCGATGGGCCGCAGAATGGTAAACTTCCAGTCGGGTACCGAACTGAGGATGAGTACTCCATTCTCGTCGGCCACAAAAACCGGTGCTTCTACGGTTGACCAGGATTTTTCGAGCTGCTCAAGGCTGACCTTGACGATGGCCACGCCCAGAGTCCGCCCCTCTGCAGCCAATGACGAAGAGAGGTAATAGCCCGGTTCACTGCGCGTCGTTCCGATACCAAAGAAGCGACCGCTTCCACTTTCCATGGCATCCCTGAAATAAGGCCGGAACGAAAGGTCCTCCCCCACATAGCTGTCACTGCGTCGCCAGTTACTTGAGGCCAAAACCTTGCCCTTGTTGTCCATGACATAGATCGCCAGGGTCCCTGCACGCTCGTTGAGTTGTTCAAGATAGACGCTAACCTTGCCGGACAAATTCATATCACCAGAACGGCTCATCAGATTGAGCACATCCCGTTCCAGTCCGAGTGTCGCTGGGAAATAGGCATACTTACCAATTTCGCGTTCCAGACTCGCAGCATAAAGGTCGAGGCGATATCGCCCCGTAGTCTGCAGCTCGGAAATCCCCATGCGCTGGCTCAACTTGTAGGTCGTCAGCGAGGCTCCGGCTACCAGCGTCGCTAAGACTAGAAATTGAACCAGAAGGCGCAGCGGATGGCGTATGAACATGCGGTCAGGAGAAAGGAATATTTTGCATTGTAACGTGAGGGATCAATCGCTGTACCCAGACAAATCGTCATTCCGCATCATCAGAATACTAAACTCCCGGAACCAACAGGCTCCGGGATATTCTTCGTTCCGTACCTTTTGCTCGTCAGGCAGGTACGGTGACGACATCGTTTTCATCAAGTTTTGGCACATCGTAAGCGTCGTCACTGATCGTCTCTCCAAGTTGCCCTTCCCACTTGGCCACCACCGCACAAGCGATGCTGTTGCCGACCACATTGATGGCTGTCCGGCCCATGTCCAGGAACTGATCGATTGCCATGATCAGCAACAATCCGGATTCCGGAAGACCGAACATCGGCAGGATCGCGGCGACCACGACCAACGACGCGCGCGCTACACCGGCCATGCCCTTGCTGGAGATCATTAACACCCCAAGCATGGTCAGCTGTTGCGTAAATGGCATGTCGATGCCGAAGGCCTGGGCAATAAATATGGTTGCAAAAGCCTGGTACAGCATCGAACCATCCAGATTGAACGAATACCCCAGCGGCAGAACAAAACTGGTGATGCGATTGCTCGCACCAAATTTTTCCAGTTGCTCCATGGTCTTGGGATAGGCTGCTTCACTACTGGCGGTAGAGAAAGCCAGGAGCAATACGCTCTTCATCATCTGCATCAGGGTAAATACCCGGCGACCCAGGAATACCCAACCGGCAAAGATCAGAATGAGCGACAGCAACACGAGTCCGAGATAGAAGGATCCGATCAGTTTGCCGTAGGTCCCCAGGATTCCAAGGCCTTGTGTCGCGATGGCAGAGCTCATTGCGGCAAAAACGCCGATCGGGGCAAACTGCATCACGAAATCGGTCACCTTGATCATGACATGCACGGCTTCATCGGTCATTTTCTTGATTGTTTCCGCCGCCTTCCCCGGTAATGAGGCAAGCGCCAGACCAAAGAAAATCGAGAAAATCAGGATCTGTAGAATCTGATTCGTGGCAAAGGCTTCAAAAATACTCTTTGGGAAGACGTTCACCAGAAAGTTGCTGAACGTCAGTGACTTGGTCGCCAGATTGGTCGCCGCGGTGGCATCCGGCAAGGCCATCGCCAACCCGACGCCTGGCTGGAGAAGATTAGCCAGCAGACAGCCGAGCAGCAAGGAAATGACTGAGGCACTGATAAACCAGATCAGGGCTTTGACGCCAACGCGTCCCACCGATTTGCTGTCGCCCATATTGGCAATACCAGAAACGACCGTACTGAACACCAGCGGCGCAATGATCATTTTAATCAGACGCAGGAAGATGTCACTGAATACCGTGAAGTAGCCGGCCATTTCCTTGGCGTGCGCCGCCGACGTTGCCATCTGATTGACGGCATAGCCGACGACAATACCCATGACCATGCCGATCATGATCCGCAGGGTTAATTTGCTCGCATTCATTCGTAAGCCTCTTGAAAATTTTGTGCATCACAAGCCAGTACACCAGCTGCACGGGCTCTTATGCTTAGCACAGGACGTGCCATCGTCAAAACCATCTAACATACTGTTTTACGTGCTTATTATTTTCGCTTTCGCATACCGAATTCGAAGTTCCGAATCACGGCCAACGATCCAGTTCGGAAATCCGGATATTATTGGGCAAAAAAAACCCCGAACATCGGTTCGGGGTTTTTGCTTTGATGCACTGCCATCAGGCAGCGCTATCTGAAACTCATCCGCGGATGATCAAAGACTTTCCAAGTCCTGCTGCTTAAATCGATCAAGTGTTTCCTGTCCGACCGTCGCGGTGATCAGCTTGGCAATCACCAGGTCACCGGCAACGTTCAGCGTCGTACGGCACATATCCAGGAAGCGATCAACGCCAAGGATCAAGCCAATACCTTCGGCCGGGATGCCCACTTGAATCATCAGCACCACGATTAGCGGCAGCGAACCACCGGGTACGCCAGCCGTACCAACACCTGCCAGGATGGACATCAAAACAACCAGAACCTGTTGCCCGAGAGACAGATCAATACCATAGACCTGCGCCAGGAAGATCACGGTTACGCCTTCGAAGAGCGCCGTACCGTTCTGGTTAGCCGAGGCTCCCACTGTCAGCACAAAGCGCGAAATCTGCGGCGGCAGTTTCAACACTTTTTCGGCACATTCAAGAGCCACTGGCAACGTGGCATTTGAAGAAGCCGTCGTGAAGGCGTACAGATAAACCTCCTGGCACTGTTTCCAGAAACCGATCGGCGAGGTCTTGGCGACAAACTTGATAAACAAGCCGTAGACCACGAAGAACTGGAACAGCAGACCCAGTACAACGACCAGGGCATAGAACGCCACATTGCCGAGGAAACCGGCGCCCATTTTGTAAGCCGTATTGAACACAATACCAAAGATGGCGTACGGCGCAATCTTCATGGCCAGATCGATGATCGCCATCGAGGCCTTGAAAATGGCGTCGAGTACCTGGGCAATCGGATGATCTTCATCCTTAACCACCGTGCTCAACGCCCAGCCGAAGAACAGGGCGAAGACCATCAGCGCCACAATTTCGCCTGAGAAGGCTTTGGCTGCCGAGTCAATCGGGTTCGCCGGAAGCAAATCCACAATGTACTGGAACCATGGCTTGGCTGTCGTCGCGGCTGCATTCTTTGAAATAGTCAGCACCCCCGAGTTAGAGGCGAGAGCAGCAGCATCGAAGTTGAGGCCGACACCCGGCTTGAAGATGTTGGTCGAAATAACCGCGACCATGACCGCACAACCGCTCAGCAGCAGGGTATACATCAGCGATTGCCCGCCCACCTTACCCAGACCGGCGCCCTTGCCCAACTCCATCGTACCCAGCATCAGGGCCGAGAGAATCAGCGGCACAACAACCATGAAGATCATGCGCAGGAATGTAGCACCGACAAAAGTCAGCACTTCGCTGACTTTCTGCATGAAGGCGAAGTCCTTCACTGGCATGTAGTAATACCCAATCAAACCAAAGGTCACGCCAAATATGAAACCCAATAACAGTTTTGTATGCTGCTTCATTGCAACTCCCCCTCTGAAAACAAGATAAAAATGACCGAGTAATACGCCCGCAACAAGCCACCAGCCTCGGCAGATCAGTCGTGAAACAACCCAGCTTTGCAGAAAAACGTTTGGTTATACGATACTCGTGAAACCTGCCAGGCCAGTGATAAAAATTCTTAACGCACTGGCTTGACCTGCACGCCGCGCTTTATACAGCACGATATGTGCCAACTCCCCCAACCCAACCACTGACTTAAACACCATACTCCAAATAGCATAATATGTGCCAAATTATCATTTGCACAAGTCATTGAATAACCGACTGTTGTATATTTGCCTATCGGTTTCTGTTCGGCAAACCGAACCAAACCATTTTATGGCGATCGGTTTTACGAACACCCAAGAGGAATAATCGGATTCACGCCCTCTTGGGTGCTGCACTGAATCTGTGCGGCCGCACTATTCCAGCCCGTCTTTTCACCACTTGTCGAACGAGTACACCCAGATTCGCACTAACGAATAAAGGTGGGATTGATCAAATTTTCAAGCGTGAAAACCTCGTCCCACTTCTCCTGAGTCAGCAGCTTCTTCTCCAGAACCACGATCTGATGGATCGATTTATTCTCCTGAAATCCCTCGCGTGCAATCTCAGCGCATTTCTTGTAGCCAAGAATTGGGTTGAGCTGAGTCACAATCCCTAGGCTGCCAAGAACCATATTACGCGTGTGGTCGGAATTCGCCGTAATGCCAATGACACATTTATCGGTCAGCGCGATCACCGCATTTTCCATCGTTTTGATCGAAGAAAACAGCGCAAAGCCCAGTACCGGCTCCATCACGTTAAGCTGCAACTGTCCCGCCGAAGCCGCCAGTGTGACGGTCAGGTCTGAACCGATGACAAAGAAAGCGGCCTGATTGACGACTTCAGGAATCACCGGATTCACCTTGCCCGGCATGATCGAAGAACCCGGCTGCAATTGCGGTAGGTTGATTTCATTGAAGCCTGCACGCGGACCGGAAGCCAGCAAGCGCAAGTCATTGCAAATCTTTGACAGTTTGACGGCGGTGCGCTTGATCACTGCCGAGAGCTGAACGTAAGCTCCGGCGTCCGAAGTGGCTTCGACCAGATCTTCTGCCAGTTTGAGTTTCAACCCGGTCACTTCGCACAGGTATTTGACCACCAGCTCCGGATAGCGCTTGGGGGTGTTCACCGACGTACCGATCGCCGTAGCCCCCATATTGACCTCAGCAAGCAGAACTTTTGCATCTTCAATGCGTGCCAGTTCTTCATCAATATTGGTAGCAAATCCGTGAAACTCATCGCCCATCGACATGGGTACGGCGTCCTGCAAATGGGTCCGCCCCATTTTCAGCACCTTGGCAAACTCCCGGCCTTTCTCGCCGAAAGCATCACGCAGGGAAATCAATGCCTTGCTGTAGCTGCTCATGCGGTTGATCAAGGCGATACGGAACGCCGTCGGATACGCATCATTGGTCGACTGAGAACAGTTGACGTGATCGTTGGGATTGCAATACTGGTACTCGCCCTTTTTGTAACCGAGCTCTTCCAGCGCAAGGTTGGCGATCACCTCGTTGGCATTCATGTTCGTCGAGGTACCCGCACCGCCCTGAATCATGTCGGTCGGGAACTGGTCGAGGAATTCACCGGCGATGATGCGGTCGCAGGCGTGAATAATCGCCTCGGCGACTTTGGCATCAAGGACCCCCAAATCGCGATTGGCCATCGCGGCGGCCTTCTTGACGTAACCGAAGGCCTGAATGAAAAACGGCTCGAGGGAAATGGGCAATCCGGTGATCTTGAAATTCTCGAT
This sequence comes from Betaproteobacteria bacterium, assembly GCA_037139055.1. Taxonomy (GTDB): domain Bacteria; phylum Pseudomonadota; class Gammaproteobacteria; order Burkholderiales; family Rhodocyclaceae; genus Propionivibrio. Next base: position 15,920 of record JBAXHE010000002.1, on the reverse strand, counting down.
CCCACGCAGCGTTTGAACACCATAATATACATCGTTGGGAATCTCACGATCCCCAAGAAAATCGCTTTCAATTCTGACGGGCATACCGTCCTCCCTTGTTGTGGACCTGCACTAATGTTGAACGACGTTTTTCCCAAGTCAATCCACTAAACATCAAATTACCGACGATTGCAACTCGCAACGGGCAAAGAGAATCAACTCAAGTAAAAGCCTGTCTTAATCAGCATAATGTGTGCCACCCCAAGAGGCTATCAACAGTCTGTTTTTGTTGTGTTTTATACATCACCCCTAGTGCATCATTCGGAAACCCGATTAACGGAGCATTTTGGCATTCGGTTTAAGCCTGCTTCTTTCCGGAAGCCCGAATAAAAACGGCTCGGGGTGAAGGTAGTCACTACCTTCACCCCGAGCCGTTAATGCAAGGTCACGCAACGCTCGGTCAGAAGCCCAGTCCGAGTAATGCCACGGCCGAGACGACCGTACCGGCAAATGCTATGCCGTAGCAGAACAGTTTGGCGCCGAAACCGGCGTGAATGCCAAACTCGTGCAGCGAGTGAAAGATGCGGTGTACGGCGTGCCACATGAACAAGGCGATGACCGCAAAAATGAAACCCTTGCCGATAAAATTCTGGGCAAAGGCCATCATCTTTTCATAGCTCATGGTGTTGGCTGGTAGCAGCAACCCCAGGGGAACGGCGATACCGGTAATGAATACCAGCATCGGCCCGAACAGTGCGGAGAGCATGCCGCCCGCGCCAAACAGGCCCCAGAAAATCGGCGCATTGGAACGCTTACGTGTTTTCATGCTGCAATCCTCCAAACCAGACCAAACAATGCCAACCCAGCCACTGCCGCGGCCGTCAGCCCCCCGGTAACAATCGCGCAGGGCGACAGTTTCTTGCCGCTGAGCATGATCGGCGGAAGGGTAATCGGCATGATCTTGAACCACGAAATCGTGTGGTACGTGAGCGCAGCCAGCAACACCAGATGGCAAGCCAGTGCCATTGGGCTCTTGAGCGCCTCCAGCCAGGCATTCCATGCCGCTTCGCCCTGACCCAGACGCACCAGTCCAACCAGCAGCGTCAAGGCATAGGCCAGCACAAAGAAGGCCGTGCTTTCGTGAAACACGTACTCGACGAAGAAGGGGTTCTTCTTCCACCAACCGTCCATCGAGCGGACATAAGGTTTGCGTTTGCTCACTTGGAACCCCCTTTCGGCGACAAGAAGCGCAGGAAGTAATCCTTCGCTGCATTGGTTTTGTTGATATTCACCGCGTTGGCCGGATCAACGTGTTTCGGACAGACCTCGGAGCAATAGCCGACGGCACTGCAGTTGAAAACGCCTTCTTCCGAGGCCACCAGCTCCATACGCTGCTCACTGGCGCCGTCACGGGAATCCATGTTGTAACGGTGCAGCAAGGCCATCGCGCCCGGGCCGATAAAGTCGGGGTTGAGTCCGAATTGCGGACAGGCGGCGTAGCACAGCGTACAGTTGATGCACGAGGTGAACTGGATGTAATCGTTGAACTGCTTGGGCGTCTGCAGATACTCGCCTTGTTCCAGAGTGCGCGGCTCCTTCGGAATGATGTAGGGCTGAATGCTTTCCAGCTTCTCGATGAAGCCGGAGAGATCAACGACCAGATCCTTCTCGATGGGGAAATGCGCCAGCGCCTCAATACTGATCCGATTCGGATAGTAGTCACGCAGGAAGGTTTCGCACGAGAGCTTGGGAATACCGTTGATCATCATGCCGCAGCTGCCGCAGATAGCCATCCGGCACGACCAGCGGAAAGTCAACGAGCCGTCGAAGTTATCCTTGATGTACTGCGCCCCCTGAAGCACCGACATGTCATCGGTGAAAGGCACTTTGTACACTTCGGAATGGGGTGCCTCGTCACTCTCCGGCTTGTAGCGCAGAATTTCGATTTCAATGATTCTATGGATTTCAGACATGGGATGCTTTCCTTTCCTGGTCTGCCTTTTCACCCGCGGCGCCATACACGCGCGTCTCGGGTTGCGACTTGGTGATTTTCACGTCGTTATAGACAATGCGCGGAGCGCTGCCGGCAACGTAATAGGCATCAGAGTGCTTAAGGAAATTAACATCGTCACGCTGTTTGTACGCCCCGTCCGGACCGTCAAGACGCTGGTGGGCGCCGCGCGATTCCTTACGATTCACCGCCGAATGCGCCATCGACAAGGCCACATCAAGCTGGCAATCCAGTTCGATGGCCGTCAGCCAGTCGGTGTTCCAGACGCTGGATTTGTCATCAATGTCGATGTTCTTGAAGCGCTCGCGCAATTCAGCAAGCTTGTCGCAGGTCGCCTGCATGGTGTCTTCCATGCGGAAGATGCCACAGCCGTCTTCCATGCTTTGTGCCATTTCCTTGCGGATGACCGAAATTTTCTCGGTTCCACCGGTTTTGGTTTTCAGCGCCATGACGCGCTGCTCAATGGCTTGCGCCTGCTTGAGCAAACTGGCCGAATTACCCGGTGCGACCGATTTCGCCCGCTTGGCGGCCTCGACCCCGGCGACCTTGCCGAAAACTACCAGTTCGGTCAGCGAGTTCGATCCCAGGCGGTTGGCACCATGGATACCGACGTTGGAACACTCGCCAATCGCATAGAGTCCTTTCAGTTCAGACTCGCATTTGCCATCGACCCGGATGCCGCCCATGGTGTAGTGCACACCGGCGCGAACCGGAATCATTTCCTTGGCCGGGTCAATGCCCATGAAGGTTTCGGCCATCTCGTAGATCAGCGGCAGACGCTCGCGCAGCCGTGCCTCACCGAGGTGGCGCAGGTCGAGGTGCACGACCGAACCGAGAACCGGATGCTCAACCGTACGACCCTTCTGCTGTTCATACCAGAAGGCCTGGCTGAGCCGGTCACGCGGACCGAGTTCCATGTACTTGTTCTTGGGCTTGTCCTGCAATGGGCCGAGGCCGTAATCCTGCAGGTAGCGATATCCATCCTTGTTGACCAGGAAACCGCCTTCGCCACGACAGGCTTCGGTAAACAACAGCCCAGTGATCGGCATGCAGGTCGGATGGTACTGAACAAACTCCATATCACGCAGTGCTACGCCGTGACGATAAGCCAACGCCATGCCGTCGCCGGTGACGATGCCGCCCAGCGTGCTTTCGCGGAAAACGCGACCTGCACCACCGGTGGCCATGATCACCGACTTGGCTTCGATCATCACGAATTCGCCGGTCCCCATTTCAACGGCCACGATGCCTTGGGCGGCGCCGTCTTCTTCAAGAATATCAACGCAGAAATACTCGTCAAAGCGTTTGATGGACGGGTATTTGATTGAGGTCTGGAACAGGGTGTGCAGAATATGGAAGCCCGATTTGTCAGCAGCAAACCAGGTGCGTTCGATCTTCATGCCACCGAACGGACGCACGTTGACGTGGCCATCTTCGGTACGGCTCCACGGGCAGCCCCAGTGTTCGAGCTGGGTCAGCTCGATCGGTGCCTGCTTGACGAAGTATTCGACGACGTCCTGTTCGCACAGCCAATCGCCACCACCCACGGTATCGTGAAAGTGATGTTCCAGACTGTCGGTTTCTTTCTTGACCCCTGCCGCTCCACCTTCCGCCGCCACTGTATGACTGCGCATCGGATAAACCTTGGAGACCAGCGCGATTTTTAACGTGGGATCAGTCTCTGCGACCGCGATTGCCGCGCGCAACCCGGACCCACCCCCTCCCACAATCACTACATCAGCCTTGAAAATTTCCACGCCAAATCCTTTCTCGCTTAACGCGAATACTGTGACGACCAGCGCCAACAAACCGGACAGATTGCACTCTTATGGTGCTTACCACTCGGGATTTGCGATTATGGCGCTATTTAAACTTACCGGCAACTCTAGGGAACTTTTTGTGAATTGTACTGCCCGGCGCAGGCACCCACCCTCGTAAAACCCACTACTCGCAAAGGGGGATTGACGAATGTTAAAAAACCAATCAAAGCAGCGCAGGAATTACCTGCCTCACATTTATCGAGGAGGACTGAATGATCTGGTTCAACGGCAGGTTTCGCAAATCGGCCAGCGCCTGAGCAATAGGCACGAGCTGTGTCGGCGAATTCCGCCCTCCCGACAACCAGACCGGAGGCATATCGGGTGCATCGCTTTCCAGCACAATGGCTTCGAGCGGAAGGGCGTAGGCCAGTCGCCGAATTCGCGTTGATCCAGGATAGGTCATGGCTCCGCCAAAACCCAGCTTGAAACCCAGGCGAATAAATTCTTCCGCCTGCTGAATACTGCCATTGAAGGCATGCGCAATCCCGCCCTTGACCCGGACGCGCCGCAAACACTTAAGCACCTGATCGACAGCTCGTCGCACATGCAACAGCACCGGCAGGTCAAGATCCCGGGCAAGCTTCAACTGCGCAACAAAAAACTCCTCCTGAAGCGCCGCATCGTGACCCGAAACAAAGAAATCCAGGCCGATTTCGCCAATCGCCACAAGCGGATTGGAACCCGCCAATTCGTGGATTGCCCACTCCTTTAGAAAAAGCAGATCGTCTTCCACCGCGCGCTCAAGATATAGCGGGTGAATCCCATAGGCCGGAAAACACCCGCAATATCGTCGACAACAGTCGCGCACGGCGGCGAAATTTCCTTTCTCTACCGCTGGGACAATGATCCTGTCCACGCCAGTGTCCTGCGCGGCCTGAGCCACGGCATCGCGATCCCCGTCGAACTCCACCGCATCGAGATGGCAGTGGGTATCAATCAGCATGCGAGATGCTCAGCTTTGAGAAAAAACCGGTTTCCTTTTCTCAAAGAAACCGGCCAGGCCTTCCGCAAAATCGGGGTGCGTGGCGCAGCCGACAAACAAACAGCGCTCGGCGCGCAGCTGATCCTCAAACGAATGGTCGTATGCCCGGTTGATCAGCGCCTTGGTTTGCGCCAACGCTCTGGCCGGACCGCAAGCCAAGCGCAGCGCCAGACTGCGCGCTTCGGCCAAAAGTTGATCCGCAGGCAACAGGCGGTTAACCAACCCAAGGCCTTTGGCACTTTGGGCGTCAAAGCGCTCACCAAGCAAAGCGATTTCCATGGCTTTTTTCAGGCCAACCAGACGCGGCAGCGTCCAGGTTGCCCCCCCGTCGGGCGACAGGGCAATATTGCTGTAGGCCAAAGTAAAGTAGGAATTTTCAGCCGCCAGCGCCAGATCGGCGGCCAACATCAAGGACAAACCAAAGCCGGCCACCGCACCTTGCACGGCAGCAATCACCGGTTTGTCCATACAGCGGATCGCCAGCACCAGCGACTGAACCTCCTGAATCAGGGCATCAAAACTATCCTGGCAGGTCTCTGCGGGCAATTCCATCTGGCCCTGGAACCATTTCAGGTCACCACCAGCCATAAAATGCTTGCCGGAGGTGCACAACACCACCGCGCGCACAGCGGGATCACCCGCCGCACGTGAAACCGCCGCCAGCAAAGCCTCGATCATCGAAGGATTGACCGCGTTAAGTGACTCGGGACGGTTCAGCGTTAGCGTGGCAACCTTCTCACTGACTTCATAGATTACGGCGTTCATAAAACCTCCTGGGGGATGTTGAAATGATCGATTAAATAGGTCGAAGGCGGATTTCAGGTTCCCGGCCACTCATCAGGTCGGCGAGCACTTTTCCGGAACCGCAGGCCATCGTCCAGCCGAGAGTTCCATGCCCGGTATTGAGGTATAAATTTGGCACCCGGGAACGACCGACAAAGGGAACATTCGACGGCGTCGATGGCCGCAATCCAGCCCAGAATTCCGGCTCGCCGGCCGGATTAAGCTCGGGAAACAGCTGATGCGTTCGCTGCATCAACGCCTGACAGCGCACATCATTCAGCTCGGTGTTATAGCCATTGAATTCGGCCGTACCGGCAATGCGCAATCGCCTGCCTAGCCTTGAAAATACCAGCTTATGGCCATCGTCTGTCATGGCCACCGTCGGCGCGACACTCGACTCGCTCAACGGCACCGTTGCCGAATAACCCTTCGCCGGATAGACCGGCAAGTGAATCCCCAAAGGCCGCAGCAGGATGGGCGTATAGCTGCCCAGCGCGACCACGATCGCATCAGCTTCAATGACCTCGCTGCCCGTCGCTGTGCTGGCCATAATCCCGGAAACTCGGCCACCAGCCACCAGCAATTTTTCAATTTGTGTCTCATAGCGGAAGGAAACACCCTGCTCGCTGCATCGCGCGGCGAGTTTCTGGGTGAACACGCACGCGTCGCCGGACTCGTCCTCAGACGTGTAATCACCGCCGACCAGCAAGGAACGCGCAGATTTCAGCGCTGGTTCAATTGCTACGCATTCATCAGCGCTCACCGTTTGTCGATCACAGCCAAACTCACGAAGGACTTTTGACGCGGCAACCGCTCCCGAGAATTCCTTCTCATCGGTGTACACATGCAGGATTCCGCGCTGCAGATGGTCGTACTCGAGCGCCATTTCTCGGCGCAGGACCTTTAACTGTTCCCGGCTGTAGAGCGCCAGTGCAACAATGTCGCCAATATTGGCGTGCGTCCGCGCCGAAGTGCATTCGCGCAGAAAACGCCAGCTCCAATCGAACAATGCAGCATCCCAGCGCAGGCGAAAGAGTAAGGGCGCATCTTCGCGCCCCATCCACGAAAGCGCCCGCAGAGGCGCATGCGGATTGGCCCACGGCTCGGCATGCGAGACCGAAATCTGCCCCCCATTGGCAAAACTTGTTTCCAGACCCGCCGCCGGCTGACGATCTACGACGGTGACCTGATGTCCTGATTGGGCCAGATACCAGGCACTACTGACGCCGATAACTCCGGCGCCAAGAATGAGTACTTTCAAGCGGACTCCTTATTCTTGTTCGCGAATGATTCGCACCACGTCAGGAATTCGCCGGAGGCTACGGATCAGTTTGGCCAGGTGCTGGCGCCCTGAAACCTGCACGAGAAAATGCATTTCGGTATAAAGCCCCGGATTGCCTTTCTCCATATTCACCTGTTCGATGTTGACTCCGGTCTGTGCGATAGCGACGGCGACACGGCCGAGCATTCCCGGAATGTTTTTGGCCGTCACGCGGATACGCACATCAAACAACTGTCCCGGCTCAGGTTCCCATTCAACGTGAATCCAGTTTTGCGGCTCATTGCTTCGCGAGCGCCGGACCGCCTGACAGAGGTGGGTATGAATGCGCAGCCCCTGTCCCTTGCGCAGCAGTCCGATAATCGGATCACCGGGAATCGGGCGACAACACGAGGACAACTGGATGGCCATGCCTTCGGTACCACGGATGATCAATGGCCTCGAGACGGTCAATTCCGTTTGCGAAACCTCTTCGTGGGCTACTAGCCGGCGCGCCAGAACGGCAGCCAGACTTTTTCCCAACCCAATGTCGGCGTAAATCTCGCGTCGCGATTTCTTGCCCGAATCACGAATCACACGCTCCCAGACGGTTACCGGAATCTCAGACGGCACCACGCCGAGCACCTGCAACTCCTGATTCAGCATGTTCTCGCCCAACGCGCTGGATCCGTCCTGCTGCATGCTCTTAAGGAATTGTCGAATCTTGCTGCGCGCGCGACCGGTCTTGACATACGAAAGCCAGGCCGGATTCGGGTTGGCGTTGGGCGCCGTAATAATCTCAACCTGATTGCCATTGGCTAACTCGGCCGACAGGGGAATCAGTTCGTGATCGATATGGGCAGCAACGCAGCGGTGGCCAATATCCGTATGCACCGCATAGGCAAAATCAATAACCGTGGCCCCGCGCGGCAAGGCCAGAATCTTTCCCTTGGGCGTGAACACGTAGACCTCGTCAGGAAAGAGGTCAACTTTGACGTGCTCAAGAAACTCCGACGAATCGCCGGTCGCGCTTTGCAGTTCGAGCAGGGACTGAAGCCATTTATGCGTCTTGACTTGCAGGTCGGCACCGGTCTCTTCACTGTCCTTGTAGAGCCAGTGCGAAGCAATGCCTTCCTCAGCCACATAATGCATGCCCTGGGTCCGAATCTGAATCTCTACGGGGGTTCCGTAAGGGCCGATCAGGGTCGTATGCAAGGACTGATAGCCGTTTCCTTTGGGAATAGCAATGTAGTCTTTGAATTTTCCCGGCACCGGTTTGTAGAGTGAGTGCAGTGCACCCAGCGCCAGGTAGCAGGTCGGCACGTCCTTGAGAATAATGCGAAAGCCGTAGATATCAAGAACCTGGGAAAAGCTCAGGCGCTTATCGACCATCTTGTGATAAATCGAGTACAGACTCTTTTCCCGACCAAATACGCCGGCATCGATATTCGCCGCCTGTAAGGAACCGCGGATACCGCTCAGGATTTTGGAAAGTAATTCACGCCGATTGCCGCGTACCGCCTTCACCGCTCGGGTCAGGACCCTGAAACGCATCGGGTGGATATGCTTGAAGGAAAGGTCCTGCAATTGCCTTGAGATATTGTTCAACCCAAGCCGCGTCGCGATCGGCGCATAGATTTCAAGGGTTTCATGGGCAACGCGACGGCGCTTGTCCGGACGAACCGCCGCCATGGTCTGTAAATTGTGCAGACGATCCGCGAGCTTGATCAACACGATGCGCAGATCGCGCGCCATGGCCATCAGCATTTTGCGGAAGTTCTCCGCCTGAGCTTCCTGATAAGACTGAAACTCAATCTTCTCGAGCTTTGACAGCCCATCGACCAGTTCAGCCACCGGCTTGCCAAAGCGTTCTGAAATCTCGGCCTTGGTCACGGCCGTGTCTTCCATTACGTCATGAAGTAGCGCCGCGATAATCGCCTGGGCGTCCATTTGCCACTCGGACAAGGCTCCGGCAACGGCCAGCGGGTGCGTTATATAAGGCTCGCCCGAAAGGCGGACCTGACCATGATGCGCTCGTTCGCTGAAGCGGTAAGCTTCAAGAATAAGCGCAATCTCTTCCGGTTCAAGATAACTGAGCGTATCGACGAAGACCCGGTAAGCCGGGTCTTCGCTCTGGTAGATCGTTGGTTCCGGGCGGGGCAGTTCAGACTCTCCCACGGCGAGTTCGGCGTCGGTGGCGTTGGTTTTCATAAGCACGCCTTAAACAGCCGAAGTGACCCGGTCAGGCGTGACCGCGGTTCAGTACTTCCAGACCGTACAAACCCAGCGCCAATTCACGCAGGGCAATAACCGTGGGTTTATCGCGATCAGCCTCAACCATCGGCGTGGCGCCGGCGGAAAGCTGGCGTGCGCGATAGGTGGCCGCCAGGGTCATCTGAAAACGGTTGGGAATGCAATGCATACAATCATCTACGGTTACACGTGCCATGGTATTTTTCCTGAGAGAATCAAAGCAAGGTGGCGAACAACGCGGGATGACGCTGTCGCTGGGTTGCATATTGATGTCGCGAAGCATTGACGATTGAAACCAGACCGTCAAGCGCCTGCTGCAAATCATCGTTGATAATAACATAGTCAAATTCATCTACATGTCGCATCTCGTCCCGAGCAGCAGCAATCCGTCGGGCGATGGTTTCGGCTGAATCAGTCCCGCGACCTGATAAACGCTCCTTTAATACGTCCAGAGAGGGGGGTATGATGAAAACTCCAATCGCCTCAGGAAACACCTTGCGCACCTGCTGCGCACCCTGCCAATCAATCTCCAGCAAGACATCACGACCCGCTGTCATTTCATCAATAATCCATTGCTTCGAAGTCCCATAATAATTACCATGAACCTCGGCCCATTCGAGAAATTCGCCGTGACTCGCCATTTCAATAAAGTTCGGAATATCAACGAAATGGTATTCACAACCATCGGTTTCACCCGGACGGGGCTGGCGCGTCGTACTCGATATGGACAAGCGAATTCCAGAATCGTTCTGGAGTAACAGCTGCACCAGCGTTGTTTTTCCCGCACCCGAGGGCGCAGAAACAATATAAAGATGGCCTATCATGAGCTTGCCTTCAATCATTCAGAGACTCGACAGGCGATTGTACCTGTGTATGATTCCCCAAGACACCGTGAAAACGGGCCAGAAGTGACAAAATGTACGTGCAGCAACCAGGAGATGGTATTCATGGCCACAACAAAGGCGTTTGCATTCCTGTTATTGGCATTCTGCACTGCGGGTTCGGCATGGTCTGTGCCGGTCAAGATGCTGGGTTTCGATGACATGTCGTGTAACAGCTGGATCAATTCAAAAAATGAAAACGAGCTGCGAAGAACTCAGCTGGCCTGGGTGCGCGGCGTTCTCACCGGACACAATTATGCCAACCAGCGGCAACAGGTTTCGGTCATTTCAAACGGGACTGTGGAGAATTTCGTCGACCGCTATTGCTCAGACAATCCGCAAGGTGAGTACAGTGACGCAGCCTTGCGCATGGCCGACAAGTTTTCTGGCCGTAACGAGGCATTATCCAAATAACGCTTTCGCTTTATTCCGTATGATCTAAACTTTCACCATTGAGACTCTTGTCTTATTTTTAGTGCTGATACTGTGCATCTGTACCACCAGAATATAACTTTCTGGTTTTGACCTTCACTTCGCCTGCTGAATTATTAGCTGCGGCTTGACTTTCAAAGGATGGATACGTCATGGCTATTCGTGGAACTCTTCTCGTGTTCTTTGCGGCGGTCCTCACAGGCTGTGCTGGTAACCCCATGCGCCAGTATGACAATGAGCTGAAGGAAACCGTCCAGCTGATCAATAACGGCGCCGTCAAGCAAGCCATTAATATCCTCGAAAGGAACAACACACCCGGCGCGATCACCAAGGACAAGGACATTCTTTACTACCTCGAGAAAGGTGAATTGCTGACTCTGGACAGCAATTACCCCGAGGGCAAGGACGCCTGGCTCAAGGCCGATGAGTTTGTTCGTGAGTGGGAAGACAGCGTCAAATCGGATCCGTCCAAGGTGATCGGTGACATCAGCAGCTTTCTGGTCAATGACAAGACGCGGCGTTATGAGGGACAGGATTACGAAAAGGTCATGCTGTCGACCAATCTGACCCTTAGCCACATCATGCAGGGCAATTTCGACCTCGCACGCATTGAAATGAAGAAAACCTACGAGCGGGAGAAGCTGATCGAGAGCTTCCGTGAAAAGGAATACGACAAGCTGCAAGACGACGCCAAGAAAAATAACGTTTCGGCGGATGTAAAGCAGATGAAGGACTACCCGATGGCCGAACTCGATTCGCCGGAGGTCAACAGTCTCAAGAACGGTTTCCAGAACGCCTTTGCGCACTACCTGGCGGGGTATTTTTTTGAAGTGACCGGAGAGTCATCACTGGCTGAGCCGGGATACCGCAATGCGCTGCAGCTGGCACCCAATTCGCGAATGATCCAGGCCGGATTGAAAAACGTCGGTCGGCGCAAACCCGGCCCCAGGGAATCGGATGTCCTTTTCGTGATCGAGTCGGGATTTGCTCCTGCCTGGAAATCGATCACCATTCCGATTCCGATTCCCCAATCGAAAGGCGGTGTGATGGTTTCCCCGCTTTCTTTCCCCCTGCTCAAAGCAGAGAACAGAGGCTTCGTTCCCACTGTTGTCAATGTCGCAGGAAAGCAATTGCCGGTCGAAACGCTAACCAACATCGACGCCATGGCTCGCCGACTACTGAAGGATCAAATGCCGGCGATTCTATTGCGCACGGTGATTCGCTCGGTTCTGAAATCGTTGGCGCAGGACCAGGCCTACAAAGGCGGCTTGGCACTCGGCCTGGTAGCCAATATCGCTACTGTGGCCAGCGAGCAGGCCGACGATCGTAGCTGGCGCACCTTGCCTGAGCGAATCTCGGTCGCACGCGCAACCCTTCCGCAAGGCAACCAGATGATTGAATTCCAGACCGCCAACGGGAGTTTCCGTAAGGAAGTCAGTATTGGCAGCCGTTTCTCGATTTTTCCTATCCGCATTACCAGCGGCACGGTTTATGTGGGTCAACCGAGCACCCAGGGAAGCGTTCTATCTGAGGTGAAAACGCAAACTCCGCCGACCAGAAAACCCGCCAATAGACCGGCAAAACGGGCGGAATAGAGAACTGCCCTGAGAATTGCATTCTTCCGGAGATTCGCATGAAACCCTACTTAATCATATTCTGCTTCCTGCTGTCACTTTGCGGTGATCTATTTGCCGCCGCAGAGCGGCGTGTCGCCCTGATCATCGGAAATAATGATTATCAGAAGCTTCCCAAACTGGAAAAGGCAGTCAACGATGCCAACGCTGTTGCCGCCGAACTGAAGAAGGTGGGATTCGAGGTCATCTCCCTCAATAATGCCGGCCGCACCAAGATGAATCAGTCGATTAACGACTTTGCCAAAAGGATTTCCGGAGGTGGAGTTGGCGTATTTTTCTATGCCGGCCATGGAGTGCAGTTTAACAATCAGAATTTCCTGGTCCCGGTCGACATGGACCCGCCCAATGATGAAGCCGACGTTGGCGACCAAGCGATCAGCGTCCCGATCATTCAGGAAAAGCTGGTCGATGCAAAAGCCAAGTACACCCTGCTGGTTCTCGATGCCTGCCGCAACAACCCACTGCCCAAAAAAGCCGGGCGCTCTATCGGCGGGACGCGCGGGTTGGCCATGACCAGCTCGCCGAGCGGCCAGACCGTCCTGTATTCAGCGGGTGCCAATCAACAGGCTCTTGACAGCCTCGATGACAACGACCGAAACCCGAATGGAGTATTCACGCGCGAATTTTTACCGATGATTTCCCAACCGGGAATTAGCGCCACTGACGCTATCCGGAAAACGCGTTCGATTGTCAGGCAAAAAGCCAAATCGGTGGGGCATGATCAGGACCCGGCCTTTTATGATCAGTCTGACGGTGATTTCTATTTTGTTTCCGGACCAGCACCGGCTCAGAATCTGGCCATGGCGCCTACGGCAAGTACCGGCGGCAACACGACCACTGTCGTACAGGCCGTCGATCCGAAAGCAGTGGAGCTTTCCTACTGGAACAGCATTAAGGACAGCAAACAGCCCGAGGACTATCAGGATTATCTGAGCCAATACCCAAATGGGCAGTTTGCCTCGCTGGCCACCCGTCGCATTGCCGCACTCAGCAAGCCGGTCAGTCGCAGCAGCATGGAACCGGCACCCACAGCTCCGGCCTATGCGCCACAGCAAGTAGCCATGGCCGCTCCCAGCGCGGCGCCGACGATGGCCAGCAAGATCGAGGAGCAGGGCAAGATGACTTACCTCATGGTCACTGATTTACGTGCGACTCGACGCGACAATCTGCTGCGCATTCAGGCCGAAGTCACCAACACCAGCTCAGGAGATCAGCAGCTTTATTATCGTTTCAAGTGGCTCGACAGCGACGGTTTTACCGTCTGGGATGAGGAGCCGTGGAAGCCGGTAATTATCTATGGCGCGCAGAAGCAGGTCATTAACGTCGTCTCTCCGACCTTCAAAGCCACTGATTTCAGGCTGATTCTGCAAAGCCCGAGCAACCGCAACTAATGTCCTTTGCCATACAGTGCGAAGACCGTTTCACCACCGCTGAATAGTTTGAAGACCATCACTTCGGGAGGTAATGCAATGAGCACCAATCTTAGATTCATGAAACGACCGCAGCTTCTGGCTGGCATTCTGTTGTTGGCCCTGGCCGGTTGTCAGACGACTTCGCCGACCACCGGTTCGAGCGGAGTCAGCTATGGCGACGCCAGGGCTGTCGAAACGGTGACGACCGATCTTGGCTCGACAGATATCCAGATGATTTCTGAAAAAATGACCCAGTCACTGATCCAGCATCCGGTGGTTCAGGACCTGATCAAGAGGCGCGGCCTGATGATGGCCTCCCCGGTGCAAAACAAGACCAGCGAGTATTTCGACACCAAGCTGATTACCGATACGGTTCTCACCCAGCTACAAAAGAACGGCGTCCGTTATGTCATCGAAGCCGACAACATGCAGAATCAGGTTGACGAGTTGCGTCGCCAAAACCAGTCCGGACTCTACGATAAGTCGAAAACAGTGCGGATGGGCAAGATGCAAGGCGCCAAGTACCGGCTCGATGGCAGCATTTCTTCAATTATCAAGAGAACCAGTGACATCAAGGATGTTTATTACAAGATGAATCTACGTCTCGTAGAAATCGAAACCGGGATCGTCGAATGGTCAGACGAGAAGGACATCCGCAAGTCGGCACGACGCTAAGGACATCTTCAACACGGCCACCAGGAGAACTTGAAATGAATATCAAGTGGTTTTCCAGAGCGGGACTGCTTACGCTTTTTGCAACGCTCAGCTTTACCTGTTTCGCTGCACCAACGCCCAAGGTGGCCGTTTCTGATCTGGCGTACGAAGAGCGCGTCAGTGAATATTTCCGCACAGTTTCGGCGCACGAAAAATCTTCGCTTCGTGCCTCCGGAAGAGAAAGCGAGCGTGAATCCGATTATGGCTATTCTAAGCGCAGCAGTGGATCAGTCAATGCCAAATCGGAAAGCAATTATTACGAATCAGAAGGGACCTACAGTTACATCGACCGTGGCGAGTTGCGCAAGTTCACTGCCGACATCAAGGGCGGAATACTGAGAACGGGACGTTTTGAGTTGGTTCAGGGACGGCCGTTTATCGATGCCAGAAACAACGAGAGGTTGTACGACATCATCGGACGAATCAAGAATGGCATGTATCCGGGAGCTGACTTTGTGCTTTTCGGAAGCGTCAGCAGCATTGAATTCCGCCAGGAAGCCAACCCCATCGATAATACCAATACTGTTTCGCATACCTTGAGCCTTGAACTGGTCGGCGAGTTCAGCCTGATCAGCACCAAAACGTTCAAGGTGAAATCATCGTTTAGCGCCATGGGGACCGGACAGGACGTCAAGCTGCTGACGAGTCGCGGCGGGCGTGTGGTGCTGAACCGCGGGAAAGTCATTTCCGAAGTTTCCAAAACACTGGGAGAAGACGTCAGCCGTCAGCTTGAGGAACAGCTGAGTGGCGTTTATGCCGACGAGGGAAGCGATCAGGGCTACCGGCCGCGCGAAGAATCGCGGCGCGAAGAAGTGATCATTTTTAAATAATTCAAGCCACACCAAGCCTGCAACCGCATCGTTCGCGGCAGGCTTTTTGTTGGACGTTGAGTTTAATCAGAAACTACTTCCCGATCGCTCCAATTTCATTCCCCGCCGCACTGTTGCGGCCGGCCGCGACAGAATTCAGGTTGCGGGCGTTGGCCTTAATCGCCGTATTTCCCTGAATTTGCACAGCGCTTTTCCCACTGGCTTGCTGCGACGAAGAAGTTGCATTATTCAGCTCGCCTGATGCTGACGCAGCATTCGAGGCATTCAAACCGCCGGAGCCCCCGACCTGGGCACTATCGTTGATGCGCAAACCCGAGGGGCTGCTCGAGCGTGGCACGGGCTCGTTTCCCTGCGCCCAGGCGAAAGTTGAACCCGCCATCAGCAACAACAGGACTTTTCTCATTGGCACCCCCTCAGCAATATCTGCTTACAGCAAAAAAACCCAGAGGGGATCTTCCCTCTGGGTTTTCGACAACAATGAGGGCTTACTTGCCGCCAATCGTGCCGATGTCATTGGTCGCCGTATTGCCCTTACCCACGGCAACGGCGTTAACGTTCTTGGCGCTGGCCTGGATGTTGGTGTTGCCTTTGATATTGGTGCCGCCCTTGATGGCGCCAACCGCATTTTTGGCCGTGTTGCCTTGACCAACGGCAACGGCATTGACGTTCTCACCACTGGCTTTGATGTTGGTGTTACCTTGAATATTCACACCACCAGATGTCGCTTGAACACTACCTGGAGCCGCCTGAACACCGGCCTGGGCAAAAGCAACCGAGGAAGCAGCCATCATGGCAATAACTAACAGTGATTTACGCATGGTATAGACCCCTATAAAGGTAATGGAAAACCCCTCGCGAACCCCTCGCTTCGGGGGAACTGCTCAAAACACCGCTTAACCGATGATGCGGAACTGCACTCTCCGGTTCTTCG
>JBAXHE010000001.1:0-162642 GCA_037139055.1 Betaproteobacteria bacterium | reverse complement strand
CTGCGCACCCGTGAAGATGGCGAGCGCGAACTGCGCCGTGATCTCGAATTGCTGCTGGCCACGGTGCCAAGAGTGACGGTGACCTGGCAGTCGGTACAGGACGGCGAAGCCAACCTGCTCTCGCCGGAGTTGTCGCTGCTGTCGACGCTGCATCAGCTGGCCTGGGCCGACGATCTGCAGCGGCCGCCCTTGACGGCACGAAGCGAGTCGTTCCCGGACAGTGATACCGCCCCGCAGGCTTCGCTGCAGGCCGCCCCGATCGCGCCAGCGGCGCTGATTCCGCGCCGCGTTTCGGTGAGTGCCTATGCCAGTCTGGTCGCCTGCCCGTATCGCTTTTTCGCTCGCCATGTGTTGCGCCTCGGAGAAATGGACGAAGTCAGCGAAGAAATGGAAAAAAGCGACTACGGTGCGTTGGTCCATCGCGTGCTCGAACGCTTTCACCAACGCCATCCGGTGCTTGCGAAACTGTCGGAGGATGAAGCTCTGCTGGCCTTGCAGGCCTGTGTCGCGGAAGTCTTTGCGCCGGCTGTCGAGGAAAATTTCCTCGCCACCGGCTGGCGCCTGCGCTGGGAAAAAAGACTGTCGGCCTACCTTGAATGGCAGCGCGAACGCGAGGCTGAAGGCTGGCGTTTCGCGCAGGCCGAAACCCAGGTCAATCGCCACTTGCCGCTCGACGCTGGGGGCAGCGTCGAGCTCTATGGGCGGATTGACCGGATCGACGCCCAGGCCAGTGGCGAAGCATCCTTGCTCGATTACAAGACGCAGATCGCCAAGGTCATTCGCGACCGGCTGCCGGACGACGTGCAGCTGCCTGCGTACGCGCTGTTGCACGGCGACGCCACTCAAGCCGCCTATGTTGCGCTTGACGACGAGCACATCGTGGCGGTGGCGGCCGGTGACGAGGCGCATTCACTGCGGGCTGATGCCGAGGCGCAGGGGCAGCGCCTCGCTACAGCCTTCTCGGCCATGCATGCCGGGGCAAAACTGCCGGCGCACGGTGTCGATAGCGTTTGTCAGTGGTGTGAGATGAGTGGTTTGTGCCGGAGGGCGTATGTCTGATTCGTCTCGATCACTGATCCTGCGCGCCCTCAATCCGGCACACAGCGTCGTCGTTGAAGCCTGCGCGGGTAGTGGCAAGACCTGGCTGCTGGCGTCGCGCATCGTGCGTTTGTTGCTGGCCGGAGTCGCGCCCGGCGAAATCCTGGCCATTACCTTCACGCGCAAGGCGGCGCGCGAGATCGAGGAACGCGTGGTCGACTGGCTGCATCTCCTGGCTACCGGCAGCGTGGCGCAGGTCGTCGATTTCCTCGCCGAGCGCGGCGTGTTTGCCGATGACAATGTGCTGCGCACGGCGCGTGGCCTGTTCGAGCGGGTATTGGCAGCGCAGCCTGGCCTGGCGGTGAATACCTTTCATGGCTGGTTCCTGCAACTCGTCGATGCGGCGCCGCTGTCGGCCAATCTGGCCGGGGCGACACTGGTCGAGTCCGATTCGCGCGTATTTGACGAACTCTGGCAGTCCTTTGCCGCCCTGTTGCAGAAAACGCCCGAGAGCGAGGTCACGCAAGGCTTTGTCCGGCTGCTTGGCGACGCCGGGCTGGAGTCGACTCGGCGGCTGATTCGCCGTGCTCTGGATCGGCGCAGCGAATGGCTGGCGTTCGGCGAAAACGAAGTCGATGTCGCCGGGAAAGTGGTCGCCAGCTTGCGCACCCAATTAGGCGTCGGAGCACCGGGTGACGCCTTGAGCGCTTTCTTTGCCGGCGATTGGGCGATGGATTTCCATTCCTACCTCGGCTTCCTTGAAATGAGCGAACTCAAGGGCGATCTTGAGGCGGCGGCGAATTTGAATCAGGCTTTGGTAGACCGCGATCCGGCCGGGTCTTTCGCCGGGCTGCGCACGGTGTTGCTGACCCAGACCCATACCCTGCGTGCCAAGAAACCGGGCAAAACGCTCGACAAACGCTATACGCCGGAAGGCGCGGCACGTTTCCTCGAACTGCATGCACAGCTCGGCGAACGTCTCCTGGGCTGCCTCGAGCAGCAGACTGCAGAACGTGTCCTGGCCTTCAATCAGGATGTCTGCGCCGTGTTTACGGTCTTCCTGGCGCATGTCGAAGAGTTCAAGAAGGCGCGGCGGCAGATCGATTTTGTCGATGCCGAGTGGAATGTGCTCAAGCTGCTGCGCGACGAGGACGCCGCGGCCTTTCTACAAGCCCGTCTCGATGCGCGCTACCGCCATGTGCTGCTCGACGAGTTTCAGGATACCAATCCGCTGCAATGGCAGATTCTGCTGGCTTGGCTCGAAGCCTATTCCGATGCGGCGCGTCCCGGTATCTTTCTGGTTGGCGATCCGAAGCAGTCGATCTATCGTTTTCGTCGTGCCGAACCGCGGCTGTTCTCGGTGGCGGCGGAATTCCTTGAACGCCAGTTCGGCGCAGTGCGCTGCGAACAGGATGCGACGCGGCGCAATGCCCAGCCGCTGGTCGACGTGGTCAACGCCCTGTTCTTCGGGGTGCCGGAGTTTGCGCCCTTCCGCGAACAGACGTCGTTCGCCGGCGCGGTGCCCGGGCGGGTTGAGCTGCTGCCCCTGGCTGAAAAGGCCGATGAGTTGGGGGAAGATGAGGGTGAAGAGGATGATGCTGCGGCTTCTGAAGGGCTGCGCAATCCGCTCAGCGAACCGGCTTGCGAGCCCGAGGATAGGCGGTTGCGCGCCGAGGCCGAGGCCCTGGCCGCCCGAATCGGTGAAATGCTGGGTGCAACCGGAACGCCCTGGCAAATCGAAGATAAAGGACCTGACGGGCAGCTTCGGCCGCGCGTCGTGCGCTACGGCGATATCCTGTTGCTGGTTCGTACGCGAACCAATCTCGCCGTTTATGAACGCGCGTTGAGTGCGGCCAATATTCCTTTCGATGCCGGTTCACGCGGTGGCCTGCTGGCCGCACTGGAAGTTCGCGACATGGTCGCCTTGCTCGAATTTCTGGTGACGCCGGGGGCTGATCTGCAGCTTGCTCAGGCCTTGCGTTCGCCACTGTTTGCCTGCAGCGATGACGATCTGATGCAGCTTGCGGCACGCGCGGAAAGCTCATGGTGGTCTCGGCTGCAGGGGGCGGTGACTGACGCCAGTGCATCACTGCGGCTGCACCGCGCCGCTCGCCTTCTCAGTGAGTGGCTGCAGTTCGCGGATCGCTTGCCGGCACACGACCTGCTTGACCGTATCTTCGATCAAGGGGAAGTGCTGGCCCGTTATCGACTGGCAGTGCCGGAAGCCGCAGCGGCGAGCGTCGAGGCCAACCTGCGCGCCCTGTTGCTGCTCGCGCTGGACCTTGACGGCGGACGCTACCCGAGTCTGCCGCGCTTTATCGACGAATTACGCGATTTGCGTGGCGTTGATGCCAATGACGCGCCCGATGAAGGCGAGATCGAAACCCTTAACGCCGATGCCGGGCGGGTACGGATTCTGACCATCCACGGCGCCAAAGGGCTCGAAGCGCCCATCGTCTGGTTGCTTGGCGCCAATGCCTCGCCGCGCGCTGCTGATGCCTGGGATGTTCTTGTCGATTGGCCCCCGGAAGCCACGGCGCCGCAGCACTTTTCATTTTTCGGTCTCAAAGAGGAGCGAGGCCGGGCACGGCAACCCTTGTTTGATGCGGAGAGTGTCGCCGCCAAGCGCGAGGAACTGAATCTGCTCTACGTGGCGATCACCCGGGCAAGACAGGTGTTTATCGCCAGTGGCTGCGAAAATGCCAGGGAAAAAGGCAATACGCCGTATCGCCTGCTCGAGGCAGCATTGGAGAAGCTCGGCGGCGGATTAGCCTATGGGAGTGAGTTGCCGCGAGGGGAACCGTCTTCGTCGGTGAAACCAAGGACAGCCGACACCGTCGCGAATGCGCTTTTGCCACCTATCGGCGAGCGCCGTCTTCCACCCGATGCCGCGGAGCGTTTCGGCATTCTGCTGCATGCCGTGCTTGATCGGCGTAGCCGGGGCAACATGGCCGACGGCGGGTGGAAAGCATTGGGTTTTGACGAGCACGAGGTCAGTCGCGTACTGCCGATCGCCGAACGCCTGTTGTCGGCGCCGGCCCTGCAACGCTTTTTCGATCACCGGCAATACCTGCGGGCCTGGAACGAAGTCGATTTGACTAGCGGTGATGGTCGTTTGCAACGCATCGACCGGCTGGTCGAATTCGCCGAGGGGTTCTGGGTGCTCGATTACAAGAGCTCGGGTGGCGCCACGGAACGCCTGGACGAGTATCGTGCCCAGATTTCCGACTACTGTCAGACCGTGGCCAGCGTATTTCCCGGACGCCCGGTGCGCGGTGCGCTGGTGTTTGCCGATGCGACAGTGGTTGAGGTGAGCAAAAACATTACTTAACCACGAAGAACACGAAGGGCGCGAAGAGAAGCAATAAGTCGTAAGACCTTACTTGCACAGCTGTTAAGTTCACCAAGACAACAGCATGAACTCAAGTCTTTCTTCGTGCTCTTCGTGGTTCAACTGCTTTTTCTAGGCTCATTGCTGTTCAGGGCTTACTTGCTTTCGCAACCCGGTCAGATGGAATACTATCCGTCGGAGGGTAGATGGACCGCTTCTTATAAGAAAAACAGCGTTTCGTTGGGGGGTTGGGTGGATAAGATTTGGCTACAAAGCTACGAGCAGGGTGTTCCTGCCGAAGTCGATCTGGATCAATTCCAGTCGCTCGGGGAGATGTTTGAAAAGAGTGTTTCCGAGTACCGTGACCGCCCGGCGTTCATGTGTATGGGGGCGCAGATCACCTATGGCGAACTTGATACCTTGTCGCGAGACTTCGCCGCTTATCTTCAGACTGTCCTCAAGTTGCCCAAGGGCGAACGCATCGCGCTGATGATGCCCAATCTCCTGCAGTATCCGGTGTGCATGCTCGGGGCTTTGCGCGGCGGCTATGTGGTGGTCAATTGCAACCCGCTGTTTACCGCTTCCGAACTGAAACAGCAACTCAGGGATTCCGGCGCGCAAACCATCGTCATTCTCGAAAACTTTGCCCATACGCTGGAAAAAGCGATTGACGCGACTTCGATCAAGCACGTGGTGATTGCGCGTCTGGGCGATATGCTGGGTTTTCCCAAAGGCAGTATCGTTAATTTTGTCGTCAAGTTCCTCAGGAACAAGGTGCCGGGCTGGAAGCTCAGCGCCGCCGTCGGTTTCAAGCGCGTTATCGCGCAGGGCCATGGCGCAGAATTCAGGGCGGTCGAGGTTGTTCAGGAGGACATCGCCTTCCTGCAATACACAGGCGGGACCACGGGACTATCCAAGGGCGCCATGCTGACGCACCGCAACGTTCTGGCCAACACTTTGCAGGCTCATGCGTGGGTGCAATCGGTTGTGGCCAGCGACGGTGAGTTGGTGGTCACTGCGCTGCCGCTGTATCACATCTTTGCCCTGACGGCGAACTGCTTTCTGTTCCTCAAGGTGGGTGCGAACAATCTGCTGATCACCAACCCGCGAGACATTCCCGGTTTTGCCGCCGAACTGGCCAAATATCCATTTACCATTCTGACCGGGGTGAATACCCTGTTCAATGCCCTGCTCCACAACGCCGAATTTTCCGCGCTCGATTTCAGCCGGGTCAAGGTCACACTGGGCGGTGGTGCGGCCGTCCAGAAGGGTGTCGCCGAGCGCTGGAAAATGGTCACCGGAAAACCATTGATCGAGGCCTATGGTCTGACCGAGGCTTCACCCGCAGCGACCATCAACCCGATCAACATGGCTGAATATAATGGCTCGATTGGTTTGCCGATTTCGTCGACCGAGGCGGTAATTCGCAACGACAATGGCGACGATGTTCCTCTCGGCGAGCGGGGCGAACTGTGCATCCGTGGCCCGCAGGTGATGAAGGGCTACTACCGGCAGCCGGAAGAGACGGCCAACGTACTGATGCCCGATGGTTTTCTGCGCACGGGCGATATTGCGGTGATGGACAACAAGGGATTTTTGCGCATCGTTGATCGCAAGAAGGACATGATTCTGGTTTCCGGTTTCAACGTTTATCCGAACGAAGTCGAGGACGTTCTGGCCATGCACCCCGGTGTGCTTGAGGCCGCGGCCATCGGTGTCCCTGACGAAAAGAGCGGGGAAGCAGTGAAGATCTTTGTCGTCAAGAAAGATTCATCGTTGACCGCCGAACAACTGGTCGCCTTCTGCCGCGAGTACCTGACCGCCTACAAAGTGCCGAGTCAGATCGAGTTTCGCACGAGCTTGCCGAAAACCAACGTCGGCAAGATCCTGCGCCGCGAATTACGTGAGGAAGCCTTTTCGTGAGCGGAGCTGCGGCATTCGTCGAGGCCGACCAGCAAGGGGCGCTGATTGCGTGTCATGGCTGTGACTTGCTGCTGGTCGAAAAACCTCTCGCCGAGCGTGGCGCGACGGCGTGCTGTCCGCGCTGCGGATGCGTGCTATACCGCGGCGGCAGCGGGCGCATCGAGACCGTCCTGGCCCTGACGCTGGCCGCAGCCATCCTTTTCCTGATGACCAATGTGTTTCCTATCCTCGGCCTGAATATTAAGGGGCACCGGGTCGATGCCACATTGGTCAGTGCGGCCTTCCATTTGTGGGACGAGGGAATGCCTGCACTGGCCGTGCTGGTGGGGATAACCACGGTCGTTGCTCCAGTGCTTGAATTGATGGCTTTTTTCTGGTTGTATCTGCCCTTGAATTTTGGCCAGCGCCCGCCGGGTTTCGCTCCGGTATTCCTGGCTTTGCGCAGCGTCCATCCGTGGGGGATGGTCGAGGTGTTCATGCTCGGCGTGCTGGTCTCGCTGGTCAAACTGGCGCACTTTGCCGAGGTGATTCCAGGCATCGGGATCTGGGCCATGGCTGCGCTGATGCTGGTCATGACGGCGATTGCGGCGGCCTTTGATGCGCGCGCCCTGTGGCAAGCCTGGGAAGAAAGTGGAAATGAACGGAAATGAACGGAAATGAGCGGAAATGAACGGAAATGACTGGAGGGGCTATGCCGGTCAATGAGTCCATTGCGGCTGAAGCGCTGACGGCGGCCCAGCAGGGTCTGGCCCTCTGTCATGCCTGCGAGCTATTGACCCCGTTGTCCGGACATTCCCACTGTCCGCGCTGTGGGGCGAGTTTGCATCTGCGCAAGCCGGACAGCATCAACCGCACCCTGGCACTGCTGATTGCGGCCTTCGCCCTTTATATTCCGGCCAATATCCTGCCGGTGATGGAGACACGCTCGATGTTCGGAGTGCAGCAGGACACTATCATGAGCGGGGTGGTTTTTCTATGGACCTCCGGTTCCTGGGTCTTGGCGAGTGTGGTGTTTTTGGCCAGTATTACGGTGCCGCTGCTCAAGTTGATTTCGCTGACCCTGCTTGTCGTTAGCGTAAAGACAGGAGCACACTGGCGGCCACGCCAGCGCACCCAGCTCTATCGCTTGCTCGAGCTGGTCGGGCGCTGGTCGATGCTCGATGTCTATGTGGTTACCTTGCTGGTTGCCCTGGTGCAGGCACAGTCGCTGGCGAGCATTCTGCCCGGGTCGGGGGTGATGGCATTTGGCGCGGTGGTGGTGTTGAGCATGGTGGCGGCGATGAGTTTTGATTCCCGACTGCTGTGGGATGCGATGAAAACAAACGAGCTGGAACGGAGCGATCAGTGAGCGAAAGAGAAAAAACCATGCCGGGTGCGGCCAGTCTGCCTGAGCCGCAGGTGCGCCAGCGATCGCGCTTTAACCTGACGCTGGTGTGGATCATTCCGCTCATCGCGGCACTGATCGGACTGGGTTTGGCGGTCAAGGCAGTGATTGAGCGCGGGCCGGAAATCACCCTGAGCTTTCTTTCTGCCGAGGGGCTGGAGGCCGGTAAGACCAAAATCAAGATCAAGGATGTGGAAATCGGCACGGTGAAAACCATTGCCCTGAGCAAGGACCGGGCGACCGTACTGGTGACGGCGCAACTGCTGCGTCAGGCGGAAGACCTGCTGGTTGACGATACGCGTTTCTGGGTGGTGCGGCCGCGCATCACCGCGGGTGGGATATCGGGGCTGACGACCATGCTATCCGGTTCCTATATCGGTATCGATCCGGGCAAGTCGCCCGAGGCGAGACGGCATTTCGAAGGGCTGGACAATCCTCCGGCCGTGACCAGCGACCTGCCCGGACGGGAGTTCATTCTGGTGGCCGATAACATGGGTTCGATCAGTCTGGGGACGCCGGTATTTTTCCGGCGCATTCAGGTCGGGCGGGTAGTTTCCTACGAAATGGCCAATGACGGTAGCCGGGTTGATGTGCATGTTTTCGTTGATGCTCCCTACGACCGTTTCGTGACGGCGGAGTCGCGCTTCTGGCATGCCAGTGGCGTCGATATTACGATGGATTCGAGTGGCTTCCGGGTCGAGACACAATCGCTGGTGAGTATCGCGGTGGGCGGCATTGCCTTTGCCGATCCGGGCTACGAAGAAGGAAAGACGGCGGCCCCGGCGCTGACGAGTTTTGTCCTGAGTCCCAACCGTACTGCGGCGATGCTCAACCCGGAAGGTCAGCAAGAAAACTTTGTTCTGGTTTTTCAGGAATCGGTCAGAGGACTCTCCGTCGGTGCCCCCCTCGATTTTCGCGGGGTCGTTGTCGGTGAGGTGACGCGCATCAACCTCGAATTCGATCGGGATAGCTACGAATTCAATGTGGCGGTCGATGTGGCCTTGTATCCGGATCGCGTGCTGCGGCGGATGCGTTCAAAATCGGGTGCAGCCATAAAACCACCGAACCGGCGGGAGCTGATTGACGGCATGGTGGCTCGGGGCTTCCGGGCGCAGTTGCGCTCGGGCAGTCTGGTCACTGGCCAGAGTTATGTGGCGCTGGATTTTTTCCGCGCGGCAAAACCCGGCAAGATCGAATGGAATCGACCGGTTCCTGTGCTGCCGACCATGCCAGGCAGTCTGGATACACTGCAAAAGAATCTGGGCGAGATCAGCAAGTCCCTGGCGCACACGCTGGAGAACGCCGATACCCTGGTCAAGCGGCTGGATGCCGAGCTGGTACCGGAATTGACCAGCACTTTGCGTGATGCCCGGCAAACGCTGAAAACAGCGGATAATTTGCTGACCAGCGATTCGCCCCTGCAGCAGGATCTGCGTGAAACCTTGCGCGAGGCCCGGCGTGCGGCGGCATCCTTGCGGCAGCTGACGGATCTGCTGGAACGTCAACCGGAAGTGCTGATTCGCGGCAAGAAAGAGAATGAAGAATGATGACCATTAAAACGACTGTCCTGCTCATGCTGCTGGGCGTGCTCGGCGCCTGTGGATCGACGCCGTCTTCGACGTTTTATTCGCTGCGCGAGGCCAGTGCGGCGCTCGCCACGCCGAGCGCGAGCAAGGAATCACCCAAGCTGGCGGTCATGCCGATCAACCTGCCGGATCTGATTGATCGTCCGCAGCTGGTGGTGCTCTCGGGCGGGCGACAGGTGCGTCTGCTTGAGCACCAGCGTTGGGCCGAACCGCTGCGCCGCGAGATTCCGCGGCTGATTGCCGAGGACCTCGGGCAGCTGCTCAATTCGTCCGGCGTGGTCGCCTTGCCTGCGGATATTCAGGCGCTGGCGCCGGACTATCGTCTGCTGCTTGATGTGCAGCGTCTGGAGGCTAGCGAAGGAGTGGGCGTCGATGTCGATGTGGTCTGGGTCTTGTCGTCCCGGCAGGCGACGATCCGCAGCGGGCGAACGACGCTGCGTCAGGAGTTCCAGAAGTCGGGTACGTCAAATACCTTCACCACCACGCTGATTGAGGCACACCGTTTGGGCCTGCAACGTGTGGCGGCGGACATCGCCGAAGGCTTCAGGGCGGCAACCGCGGCTTCGGCTTCGCTAAAGTGAGTTAAACCATGTGGAAATCAATTCTGGCTATTGCCATCGGTTCTGCGCTCGGAGCCCTGTTGCGCTGGCAACTGGGTGACAAGCTCAACAGTTTCTTTCCGACCATTCCGCCGGGCACCTTGGCAGCGAATCTGTTCGGAGCCTATATTGTTGGTCTGAGCATCGCCTTTTTCGCCACCTTTCCTGCGATATCTCCGGAATGGCGTTTGCTGATCATCACCGGTTTTTGTGGCGGACTAACCACTTTTTCGACCTTCTCCGCCGAGATCACCGCGCTGATCGAGGAAGGCCAGCTTGCCTGGGCCCTCAGTGCGGTGACCGTGCATGTCGCCGGGTCGGTATTCATGACCTTTGCCGGTATTGGAACGATTTATGTGCTGAGAATGTTTCTTGGCGAAAACGCTTGATAATGGAGGCCAGCATGGAAGGAACGTTTCTCAGGTTCTATCTGGAAGAGCGACAAAAACACCATCGTGTTCTCCTGTGGAAATGGTTGCTGGCCAAAGCTAATTCACTCGGCATACGCGGCGGGTCAGCGTTTCGCTCGATCGGTGGTTTTGGACGGCACCATACCCTGCGTGAAGACAAGTTCTTCGAACTGGCGGGAACAACTGGCGTCGAGGTTGAGTTCATCGTCAGCGAAGACGAGGCGAAGCAATTGCTGGCACTTATCCATGAGGAAAAAATACGGATTATGTACGCCCGGATTCCGGCGCATTTTGGTGTGATCAATCCGGATCTCGAAGATCCGGCCAATGTTGCGGCAGATGAATAGCGGGCGTTTCGCCGAGCAGCGTCAGGCTTGGATATTGAGTGCCCAGTTAGATATACTGAATGAATGTGTTCGCACAGCGCTTTTTGATCAACTACTGCATTGGAATCCAAAATGGCCAAAGTCGTCAAAGTCGTGAAAGTCGCCTCCACCAAGAAAGCTGCCCCTGCAAAAACCGCCGCACCGGCCAAAAAGGCCAGTGCCGTAAAGAAGGTCACGGCGGTCGCCAAAAAATCCGCGCCGGCCAAGAAAGTTGTCGTTGCCAAAAAAGTCGCTACCGCTCCCCTGGTCAAGATTGCCAAGGTCCTGGGTCGGCAGATTCTCGACTCGCGCGGCAACCCGACCGTTGAAGTCGATATCCTGCTCAGCAATGGCTTTCTGGCCCGCTCCGCTGTTCCTTCCGGGGCTTCCACCGGCGAATTCGAAGCCTGCGAACTGCGCGACGGTAACAAGAGGGTCTATCTCGGCAAGGGCGTGCTCAAAGCGGTGGCCGCAGTCAACGGCCCGATCGCCAAGCTGCTCAAAGGCAAGAGTCCGCTCGACCAGCGCGAACTGGATGCAGCGATGATTGCCCTCGACGGTACCCCCAACAAGTCCAAGCTCGGCGCCAACGCACTGCTCGGCGCCTCGATGGCGATCACGCTGGCCGGCGCCAACGTGAGCAAGATGCCGCTGTGGAAATACATCGGCAAGATCCACAAGAACAAGGATTTTGTGTTGCCGACGCCGATGGCCAACATCATTAATGGCGGTCACCATGCGGATAACCTGATCGACTTTCAGGAATTCATGATCATGCCGGTCGGCGCCAAGACTTTCTCGGAAGGCCTGCGCTGGATCACCGAAGTCTTCCATGCGCTCAAGACCATTCTCAAGCAGGGCAAGCACATTACTGCTGTGGGTGACGAAGGCGGCTTCGCGCCGAACCTGTCGAACGACGAAGCGCTCGAAGTCATCATGCAGGCCATCGCCGCAGCAGGTTACAAGGCCGGCAAGCAGATTGCCATTGCCCTGGATTGTGCCTCTTCCGAACTGTTCGACGAAGGCGGGCGCAAGGGCTACAAGTTCTGGAAATCGAATCCGGACAAGCTGTTCAATTCCGACGACATGATTGCCAAGTACGCCGAGTGGTGCAAAAAGTACCCGATCGTCTCCATCGAGGACGGTCTTGATCAGAGCGACTGGGAGGGTTACGTCAAGCTGACCCAGGCGCTGGGCAAGAAAGTCCAGATCGTCGGTGATGATTTCTTCGTGACCAACCCGACCCGCCTGAAGAAGGGCATCGACATGGGCGCGGCCAATGCCATCCTGATCAAGGTCAATCAGATTGGTACTGTCACCGAAACGCTCGATGCGATCAAGATGGCCCAGAAAGCCGGCTATGGCGTGATTTCGTCGCACCGTTCGGGCGAGACGGAAGATTCGTTCATTGCCGATCTCGCCGTCGGGACCGGCGCCGGGCAGATCAAGACCGGATCGTTGTCGCGCACTGACCGCATCTGCAAGTACAACCAGCTGATCCGCATCGAGGAACAGCTCGGAACCAAGGCTGTTTACAAGGGTCTCAAGGCGATCAAGGGCGCGGGTTACTGATCGTTTTAAGCGTAGTCCCAAGGCATCGCTTTGGCGGTGCCTTTTTCTTGCCAGAATGATCCGCGTCCTCAGCGAATGCACGCCGTTGCGAGGGGTTAATTTATCCCGGATAGATCGAGAAGAGAGCGCAAGAAAAAACATTAGAGTATTCTGTTGCTGAGGCTGGTTGTTGGTCATCTGGTTTAGGTGGGCGCCTTACATCGACTTGAGGCGAGTAGTTGCCCTCCGTCGTTTGGTTTTTAGAGAATACATTTCGAGAGAAGCGTTTCATGGTCGGCTCTGTTTCACCTTGGCACTCCCTTAAGACACGGATCACGCTCGCAGCGCTGGCTATTTTCCTGCTCGGCATCTGGTCGCTGGCCTTCTATGTGTCGCAGATGCTGCGCCAGGACATGGAGCGACTGCTGGGTGAACAGCAGTTCTCAACGGCTTCGCTGGTGGCCTCACAGATCAATCGCGAGCTGGAAGGTCGGATCGAGGTGCTCAAGGAAGTGGCGCGCCTGTCTCCCGAGGCCATGCGCAAGGGACCAGTTGCGCTGCAGGTTTTTCTTGAACAGCGCCGGGAGCTTTTTCCCGAGTTTAACGGGGGCGTTTTCGTGACCGGGTTGAATGGCGTGGCGATCGCTTCCACACCGCCTCGGAAAGACCGAATTGGCATCAATTACAGCGACCGGGATTATCTGGCCGCTGTCCTCAAGGACGGGAAAGTGGCAATTAGCCAACCGATCATGGGCCGGGTGTCGCTGACGCCAGTGATCGTTGTCGCCGTACCGATTCATGGTGCTCAGGGTCAGATGATCGGTGTGCTGTCCGGAGTGGTCAATCTGGCGCACAAGAATTTTCTCGACGAAGTGACAGAAAATCAATACGGCAAGACTGGGGGCGTCCTGCTGGTTGTCCCGCAAATAAGGCTGGTTGCTACGGCGACGGACAAACGCCGGGTCATGGAGGTGCTTCCGGCGCCAGGCCAGATTCCCTTGATCGACCGTTTCATTTCTGGTTATGAGGGCTCTGGCGTGACTGTCAGTCCGCAGGGTATAGAAGTGCTGGCCTCGGCCCGAGGCATTCCGGTCACCGGCTGGTATGTGACCATTACGATGCCCACCGCTGAAGCTTTTGCCCCGATCCGTGACATGCAGAAGCGGATGCTGGTAGCAGCGATTGTCTTGACCCTGCTGGCCGGTTTGCTGATCTGGTGGATGCTGAAATATCAACTCTACCCGCTGCTGTCTACGGCCAATATCCTGGCGAAAATGTCGGATGCCAGTCAAACAGCGCGGCCGTTGCCCGTCGTACGTGATGACGAAATCGGTCAGGTCATCGCCGGTTTCAATGATCTTCTGGAAACGCTGAGGCAACGCGAAGCCTTTCTCCGGCAGGTCATGGACACCTCTAGCGTGGCGATTTTCCTGGTTGATCAGCAGGGTAGAATTACCCAGGCGAATCAGCGCATGGCTGAAATGTTTGCTTTGTCCCTAGATGTGCTGGTCGGCATCGAATACGTCGAATTGATTCATCCGTCCGAGCGTGAAACCGGTCGGCAGCGGATGTTGCAACTGCTCTCCAGCGAGGTGCAGTCCGTCGATCTTGACCGTCTGTACTGGCGCGCTGACCTCACTGAATTCTGGGGGCATCTGACCGGGCGCAAGCTGCTTGATGCGGATGGCGTGAAACTCGGTCTGGTTGGTGTTATCGCCGATATATCTGTACGCAAGGAGGCTGAAAAGAAGTTGCAGCTGGCGGCCAGCGTATTCACCCATGCCCGTGAAGGCATCACGATTACGGCGGCTGATGGGACGATCGTCGACGTTAATGACTCATTTACCCGGATCACCGGATACAGCCGCGAAGAAGCGATCGGCAGCAATCCCCGGGTGCTCAAATCCGAACATCACCCGCCGGAGTTCTACGCGGCGATGTGGCGTGATTTACTGGAGAAAGGCAATTGGACCGGGGAAATCTGGAACCGCCGCAAGAGTGGCGAGGTGTATCCGGAAATGCTGACCATCAGCGCGGTCGCTGATGAGCACGGGGTAGCTCAGCATTATGTCGCCTTGTTTACCGACATTTCGCCGATGAAGGCACATGAAAAACAGCTCGAACACATGGCGCACTACGATGTGCTGACGGGATTGCCGAACCGCGTGCTGCTTGCCGACCGGATGCGGCAGGCCATGGTGCAGGCGCAGCGGCGCGGAAAGTCGATGGCTGTGGCCTATCTGGATCTCGATGGTTTCAAGGAGGTCAACGATACCTACGGGCACAAGACCGGCGACCACCTCCTGATTGCCTTGTCGAGCGCAATGAAGCAGACGCTGCGTGAGAGCGATACCTTCGCCCGCCTGGGTGGTGACGAGTTTGTCGCGGTACTCTCGGATGTGGAGGATATATCGACCTGTGTACCGATGCTCAGCCGCCTGCTCGAAGCCGCGGCACAGAAGGTCAGTGTTGACGGGCAGGCGCTGCAGGTATCGGCCAGCCTGGGGGTCACGCTTTATCCACAGGCTGAGGAAACCGACGCCGATCAGCTGCTGCGTCAGGCCGATCAGGCCATGTATCAGGCCAAGCTCTCGGGCCGGAATCGCTGCCACATCTTTGACGCGGCGCAGGATCGGAATGCTCGTGGGCGTAATGAAAATCTGGAGGCTATCCGTAGCGCCCTGGCGGCCAGGGAGTTTGTCCTGTATTACCAGCCCAAGGTCAACATGCGAACGGGGCAGATCATTGGTGCCGAAGCCCTGATTCGCTGGCAGCACCCGGAGCGCGGGCTGCTGTCGCCAGCGCTCTTTTTGCCGGATGTCGAGAACCATCCCCTCGACGTCAAGATCGGCGACTGGGTAATCGAGACGGCGCTGACTCAGATGGAACTGTGGCGGGTCGAGGGGCTGGATATCCCGATCAGTGTCAATGTCAGCGCCAACCAGTTGCAACAGCGGGATTTTGTTCTTGGTCTGAGTCAGTTGCTCGATGCGCATCCGGCCATCCGGCCCGGTGATCTCGAGCTGGAAGTTTTGGAAACCAATGCCCTCGATGACCTGGCACGGGTGTCGAAAATTATCGACGTCTGTAAACAAATCGGCGTGCGCTTTTCTCTCGATGATTTCGGCACCGGGTATTCCTCGCTGACCTATCTCAAAAGCCTGGCGGTCAACCAGCTCAAGATCGATCAGAGCTTTGTGCGCGACATGCTCAATGACTCGGACGATCTGACCATCCTCGAAGGGGTGATCAGTCTGGCTGCCGCTTTCCGTCGGGAAGTGATCGCCGAGGGCGTCGAAACCATCGAGCACGGTACCCTGTTATTGCAACTCGGGTGCGAGCGCGGACAGGGCTACGGCATCGCGCGCCCCATGCCGGCCGCTGATTTCCCTGCCTGGGCCAAGCGCTGGACTACTGATCCAGCGTGGAAAGATAGGCTTCCTGTGGCAAGAACAGAGCTGCCGGTACTTTTTGCCCGTACTGATCACCGTGCCTGGTTGAGCGTACTCGATGCACACCTAAAGACCGGCGGTGGCAAGCCGCCAGCCATGGATCTGCATAAATGCCGCTTCGGTCAGTGGCTGGATCATGACGCTAGGGACAGTATGGGTACCTATCAGACCGTCGATAAACTGCACCAGCAAGTCCATGCCTTGGCACTGGACCTGTGTGCGTGGCATGAGCGGGGAAGGTCGTCCGAGGTCGAGGGGCGCTTACCAGAGCTCCATGCCTTGAGTGACGCTTTGCTCGAAGAGCTCGGGAAAGCGTTGCCGTAACCGGGCTGAAACGAAATGGTGCCCGATGAGGGGGCCGCCCCCGGAACGATCCCTGAAGGCCGTCGAATACTGAGAGCTGAACACGAAATACATATCCATGGTGAATAAAAAACTTTTTCAAACCTTCAACCGTTTTGTCGCTTCCGAGCAGGCCGGGGCGCTCTTGCTGGTGTTCTGTGTCGCCCTTTCAATGGCCCTGGCTAATTCGGCTGTGGGTAGCTCTTATTTGAATTTCTGGCAGGAGCGTGTAGGGCCTTTGAGCCTCGAGCACTGGATCAATGATGGCTTGATGGCCATCTTCTTCCTGCTGATCGGACTCGAGCTGGAGCGCGAACTCTATGTCGGCGAGTTGTCGGATTTCCGCAACGCATTGTTACCCATCGTTGCCGCAATCGGTGGGATGGCCGTGCCAGCGCTGATCCACCTGGCGTTCAATGTCGGCTTGCCGACACAGTCCGGTTTCGGTATTCCGATGGCCACCGACATTGCTTTCGCACTGGGGGTTCTGGCGCTTCTTGCTCAGCGTATCCCTCTGGCATTGAAGGTATTTGTCGTTGCCTATGCGGTGATCGACGATCTCGGGGCCATCGTCATCATTGCCACTTTCTACACCGCGCAGCTTTCAATGGCGTATCTTTTTGCAGCGCTCGGCGTGTGGGCGTTGTTGCTGGTGCTCAATCGGGTTTTTCGCGTGATGTCGCTGCTGCCTTACCTGCTGGGCGGTGCGGTGATGTGGGTGTTGGTTCTCAAATCGGGCGTGCATGCGACGATAGCCGGGGTGTTGCTGGCTTTTGCCATTCCTTTTTCTGGGCGAGAGGACATCGACTCGCCCTCACATCGGCTGGAAAATGTTCTGCATAACCCCGTGGCCTTCATCGTCCTGCCGATATTTGCCCTGGCCAACACCGGCATTGTGATTGGCGACGGCTGGGTGCAGGATCTGCTCAGCCCGAACAGCCTGGGTATTGTCGCCGGACTGGTTCTGGGCAAGCCGTTGGGGGTTATGGGCTTGTGCCTGCTGGCCACGGCTTTGGGTATTTGCCGCTTGCCCGTCGGAGTGAAATGGGGGCACATGGCCGGAGCGGCCATGCTCGGCGGTATTGGCTTTACCATGTCGATTTTCATTACCGGTCTGGCTTTCTCCGGCCTGCCGGAAACCGTCAATGCCGCGAAAATGGCCATTCTCTGGGCTTCGTTGGCCAGCGGCATGTTGGGTTTTCTGTACTTGAGGCTAGGGAACGATGCGACAAAATCGACGTTAGAATGAGCGACAGTAGCAATAAAAACCACCTTACGAAGCATCGAGGGCATCATGTTTGACTTCATCCGCCGCTTGCTGGGCAAGGGTGTGCCAAGGGACGGCGCACCGCAGACCAATCCGCTTCCCAAGATCGAGCAACAATCCGGGGGAATTGATCATCTGCTGCCAGAAGTGAATAGCGCTGAAGCACGCGCGGCGGATTCTCCGCAAGAGCATTCCTTTGTCTGTCGCGAACCGGTGATCGGCCGTGATGAGCGGATTGCCGGCTACGAGTTCATACTGCCGGAGCATGTTCAGATGCGTCTGCAAGCCGGCGATGACACAGAGGCCCTGCACAAGGCGTATGACGACGCCTTGTTGCACAGCCTGTCGTCATTGGGTGGTGACGCTTTGCTTGGTTCACGTCTGGCCTTTGTCCGCCTGTCGCCGGGCTCGCTGGACAACCCGAGGATTGCGCAATTGCCGGCCAGGAACACGGTCCTGGTGTTTTCGCCGACGTGCCATGCGCTTGACCTGGAGACGCTCAAGCCCAAACTGGCAGCGTTGCGCGAAAAGGGTTTTTCCTGCGCCTGGTATTTGCAGCAAGATCCCTCGCAACTCACTCCGGACTTACTCGAGCTGGCGGCGTGTGCCGATTATGTTCAGTTTGAGACGGCGGGGCTCGATAGTGCGCAGATCAAATCGCTCCTGCGACCATTGCTTGAGGCGAGGCCGGCGGCTTTGCCCGGCTTGAAACTGATGGGGGCGGGCATTGCCTCCTACGATGAATTCCGGCTGATTTTTCAAGGCAGCTTCGATTACTTTCTCGGCAGTTTTGTGAATAGCCGCGAGAACTGGCTGCCGCCGAAGCGCAGTACCAATCGGCTGAACGTGATTGAACTGCTTAACATGCTGCGTAGTGGCGCCGAGTTCAAGCAAATCGCTGAAAAGATGAAGCTAGACCCGGTGCTGACCTTCAAACTGCTGCGTTATTTGAACTCGCCGGTGATGGGCTTGCAGATGCCGGTGACGTCGATTGAACGGGGATTGATTGTTCTCGGCCGTGATCAGTTTTTTCGCTGGCTGTCGCTTTTTCTGTTCGATATCCATGCGCCCGGATATCGTGACCGGGTGCTGACCGAACAGGCGCTGGCGCGCGCTTATTTTCTTGAAAGTCTGTCCGGACAGGGGGCGTTTTCGACGAACAAGGACCAGCTTTTTATCCTCGGACTGTTTTCCCTGCTCGATCTTTTGATGGGGCAAGCCATGAGCGTCGTGCTGCAGCAGGCCAAGCCGTCGGAGCCCGTCCAGCAGGCGTTGCTTGGAGAGTCCGGGAACTTGCGCGACGCGCTGGAGTTGGCCATTGCTATCGAAGGCCTGTCGCCGGAAAATATTGAAGCCAGGGCGACGAAGTGCGGTGTCGATGCCTTGCTGATTCTGCGCAGTGCCAATGAAGCTCTCGAGTGGGCCAATAAGATCAGTTTGCTGGCGGATGACTGAGAATCTGTTGCTTATCCATTCGGAGCATGGGGTTTATTTGAGGATAAGCAAACTATTCGATCGGTAAAGGGTCGAAACTTAGCGTGCACAGAGTCCGATCAACGCGTTTGACAGGAGGACGGTCATGTTTGTCTATCGATGCGAAGCTGGCGATTTTTCCATCATTCCCGATTCCGGGCGCTGGCATACCCTGTTTCAGGAAGAGCTTCTGGGCAGCTACGCCACGCCGGAACAAGCGGCTTTTGATTTGTCGGTGGGCCATGTGTTTGAAGTGCCGGGTGGCATTGACCTGAAAAAACTCGGCATTCCCAAAGATCTGTCGCGGTGGGAACACAGCGACTGACGGGTGAACTATTGTCCTAAACGCTTGTCGTAGAATGACCCTTTGCTGCGAAGGCCTGCTGGATCGGGCGGCATTGTTTACGTTGAAAAAACTTTGTGGATGGATAACCATGATTACCCTCTCAGAAGATGCACTGGCCTATGTGGAAGAGAAGAATTCGTCGCTCTTCATTGATATTCCTTACAAGGTTTCGGGTTGCTGCTTCGACATGACCGATTGCCCGGCAGTCAATTTTGGCGAACCCAGGCAAGTTGCCGACTATACGAAGCAAACCATCAGCGGCGTGACGGTTTTTGTGCCGAACAGCTTCCCCTCGGACAACCCGGTGGTGATCCGTACCCGTAGCTTTCTTGGCTTCAGGCAGCTGGTGCTGGATGGCTGGCGCTTGATTTGAGCATGGATTGCTGCGCGACCGATCAATCTGATCAATGCGAGTGCGCTCTCAACTCAAGGAAAGGAAATGCAATGAAAATGAAGTTAATGGCTTTCTCCGTCGTGCTGATCGCCGGAAATGCTCTGGCACAGACGGTCGTGCCGATGTTCAAGGCCGATGAAAACGGGGCGGCAGGCGCGGTCGGGCAGGTGTCCATTGCAGAATCCCCTTATGGCCTGGTGTTTACACCGGCGATGAAAGGGCTGACACCCGGTTTGCACGGCTTCCATGTGCACCAGAACCCGAGTTGTGATCCAGCCGAACAGAACGGAAAAAAAGTCCCGGCGCTGGCCGCCGGAGGTCATTTTGACCCCAAGGGCAGCAAGCAGCACGGAACACCGTGGGGTGAAGGGCATCTCGGCGACTTGCCGGCACTTTTTGTCGATGCCGAAGGACAGGCTAACCAGCCGGTGCTGGCTCCGCGTCTGAAACTCTCCGACGTCGCTGGCCGCTCGCTGATGCTTCATGCTGGCGGTGACAACCATGCTGATCATCCGGCACCCTTGGGCGGTGGCGGTGCGCGCGTGGTGTGCGGCGTGATCAAGTAGTATTTGCCGCTGGGCATGCCTGCCAGGCTGATCGCCCTTCAGGGCGACATTACCCTTTTGTCTGTCGATGCCGTCGTCAATGCGGCGAACGCTTCGCTGCTTGGTGGTGGAGGCGTTGATGGGGCGATTCACCGGGCGGCCGGTCCCGAGTTGCTGGAAGCCTGCCGACGCTTGGGCGGGTGTTCGACGGGAGCGGCGAAACTGACTCTCGGCTATGGTCTGGCTGCGCGCTTCGTTATTCACACTGTCGGCCCCGTATGGCAGGGCGGAATGCACGGAGAAGCGGAGTTGCTGGCGTCGTGTTATCGACAGTCATTGAAACTGGCCGCAGAGCATGGGGTGTCGTCTCTGGCCTTCCCGTGTATCAGTACCGGGGTTTATGGCTACCCGATAGATCTTGCCGCAGAAATTGCGGTGACCACGGTCCGTGCCGCCCTGCTGGAGTATCCGCTGATTCAGAATGTGGTGTTCTGCTGCTTCTCGGCGAACGATTTACAGGTTTATGAGCGCTTGCTCGATCAATGAAGGGAGAGGCATGCCGTACGTCAATATCAAGATTACCGATGAAGGCGTCACCAAGGCGCAAAAGGCCGCGCTGATCAAAGGCGTGACCGAACTGCTGCAACAGGTGCTGAACAAGAATCCGGCGACCACGGTGGTAGTGATTGACGAGGTCAATACCGACAACTGGGGCATAGGCGCCGAGCAGGTGACTGAACTTCGCAAGCGGGCGGCAAAATAAACTGAAAAAACAGTTAACCACGGCGACACGGCGAACACGGTGAAAACCATGGGTTTTAAGCGAATCTCCACGTCACCCAATGGGTGAATGGAAAATAGACAAAAGCATTTTTTCTCGCCGTGTTCGCCGTGTCGCCGTGGCTAGAGCGGCGGCGTTTCGGGGCAATGGCACCGGTTGGGGGCCCCAAGCCGGTGCCGTGTTTCTGAAGCCTGCGCTTTACTCGATTTCGATCAGCACTTGGTCTTTGCTGATTTTCTCGCCGGCGGCAACGCAGATGGTCTTGATGTTGCCGTCCTGCGGCGCCTTGATGCGGTTGAGCATCTTCATTGCCTCGAGAATCATCAGCGTGTCACCCTGGCGTACTGGCTGACCGACTTCACAATCGAGTACGGCGACCACGCCGGGAATCAGCGCCTTGATAACGCGCGGATCGGCCTTGGCATACGGCTTGCGCCGCATGAATTTGGTCGTCAGTCGCGTCTCGTAGGTGCCGGCTTCGAGGGCAAGCGAGGCCCAATTTTCCTTTTCGCTCATGGTCATTTCTCCGCTCAGCACGGCGGGTTGCCGTGTTTGCGCGCCGGACGCACTTCGACCTTGTTGCGTGTGACTTTCAAGGCGTGGGCGATCTGCGCGCGGGTTTCCGCCGGCGTGATGACGCTATCCACAAAGCCACTGGCGGCGGCGACGTAGGGGTTGGAGAACTTGTCGGTGTACTCCTTGACCTTGATCTGACGCATCTCGTCAGGATTCTCGGCGGCCATGATTTCGCTGCGGAAGATGATGTTGGCTGCGCCTTCCGGACCCATCACGGCGATTTCCGCCGACGGCCAGGCAAAGACAAAGTCAGCGCGCAGGTGATGCGAACACATGGCGATGTAACCGCCACCGTAGGCCTTGCGTAGAATCACCGTGATCTTCGGAACCGAGGCTTCGCAGTAAGCGTAAAGCACCTTGGCGCCGTGCCGGATGACGCCGTTGTGTTCCTGATCGGAGCCCGGCAGGTAGCCTGGGATGTCCATCAGGGTCAGCAAGGGGATGTTGAACGCGTCGCAAAAGCGGATGAAGCGGGCGATCTTGTCCGAGGCGTCGATGTCGAGCACGCCGGCCAGGTAAAGCGCCTGATTGCCGATAATGCCGACCGTTTCACCCTCGATGCGCGCGAAGCCGATGATCGCATTCGGCGCAAAGAATTCCTGCACTTCGAAAAAATCGGAATCGTCGACCAGCGCCCGCACGATGTCACGCACGTCAAACGGGATCTTGGAGTCGGCCGGAATCAGTTCGTCGATCTGGTATTTGGCCTGGGGCTGCTTCTTCTCGATACCCGCGGCCTTGATGCGGTTATTGTCCGGCAGGAAGTTGATCAGCGTGCGGATCTGGGCAAAGCATTCCAGTTCGCTGTGCGAGAAGAAGTGGGCATTGCCGGCGATTTCTGCCTGGACACGGGCGCCACCGAGGTCTTCCATGGTGATTTCTTCACCGAGAACTGACTTGACGACTTCCGGGCCGGTGATGAACATCTTGGAAATCTGGTCGACGACAAAAACGAAGTCGGTCAGTGCGGGCGAGTACACGGCGCCGCCAGCGCAGGGCCCGAGGATCACTGAAATTTGCGGGACGACGCCTGAGGCCAGCGTGTTGCGGTAAAAGATCTCGCCATAACCGGCTAGCGAACTGACGCCTTCCTGAATGCGTGCGCCGCCGGAATCGTTGATGCCGATGATCGGAATGCCCTGGGTGATGGCGTGGTCCATGACCTTGGTGATCTTGCGGGCGTGCATGAGGCCGAGCGAACCGCCGGCGACGGTGAAATCCTGTGCGTAAATGCAGACCGGGCGGCCATTGACGGTACCGGTTCCGGTAACCACGCCATCGGCGGCGAGCGCTTTGTCGCCCATGCCGAAGTTATGGCAGTTGTGTTCGACGAACATATCGGTCTCATGGAACGAGCCGTCGTCGAGGAGCGCGGAAATGCGCTCGCGAGCGGTCAGTTTGCCGCTGGCTTTCTGCTTGCTGATGGCGTTTGCGCCACCCCCTTGGGAAATGGCTGATTTACGTGCAATAAAATCGCCGTGTTTCTGCATACTAGTCATTGAAGCACCCTCATAGAAACAAAAAAAATGCGTTTGCAAATTCGAATGAATCGGCAAACGCGGGGCGACTGTAGCAGCGAATGAACAAAAATCGCTATTTTCTATGGCTAAAGTGATATGTTTTCTGCGGTGAAGATCCGTAATAAAGCGGTGAAGCTGCGGGTATCGTCGCTGATCGTTGTGCTAAAAAGCAAAAACTACTCACCCCGGTGAGTGTTTCTCCAGGCCTGCTGTTGCCGCGCATTGAGGAAGGTCCAGGCGACGATGCGGCTCTTCTTCTGCCCCTGCGCCATCTCGATGGTCTTGCTTTGCTGAACCTCGGCCTTTTTCAGGGCGCGATAGACCGCCGGAAGCGTCGTGGCTCGTGAAACCAGGGTGGAGAACCACAAGCAGTTATTCGGCAGCTGTGCACTCTCGGCGATCATGCGGCTGATGAAACCCTCTTCGCCGCCGGCGCAGCATAGTTCGGCGCTTTGTCCGCCAAAATTGAGTACCGGCGCTTTGTCCGTGGGCGACGACTTGCCGAGGTTTTGCCATTTGCGTTCGGTACCGGCGGTAGCGTCGTCCATGGTGGCATGAAACGGCGGATTACTCATGGTCAGATCAAACAGCTCGTCGGGGTGCAGCACCCCCTTGAATACCGCCGAACGCGAGCTTTGATGGCGCAGTTCGATGGCGTCGCGATGGCCGCTGTTGGCATCGACAATGGTCTGGGCGCAACGCAGTGCGCTGCGGTCAATGTCGCTGCCGACAAAGCGCCAGCCGTATTCGCTATGCCCGATCAGCGGATAGATGCAATTGGCGCCGACCCCGACGTCGAGTACGCGGATCGCTTGACCGCGCGGAACCACGCCGCCGTTACTCTCGGCGAGCAAATCGGCGAGGTAATGCAGATAGTCGGCACGGCCGGGGATCGGTGGGCACAAATACTGGTCCGGGAAAATCCATCCCGATATGCCGTACATTTGCCGCAGCAGGGCGCGGTTAAGCGCCCGCACAGCCTCTGGTCGGGCAAAGTCGATGGATTCGTCGCCGTAGGCATTGAGCGACACGAACGCCGCCAGTTCCGGGCAACAGCCCACCAGGACCGTGAAGTCATAGCGGCCGCCGTGCTTGTTGCGCGGATGCAGGGGTTTGTTCTCGGTGGTTTTTTGGGGCATGGCGGCGTGTCCTGTTCGTAGTCCGCATTGTCCCACAGGGTGGCCAAATAGACGCCATGGATTGTGATCCCTAGCCCAACTATGTTCCGCTCCTTCGTGGCCGGCGTATATCGGCTTGAGGTAGTATCTGCATCAATTCATTTGAATCAGGAAAAGGCATGCTTCGCTTCCTCCGCCGTTACTGGCCGTCGACCCTGCGCATGCAGCTGATGCTGATCCTCTTGCCGGTCGTTGGCCTGCCGATCATTGCTACCGGCTACGTGCTCAAACTACGCGGCCACGAGGCCATCGTCGAAGAAAAGCGGGTGCATCTGCAGGGCATCAACAGCATGCTCGCCGACTACCTGAAGGAGCGTGGCGGCTACGGTGGCCTGCTCGCCGAGTACACCGGGCCGGCGAGTGACCGGGAAGGGCAGATCCGTTTTCTCAACCGCCGCTTGCGCGACTATACCGATCGCGTGGCCCAGGCTTTCCCGGAGGTCGGCGTCGGTTATTTCCATCTCGGCCTCAATGCGATCATTACCTATGGCCCCAGCGAGCACTACGACAAGACCGTGGGGATGACCATTCCCGCCGATCACCCGGGCTGGAAGGTAATGGACAGTGGTTCGCCGATGACGGTGAGCGGCGGGCAGGTGCGCGGCAACATCATGAACGCCATGCTGCCGGTCCGCGAAGGCGAGCGCGTGGTCGGCTATATCTGGGCCAACGAACTGCTCGATGCGATCGACCAGCAAACTGGCAGCATGCGTCTGGCGGTGCATTGGATGACCCTGCTCGGCTTTGTTCTGGCCATCGCGGTGGTGATCTTCGTCATCGCGCAACTGACCAGCAGCATGGAGAAGGTCAAGCAGGGGCTGTTGCGCCTGCGTTTTGACCTGCGCGAACCGATACCGCCGATCAAGGGTGAAATCGGAGAGATTGTCGATGCCATCAACGATCTGGCGCGTACCCTGCTGGAAACGCGTTCGATGCATCACAACATACTCGACAGTCTTTCGGATGCGGTGATTACCGTTGATTCGGACAATACGGTGACCTACATCAATCCGGCCGGTTGTGACCTGTTTCAGTGTCAGACCGGTGAAGTCGTTGGCAAGCCCTATCCGACGCTGTTTCGTGCCGACGTTAATTTTTTCAGCCCGATTGTCGATACGCTGCAGAGCGGCCGGGAATACCATGGCGTGGAAGTCGACTATCCCTTGCCCTTCAGTACTCGTCGGGTTCTGGCCAGTACCAGTCTGCTCTTTGATGGTCGCGGCAAGCAACTCGGTGTGGTGGCGATCATTCGCGACATCAGTGAGACCTTCGCGCTGCAGAAGCAGGTGGCGCGTGCTGACCGTCTGGCAGCGATCGGCGAGATGGCCGCCGGTATTGCCCATGAGTTGCGCACACCACTGACCTCGATCCGCGGGTTTGTTCAGTATCTGCAAGGCTCGACCGATCCCAAGGAATGGAAGGAGTACGGCGACATCATCATCCGCGAGGTCGATGGCCTGAACCGGATTGTTTCCGAGTTGCTTGATCTGGTGCGTACCCAACCCCTGCATATCACGCCGACGGATATCAACCGTCTGGCCGAAGAAACCCTGCTGCTGGCCCGCGACAGCGAAAGCAACCGGCGTATCACCTTCCAGCTGAGTCTGGCAGAAGGCTTGCCGCGGGTTGATATTGATCGCGGGCAGATCAAGCAGGTGTTGCTGAATATTCTGGTCAATGCCATCCAGTCGATCAGCGGCTCCGGAGAAATCCGTATTTCCACTGCCCAGCACAGCGGCGGGGGGGTCAGACTCCAAGTCAGCGATACCGGTTGCGGGATTCCTGCCGAGGTGCGCGAACGGATTTTCGATCCATTTTTCTCGACCAAGCCGACCGGCACCGGACTAGGCATGGCAATTGCTCGTCGAATCGTCGACAGCCATCACGGCACTATCGACATCGAGAGCATTGAGGGTCAGGGCAGCTCCATCGCACTGAACCTTCCCGGCTCTCCGGAAAAGAAAGAAACATGAAAGCGGATTACCAGATACTGATTGTTGACGACGACGAGAGCATTCGCCGCATGCTGGCGGTGGTTCTTGCGCGCGAGGGATTCCAGATCGCTACGGCCAAGGATGGTGAGGAAGGGCTGGCACTGTTCCGTAGCCAGTCGCCGGATATCGTACTGATGGACATCCGCATGCCCGGCCTGTCGGGGATCGAGGCGATGAGCGCGATGCTCGAGCTGCGCCCGGGGGCTGCGGTGATCCTGATGACCGCCTACGCTGATCTGGAGACGGCGGTGCAGGCGATCAAGAACGGGGTGTTTGACTTTGTCATCAAGCCCTTTGATCTGGCCGAGATCGGCCTCTTGGTCAATCGCGCCTACCAGATGCGCGAAATGCGCCGTGAAATCGGTCTGCTGCAGCACGAGTTGTCAGAAAGCTTTCGTTTTGATCGCATCATCACCAGTGACCCGGCGATGCAGGCCCTGTGCGATTCGGTCGCACGCATCGCCGGAAGCAACGCGACGGCAGTGATTTGCGGCGAAAGCGGGGTCGGCAAGGAACTGCTGGCGGCGTCGCTGCACTACAACAGTCCGCGCGCTCAGCGGGCCTTTGTTAAGGTCAATTGCGGGGCGATTCCCGAGGGCTTGCTGGAGAGCGAGTTCTTCGGTCACGAAAAGGGTGCTTTTACCGGCGCTGTAAGCCGGCGCACCGGTCGCTTCGAGCACGCCGATGGTGGCACGCTGTTTCTCGATGAAGTCGGTGAGTTGCCGCTCTCGTTGCAGGTCAAGCTGCTGCGTGTGCTGCAGGACCGCGAATTCGAGCGCGTCGGCGGCGACAAGACGTTGCGCGTCGATGTCCGCCTGGTCGCCGCAACCAATCGCAATCTTGAAGAAATGGTCGCTGCCGGGACCTTTCGCAGTGACCTCTACTACCGGCTAAATGTCGTCAATCTGTCGGTGCCGCCCTTGCGTGATCGGCCCAGCGACATTCCTCTGCTGGCCGCGCATTTCCTGCGTAAATTCACCGCCGAGCACGGGCGCGAACTCGATGGTTTTGACGACCATGCGCTGGCCATCCTGCAGCGCTATGGCTGGCCGGGCAATGTCCGCGAGTTATCCAATGCCGTCGAACGGGCGGTGGTGATGAGTACGGGGACCAGTATTTTTGCCGAAGACCTGCCGGCACAGATCATTCAGGCCAGTCGCCAGGTCACAATGGACGATGATTCCGGGCAGAAATCGCTCAAGGAACAGGTGCGCGGCTTCGAGACCCGGGTGATCATCCAGGCGTTGGAAAGAAACAAGGCTAATCGTTCGCGCACTGCCAGCGAACTTGGAATCAGTCGCCGCGCTCTGTTGTACAAGCTGCATGAGTTCAATCTGGACGACGGGGAGTGCGCAGATTCTGTGGCTCAGTGTGAATGAAATTGCGCAGTTGACGTGGCTTTTTTTGCGCGGGGGGATGTTGATGCTCCTGCGGTGAGTGTTTTTGGGGTGAAGGCAGTGACAGGCACGCATCCTGCGTATGTCTCCTCGATTGTTTACCACCTTCAGGAGCAAAACGATGAGTACTCCCTGCAAGCGAATCAGTTTTGCTGATTTGCGCCCGCGGCTCAAAGACGGGATGAGCATTTTGTTCGGCGGTTTCATGGCCGCCGGAACCCCAGACGGCATCGTCCGTGAAATTCTCGATTCCGGCGTCAAGGATCTGACCATCATCGGCAACGATACCGCCGGGCCGGATTCGGGAATCGGTATCCTGATTTCCAACAAACGGGTCAAGAAGGTCATCGCCTCGCATATCGGCACCAATGCCGAAACCGGTCGTCAGATGATCGCCGGCGAAATTGAGGTCGAACTCGTTCCCCAAGGCACGCTGGCCGAACGTATTCGCTGCGGCGGGGCCGGCCTCGGTGGCGTGCTGACGCCGACCGGCGTCGGCACCATCGTCGAGGAAGGTAAGACCAAGCTGAGCTTTGA
Organism: Betaproteobacteria bacterium; assembly: GCA_037139055.1. Taxonomy (GTDB): domain Bacteria; phylum Pseudomonadota; class Gammaproteobacteria; order Burkholderiales; family Rhodocyclaceae; genus Propionivibrio. The sequence goes on along the minus strand of JBAXHE010000001.1, from coordinate 134,653 downwards.
CGGAATCGAATATCTCGTTGAACGGCCGCTACGTGCCGACCTGGCGATTCTCAAGGCCTACCGGGGAGATGAAAAAGGCAATCTGACGTATCAGCGCGCGGCGCGCAACTTCAACCCGCTGATGGCTCTGGCGGCTGATTTTGTCGTCGCCGAAGTTGATGAAATCGTCAAAGCCGGCGAGATCGATCCGGAACTGGTGATGACCCCGGGTATTCTGGTTGATGCCCTCATTCTTTCCGGGGAGAAGTGAAATGGACGCCAAAAATCTCATTGCCAGCCGTGTCGCCCAAGAACTGAAGGATGGCGACGTGGTGAATCTCGGCATCGGCCTGCCGACGCTGATCCCGAACTATCTGCCGGAAGGCGTGCATATTACGCTGCAATCGGAAAACGGGTTTCTCGGCCTCGGACCGCTGGTCGGCGATCCGCTGCCCAATCTGGTCAATGCCGGAGGCAAACCGTGTGGCATGGTTCCGGGAACGGCATTTTTTGACAGCGCGATGTCCTTTGCCATCATTCGTGGCGGGCACGTCGATGTCACCGTGCTCGGCGGACTGCAGGTTGATCAGCACGGCAATCTGGCCAACTGGATGGTGCCCGGCAAGATGGTTCCGGGCATGGGCGGGGCGATGGATCTGGTCACCGGGGCGAAGAACGTGATCGTCGCCATGGAACATGCGACCAAGGACGGTGGTGCCAAGATTCTCAAGCGTTGCGATCTGCCGCTGACGGCTGCCGGAAAAGTCAGCGCCATCGCCACCGAACTGGCGTTCTTCCGCTTTATCGGCGGCGTATTGACGCTGACCGAGATCGCGCCCGGCGTCACGCTGGAGGAAATCCGTGCCAAGACCGAAGCCGATTTTGTGGTCAGTCCGACCTGTTGTTCGATGCAGTTGCCAGCAGAGAGTTAATTAAAATAAACAGGGAAATTATCCCGTCAAACCGTGTCAGCCGTATTCCGAATCATTACCCCAACGCTCGTTAAGGAGTGAATTATGAATCAGGAAGCAAAACGCAGTTCTGAAGCAAATAAGCAGGGCGCCATTGAGCGCTTGGGCGCCGCCTTGGCCGACTGGAGCGAAAAATGGTTTCCGGATGCCTATGTCTTTGCCGCCATTGCCGTCCTCATCGTGGCCGTCGCAGCACTTGCAATGGGCCGCACACCCACGCAGGTCTCGGTCGATTTTGGCAAGTCGTTCTGGAATCTGATTCCCTTCACCATGCAGATGGCCTTCGTGGTCATCGGCGGCTATATCGTCGCGGTCGCCCCGCCGGTGCGCCGGGTCATCGATGTGCTGGCGCGTTTCCCGAAAACCCCGAAGGGTGCCGTCGCCTATGTGGCCTTCATGGCCATGCTGGCTTCGCTGCTGAGCTGGGGCTTCAGCATGATTTTCGCCGGCATCCTGATGCGTGAAATCAGCAAGCGGGTTCCGGGCGTCGATTATCGTGCCATGGGCGCAGCCGGTTATCTCGGTCTGGGCAGCGTCTGGGCGCTTGGCCTGTCTTCCTCCGCCGCTCTGCTGATGGCCACCAAAGGGTCGATCCCGCCGGCATTGCTCAAGATCAGCGGCGTTATTTCTCTCGATCAGACGCTGTTCACCTGGCAGAACCTGGTGATGATCGTCGTGCTCTTCGTGCTTTCTGTGTGGATCTGCTATGTCTCGACGCCGACTGCAGAAAATGCCAAGACTGCCGAAATGGCTGGCATCGTCTACAAGGACAGCCAGGAAGACATCGGGGCCCCGCAAACGCCTGGCGAGAAACTGGAGTTCAGCCCGGTGCTGACGCTGGTAGTCGTTGCCCTGGGTCTGGTCTATCTGTACGACGTGTTCAGCACCAAGGGCGGTCTGGCGGCATTGGACCTGAATATCTACAACTTCATGTTCCTCATTGCCGGGATGCTCCTGCACTGGACGCCACGTTCCTTCCTGCGTGCAGCGGCCAAGTCGGTGCCGATGACCGGTGGTGTGCTGCTGCAGTTCCCGCTGTATGCCGGCATTTTTGGCGTGCTGATGGGTTCGGGCCTGAACGAAGTACTGGCCAAGTTCTTTGTCTCGATTTCGACGCAGGATACTTTGCCGCTGATTGGCGGTATCTATTCGGCGATTCTCGGACTGTTCCTGCCGTCCGGTGGTGGCAAGTGGGTCGTCGAAGCGCCCTACCTGTTGCAGGCGGCCAATGAACTGCACGTCAATCTGGCGTGGATGGTGCAGGTCTATAACGCGGCAGAAGCCTTGCCGAATTTCATCAATCCGTTCTGGATGTTGCCGCTGATGGGGCTGATCGGGGTCAAGGCCCGTGATCTGGCCGGGTATTCGACTCTGCAGCTGATTTTTCATGCACCGGTCGTATTGATCATGCTCTGGCTGCTGGGGAAAACGTTGCCCTACATTCCGCCGGTTATCGGTTAACGTAAAATGGGGGCTGCCGGCCATCGGTGGCCCCTCCTGATATTCTGTTACCTTAAGGTGTTCTCATGACAAAAGAAGTCGTTGCACTTAGCGCCGTTCGTTCGGCCCTTGGCAGTTTTGGTGGTTCGCTTAGCGGGATGACCCCGGAAGAGCTGGGCAGTGTGGTTGCCCGTGAAGCGTTTGCTCGTGCGGGGGTTGATGCCAAGCAGGCGAGCTATGCCGTGGTCGGCAATGTGATTCCCTGTGGCTATTCTTTCCCCTACGTTCCGCGCCTGGTGACGGTAAATGCCGGCATGTCGATGGATTCGACGGTGATGGCCTGCAACCGCTTGTGCGGTTCGGCGATGCAGGCGATCATCAGCGTGGCGCAGAACATCATGCTCGGCGATGCTGAAATCGGTCTCGGTGGCGGTGTCGAAGTCATGTCGGCCGGCGGTTACCTGTCGACGGCCATGCGCAGCGGTGCGCGCATGGGTGATACCAAAATGCTGGACATGATGGTGGCGGTGCTGACCGATCCGTTCGGTGCCGGACACATGGGCATGACCGCCGAGAACCAGGCGGTCAAATGGGGTATCAGCCGAGACGAGCAGGATGCTTTTGCGCTCGAGTCACAGATTCGTGCGGCAAAGGCGATTGCCGAAGGCTATTTCAAGTCGCAGATTGCTCCCGTAACGCTCAAGACGCGCAAGGGTGATGTCATCTTCGATACCGACGAACATCCCAAGGCGACCACCATGGAAGCTCTGGGTAAGATGAAACCGGCGTTCAAGAAGGAAGGTGGAACCGTGACCGCTGGTAATGCCTCGGGTATTAACGATGCGGCCGCCTTCCTGGTGTTGGCCGATGCTACCGTGGCTGCCAGAAATGGCCAGAAGCCCTTGGCCCGTCTGGTTTCGTATGCCGTTTCCGGTGTTGAAGCCAGCCTCATGGGCGATGGCCCGATTCCTTCGACCCAGCTGGCACTCAAGCGTGCCGGTCTGAAACTTGACCAGATCGACGTGATCGAAGCCAACGAAGCCTTTGCCGCACAAGCACTGGCCGTCTCCAAAGGGCTCGGCCTTGATCCGGCAAAGACCAATCCGAACGGCGGGGCCATTTCCTTGGGGCACCCGGTCGGTGCAACCGGCGCGGTCATCGTCACCAAGCTGCTGCACGAAATGCAGCGTACCAACGCCCGCTATGGTCTGGCGACCATGTGTATTGGCGGGGGACAGGGCATTACGACGATCTGGGAACGTTGCTAACCGCGCTTTTAAGAAAAAACGCCTGCCAACGTGGCAGGCGTTTTTGTTTGGTGCTTCTACACGATTCAAGTTTGACCTTGCGGGTGTGACAGGAGATACTGCCGGTCGTTGAAAAACTGGATGTGACTTATGGAACTGCAATTGCCTCAACTCGCTGTCTATAGCTACAACAATGGCGGCCGTGTCTTGCTGACGCAGAAACGCAAGATGATGTTTCTCCTGTGCCTGTTCGTTTCGCTGGCGCTGGGTCGCATCCTGTTCCCTTTCGGGCTTCTGGCACTGATCTTTCCGGCCATGGTTTACTTTGGTGGCGCGAGGACCTTGAAGATTGGCGCGCGCTACCTGATCTGCGCGGATCGAATCGTCTACTACTCCAGTGTGAAGCGACTGATCTATTCCGAAGCCGAGGGGGTGCTGACCCTGAAAAGTGGCCAGAAGGTCGAATTCGTCATCGAGCGCAATCGTTTCAGGAAAAAAGCCAGCCGCGCGGCTGACTTCAATGCCGTGGTCAACGACCTGATCGAGAAGGTGCGTCTGGTTGCGCCCGATGCGCTCCTGCCTGAGGAAGTCGAATCCTCTGAAATTGAAGATTAATATGGTTTCTGGTAGAGCATCTGCCGGATTGATGAGTTTTTAAATTTACCCTGTTGTTTTGGAGATTGTTGTGAGCCGACCCGACCTTGAACGAACGGCCTATACCGTTGAGTGTTTTCTCAATGCCCTGCGCCTGAATGACGGTCACGAACGTACGAAGCTGGAAGCCATCCTGACGCGCTGGCTAGCGGCTCCGGGGCACAGGGAGGATGAGTTTGTGATCTATAGTGACGGCAGGGTTGAGTGCCGCTCGCGTGGCAAGGAATACAACACCTTCAAAGTGCCTGAGGCTCGTCAAGATAAAACCATTTGGTGCGATGGAAGTCATATTTCCATAGTCGACGGCGAGGAGTTCTGGAGCACCGGAAAATTGCGCATGTTGGGCAAGGAAGGGTTGGATATTTCGTTGCCCACAAAAGATATTGTAGATACCGTGGTGAAACAGAACGAGATTACCTTGCCGTAATAGCACGGACACCGAAACCAAAGCCGAGGACTGCCAGGACCATTTGTCCTTGAGCTATCTGGAACAAGGTCGTTGCGCTTGCTGTTACAGCAGTTTTATTCCCGGCTTAGGTTAAAGCGGATTTTTCAATATCCTGGTAGTTATCCTGATACTTTTCCGCTATGGCCTTGAATTCGTCGGCCAATTCCCGAAAGGCCAGCATGACATCTGGATCAAAGTGCGTGCCGTTGCCCTGAAGGATGATCTCTACAGCTTTTGCGTGCGGCATGCCCTCTTTATAAACACGACGACTGATCAAGGCATCGTAAACATCGGCCAAGGCCATAATGCGGCCAGTTAAGGGGATAGCCTCACCTGAGAGCCCTTCCGGGTAGCCGCTGCCATCCCATTTCTCGTGGTGGGAGTACGCAATTTCCTTCGCGTAAGTCAGAAAGGGATGATCCAGGTCGAGTGATTCTTCTGCTTTAATGATGGCATCCCGACCCAAGGTGGTGTGGCGTTTCATGATTTCGAATTCTTCGGGTTCGAACCGTCCGGGTTTGAGCAGAATTCGGTCTGGAATGCCAACTTTGCCAATATCATGTAACGGTGCCGATTTGATGATCAGGTCAATGGTTTTGTCGTTGTCCAGAACATCTTTGAATCGGGGATGATGGCGGAGCTTCTCGGCCAACAGTTTTACATAAAACTGTGTGCGGCGAATGTGGTTTCCGGTTTCGTTATCGCGAGTTTCAGCCAGCGAAGCCATGGCGTGGATGGTCACATCCTGGATGGCGGCAACTTCACGAGTACGTTTGCTGACTTCATCCTCAAGGAATGCATTGCGATCCTTCAGGAAGTCTCGCGCTATCTTGAGCTCGAGGTGAGTTTTTACTCGCGAGAGAACAATGGATGGGTTGATTGGTTTGATAATGTAGTCCACCGCACCCAGGCCGAGTCCAAAGGTTTCGTCTTCCGGGTCTGCTCTGGCGGTGAGAAAAATGACCGGAATATCCCAGGTTCGAGCGTCTGATTTAAGTTGCCTACAGACTTTGTAGCCGTCCATTTCAGGCATCATGATGTCGAGCAGGATGAGGTCTGGCGGGGGGGGCGACTGGGCAATGCGTAATGCGGTTTCGCCGTTATTGGCAATTTTTATCTTATAGAAATCCTTGAGAAGAAGCCTGATGAAGGTAAGGTTGTCTGGCGTGTCGTCAACAATCAGAACGCTTGACTGCTGGTTATACAATCTTTGTGTCAGAACATTCTGTTCGAGCAGGGAAGGGTTATTGTGAGGGTTCATGTTTGACATGTTTCCTGGCTCGATCAAGGGGGGTAAAACCGTCCAATCTGTCGTTAATGCGCTACCTTATTGCTGCAACTCTGAATCAGCTTTAGGCAAAGGGTTGATGGCACGCAATGCTTTCTCGTAATCATATTGCTTTATGGCCTGGTCAAGCACTCTAAATGCTTCCATTCCGAGAGCTGTCCTGATGACTTCGTAGTTTTTCTCAAACAGGTCAACAGCATCACTTTCGTAATGGCTAAGCAGCACAGAAAGATGCTCGCATATTTCAGCGGCGTTGGCTTTTTTTTCTTCAGTGTGATGCTTTCTGCTTTCCTCAACGGGCAATTGTTTGTTGATCTCGCCTATCAAGGCAAGCAAAGCGCCACAAACGCTGGAATTTATTGCTTCGATCGTTTGGAGAGGCTGCTTGTCCCTGATTGCGGTTTCCAAATCGCCTGCCAGGTTTTGAATATCTCGGGCGCCAATATTCCCGGCGCCTCCCTTGAGTGTGTGTGCGAGGCGCTCTGCCGTTTCAAGGGCTCCGGAAGCCAGCTTCTGCACCAGTTGTTCAGGAGTATGTGCCTGGCTGACAGAAAAATTGCGCAACATTTTCAGGTAGCTGTCTCGTTTTCCCATCATCTGGTGAAGCCCTAGCCGGATATCGAGCCCCGGGATGTTGGGGATACGCAGTGAATGAGCCGTTTGGTTTTGGCGTACCGCTGGCGTAACAGGATTGAGCTTGTAACGTGGTTTGACCCAGCGCAATAGGGTGGAGAACAGACGCTCAGGATCGATTGGCTTGGGAATGTAGTCGTTCATGCCTGAGTTGAGGCACTGGTCCCGATCACCGGCCATGGCATTGGCAGTCATGGCAATAATCGGCAGTTCATCGAAGCGTCCCGATTCCCGAATGGCTTGAGTGGCAGCAAACCCGTCCATGATAGGCATTTGCATATCCATCAGGACGATGTCGTAGACCTGGGTTTCTAGCATTTTCAGTGCTTCTTGCCCGTTTGCGGCCACATCGACGATTAGTCCAACATTGGTTAGCAGTTCTATAGCCACTTCCTGATTGAATTCATTGTCTTCCACCAGCAACACACTGGATCCGGCGATGTGTGCCATTTCTTCTATGAGCCTGTTTTCATCACGGTCCAGAGTGCGCGCCGCATCTTTTCTTCCGCCAAGGGCCTGGATTGAGGCGTCAAAAAGCTGAGAGGCATGAACCGGTTTGAATAAAATGTCGTGCAGCCCGATCTGTTCGGCCGATTTGAACACTTCTTCGCGACCAAAAGCCGTCACCAGTACTAACGGGGGTATTTCAGAAATTGGCAGGTTGCGAATCGCAAGTGCGGTTTCGATCCCATCCATGTCTGGCATTAGCCAGTCCAGGAAAACGATTTCATATGGGCTGCCGGCATCTGCGGCAGATTGCATTTCCTTAAGAGCTTCTTGGCCGGAAGACACATCTTTAACCAGAAAAGTCATGCTGGAGAGCATGGCCTTCAAAATTTGTCGGGCATGCTCATTATCATCAACAACAAGGACACGCTTGCCTCGCAGGTTGGGCACGGGAACCAACTCTTTGGCTACAGCTTTTCCTTTGAGCAGGCGAGCCGTAAACCAGAAAGTGCTTCCCTTGCCGAACTCACTCTCGACCCCGACAACACCGCCCATCAGACTGGCAAGGCGCTTGCTGATGGAGAGCCCGAGCCCGGTGCCGCCAAATTTTCGGGTTGTGGATGCGTCTGCTTGCTGGAATGTCTGGAATAGTTTCTGTTTTTGCTCTTCGGTCAGGCCAATGCCAGTGTCCTTTACATTGAAACGGATCAGTACATCTTTTTCATTTTCCTCAAGCACTTCGGCGCTAATGATAATCTCGCCGCGCTCAGTAAATTTGACGGCGTTGTTGGCGTAGTTGATCAGGATTTGACCCAGGCGAAGTGGGTCGCCCTGTATGTAATTGGGGACGTCACGATTGATGTCGAAGATCAGTTCCAGTCCTTTTTCAGAAGCTTTTTCTGTAATCAGGCTGGCAACATTATCCAGCACATTCTCTAACTCAAAGTCGGCCTCTTCAACGGTGAGTTTTCCAGCCTCGATTTTTGAGAAATCAAGAATATCATTGATAATTCCCAGCAGATGTTGCCCCGATTGCTGAATCTTGATGGCATGGTTCCGTTGCCTAGGAGTCAGCTCAGTCATGAGAATCAAGTGCGACATGCCGATGATGGCATTCATGGGGGTACGGATTTCATGGCTCATGTTGGACAAGAAGTCGCTCTTGGAACGAGTCGCCGCTTCAGCGCTTTCCTTAGCAATGGCGAGTTCCGCTGTGCGTTCTCCGACAAGTTCCTCCAGATGGTCGCGGTGCTTCTGCAGTTCTTCCGTTGCAGATTTACGGTCGGTGATGTCCTCAAGCACGCCATCAATCGACTTGATATTTCCTTCTTCGTCGTAAAGTGCGGAGGCGGTTAGCGAAACCCATCTCGCCACGCCATCCTTTCTTTTCATGAGGAACGGCATGTCCTTTGCAAAGCCTTTTGCCTTGATCTCTTCCAACAAATTATTCCGGTCATTCGGGTTAAGGTAGAGAACGGCCGCAGAGTTTGCCATTAGGTCTTCCTGAGAATCGTATCCGGATATTTGTGCCAGGGCCGGGTTGGTCTGGATGAATTGACCGGAGACCGTGGTGCGGAAGATGCCGATATTGATGTTGTTGATTAGCGAACGGTATTTCTCTTCGCTTGATTTAAGGGCGTCTTCTCTTGAACGGACTTCCCAAGCCATTCTGGCAAACATTTTGGAAATCGCGGCAAGCTCAGTGTGCGGGTTGGCTTCCAGCGGAAAAGACAGTCCATTGGTTACATGTTCCATCCCTTGCCGTAATGACTCAAGAGGTTTGCGCAAGAATATCTTCAGCAGGAAACCGGTTGAGGCGATGATCACTGCCAGCGCTGCTGCCATCGTCAGCAGCGTAGTGATCAACAGATATCGGAGATCATCCTTGAGCCCCTGGGTCGAGAGCGCAATATCCACGTGACCGATACTCTGGTCATCTAGTACGACCTTGCTGGAGCGAACAATTAGCGGTGCGTTGCTGCTGTTCTGTTGTTGGTATGCGTAGAGGCGCGTACCCCATTTGTCCTTGATCTCTAGGCTTGCTACATTTTCATTGTGGGCGGAAACGGAACCAATCTGATTGACGTTTGCTACGTCCATATTCCACAAAGGGAGAGCGAGGACGACTGCAATATTCGAAATCAGTTCATCCGCTTTCAATTCCAGTTGGCGATGCATCTCTTCGGACTTCAGCAGATACAAAAAGCCCATGGCAATCGAAACAGCCAGAATGATGATTAGGGCAAGACTGAGCGCCAGGTTTCTGGAGATCGACGGGACACGAAAGTCTACTCTTGAAAAACCTAGTTTAAGCTTGCCGGTTTGATCTTTCATGAACCTTACCTGTGGGAGGTTGACTGCGCATAATCCGACTAAAGGTTGCTAGCGGGGCCTTTCATCAAAACGGCAATAAAACTTGTCGATTAACTCCATTGGCAGCTTTCACCCGCATGGAGCAGGTAAGGTGCTTTGTCAGACCTCTCAATGAGCAGATTCGAATAGTACAAAGATTGGAAAGGTGGCTGCCCAAAAGGTTCATTGGGCAGCGGCCTCACCCGTGTTACATTCTTCCAAGGCCATGTTTGTTCAGAATTCTCTGGTAAGTACCATCTGCTTTGATCAGTTTCAGGCCATTATTGAAGGCTTTTACTTTCAGTGCTGCGTTCGCTGTTTTTCGTGAAATGCAAACATACAAATTGTTTCTGCTTAACGGGTTTTCGATGAAATCAATTGCATTGACGAGGTCTGGGAAGTTGTTTTTAAGCAGGTATAAACCAACGTATTTGTCCGCAACAAACAAGTCAATTCTTCCGGAGGACAGCTTTTTTACATTTGTGAGATTGTCGGTGGAATAATCTTTTTGCAAAAAATCGGCCTGGTCGAATTTTTCTTCATTAACGTAGCCTCTGACCACGCCGATCCTGTAAGGCTTAAGGTCTTCCAGTTTTATATAAGAAACATCAAGAGCCCGCATTTTAAAAAACACGTTAAATCCGGCCGAAAAGGGTTCCGAGAAGAAAGAAGCAAGCTCCCGTTCCTGTGAGTAATAGGCCGGCAAATAGCCGTCAACTTCGCCACTGTTTGACATGGCCACGACTCTTGCCCAAGGAAAAAACCGGTACTTCACAGCATAACCAGAGCGTTTGAATGATTCCCTGACAATTTCGCCGAGAAATCCATTGTCGGGAAGGTGTTCGGCAATATAGGGTTCCCATTGCTCGGTGCTTAGAACGATCGTATCAATCGCGGAGGAATGAGCGATGCTGAAAAGCGTGAAATACGCTAAAAGTACGATTCTCCTCAGCATGTCTGGTCCTTTTTTGTCCTTGGATTGCTAAGGGAAACAAAAGGAATGCCTGATCTCATGGTGTACGAAAATATAGCACCGCTGATTATCCGGCGGGAAGCGCGCTAATCACGTTAAGCAAAGGGGGACCATAGATGGCGCCCCCTTGTCTCAAAACTCACACTTTGAATCCGCTGACCACACTTTGCATTGATCCTAGCAGTTCTTTAACCGTACGTGCCGATTCTGCGGTGTTGTTCATGGCCGCATTGGACTCGTCGGCCAACTGAGCTATTGTCTCCACACGGCGTGCGATTTCGGTACTGGCAGAGGTTTGTTCCGATATGGCTAAAGAAATATCGTTAACTGAGATAACGACCTTGCCGGCCGATTCCTCAAGCAACTCGATCGCTTTGCCTGCCTCATCGGCACACGCCAGCCCACTGTTTACGGCAGAAACCCCGCTACACATATTCTCGACCGACTGTCTGATCCCGTCCTGCACGATTCCTATGATGCTGCTGATTTCGCCGGTGGATTTTGTTGTCCGTTCCGCCAGTTTCCGGACTTCATCAGCAACTACTGCAAAACCGCGCCCCATATCACCGGCTCGTGCAGCTTCAATTGCGGCATTGAGCGCTAATAAGTTGGTTTGATCCGCAATGTCCTTGATTACATTGACAACAGTGCTGATCTTTTCAGATTCCTTGCCGAGGGTCTCGATGGTCTCGGAGGAAATATTGACCGAGTCGGAGATACGTCTCATCTCAACAAGCAAATTGTTAACGGCTTTGTTGCCGCCGTGAGCCAATTCGCCGCTGCGTTTCGACAAATCGCTGACCGCCAGGCTTTGATCAGAAACGTGGGAAATGCCGACGGTCATTTCTTCCATCGCAGCGGCCATAGAAGAAATGATCTCACTTTGCTCTTCGGAGCGTTTCGCAGACTGTTCAACTTCATTGGACATCGAATCCCCGGCCTTGCCCAAACCTGTCGTGCTCTTCACGACTTGCCCGACAATACTCTGTAAATGTTCAACGAAAGTATTGAACCAGAAGGCGACTTCGCCGATCTCGTTCCGTACCCCAACATCAAGCCGTTTGGTCAGATCAGCATCGCCGCTGGCAATTTGCTGTAGCGCATGGCTGATACGATCAAGAGGACGAAAAACCATTTCCCGAAGGCTCAAGGCCAAGGTAAGCACAAGAATGGCGTTGAGGATAACGGCCTGGGCAATGATTTTTATGACTAGATTGAGTAATGTGGCATCTCTTCTTGCCGTCGAGATCGAGAACTCGACAACACCAACCGGTTTGGCAACGCCTGCATCCATATATTCGAGAGGCAAGTTTTGTATTTTTCCAGAAAGGGAGGTGCCTTTTTCGGCCGGTTTAATTTCGCCTTCAGCCGTTCGAATCCGGCCCGTAACAATGGCATCCTTGTTCTTGACGAGAATTCCCGTAATGTCTTGCTCGATCATTTCAGCCTCAAGCGTCTTGTCAATTTGCCGATCATCAAAATTCCACAGCAAAGTGGGTACGTTGAGTTTTAATCGAGCACTAAGCGCGTCCGCTTGCTCTTGCAGTTGCGCATCAAGATCACTGCGAGCTGAGAAATAATTGAGGGCACCTGAGATAACCAGAACCAGGGTAACCACGCTAATGAATACCAGATTTAGCTGTCCTTTTATGCTTCGCATAAACTCACCTCGTCGTGTTATTGAGTCAACCGTTGATTTCTAGGAAGCATGCATTGACTGGGGAGAAAGCCTTCGGCTTTCTCCCTGTGCTGAACTTTGTAATTTATTGATACGCTTTGATAATCTTGTCGTAGGTTCCATCGGCCTTAATGGCCTTGATGGCGTCATTCATTTTGGTAATGTCGGCATCAGGCATAGAAAGATTGCAGGCGGCAAACATCTGAACTTCCTGGAACGAAAGAACAGGCTTGATCTTGATTCCAGAGTTCTTGGCCATCCAGGGGCCGATACCTGAGGTGGCGGCCCATAGATCAATCCGTCCGGCATCAAGTTTCTTGATGTTTTGTTCATCGTTCATTGCTTCATCAAGCGTTAATCCTTTTTCCTTCAGGAATGCGGCTTTCGCATCGCCTTGATAACCGCCTACTTTGAATTTTTTGGCCTCGTCGAGTGTCTTTATGCTGATCGGGCTATCGGCCTTGGCAAACAGAATCCAGGTTGATGGAGCAAGGGGGCCCACCCATTTGAATAGCTTTTCGCGAGCTTCGGTGCGTGTGGTTGAATAAACACAAGTATCCTTATCGTCTTGTGCCTCTTTGTATGACCGCTGCCACGGATAGAGACTTATTGTTGCCTTGATTCCGGTGCGTTTAATGACTTCTCTCATTACATCAGTGGAAAGTCCCGAAACGGTCTTGCCTCCATCAGTAGAGAAATTCAGAGGAGGGTATTCTTCGGTCGTCAATGTCAAAGCGCCAGCCTGAAACGCGACGAAGGGGAGGAATGCGATGAGCCATTTCATTTTCATGAGTATCTCCTTGTTGATTAATACAAGTAAAGCTGAGCTACACCACCACATCAAACCGGACTCATCAAGCAATCCATGAGAACAGATTTAACACTTCATCATAGGTAACTGTATTAAGCTAATCAAACATTTGGACAATTAAATCAGGAATAGATTCAGGCGATTGTTTTTTTTGGGGAATTTCCACGGGTATGCGCTTATGGTCGGTTGATGTAGCGCGCCGTTTTGCCAATCGAGCGGGGATTTAAACTCAGACCCCACTCCAGGGCGCTTGCTAAGCCGATTGACGGCGTAGTGTTGTCTGGCAATACAATTTGTTATGAAGATATTGATCTTTCTCACCATTATGCTTGTAAACTGCCTGTTTTTATAATGCCAACCTGCCATGTCCGACGTACACTCTCTTGAAAAAAAGTCTCAGGATGATGCGCCAGCTGAAGGCGCGCGCCGCCTCATCGACGGGGTTGAGCGGGTGTTTTACGAAGGTTACTGGATCAAGACCTACCCGGCTCCCGCCAATTCGCTGGAAGCCAAGAAGCGCCTGATCGAGGCACTGACCCGGCGACTGTTCAATCACACAGAGCACGGCCTCAATATCCCCGGAACCCGTCTGGCCGAGGCGCGCAAGAGCTTTGATCAGGAAACCGAGCCGGCGCGTCGGCGCGTCAAGTCGGCGATGCTGGCCGGGGCCTTGTTCAACCGGGCCACCGATATTTTCCGGAAACTCGTCGATTTGCAGGCTGATGGCATCGAAATCCAGAGTGACAACCCCTTGATGCGTGAATGCGGTCGCTGTCTGCTTGAAGCCATGGACCTCGGTCACTCGGTGCACCACCGCAGCGGCGATGAAGGCATCGATGAACTCTGGGGCGAGCCTTTCCGTGCCTTCTCGATTCCGATTGAGGATTTTTACGAGAGCCGCTACATCAAGATCGGTCAAAGCATGCGCGACATCGAGCGCATTGCCGAAGCAATGAAATCGACGTTCTCGCATGTTCCCGCGTTTCAGAATATTGAACCACTGATTACTGATTTTGTTGGTGCGGCCCTGATCAAAACAGAAAACCTGCGTACTGACCCGGATATCTTTGATGTCTGGGCGCGACTGGTGACGGCATCAGAGCGGCTGGTCAACTTCGTCCCGCAGACTCATAAAATTGAAACCGAGTCGCCAAAGCACAGTATTTCGAATGGCCTGCAGTTGATCCGGAATGGACGCGATCTAATTTTTTATATTGCTCGCGCCCGTACGCCGATGCCCAAGAGCATGAAAGAGTACCTCGGTCACTGCGAAGCCTATCTGCTGACCGGGCGACTACCCTCCGCCTCTCCCCCTCCGCCGGCATAAGCCTTCAAGCTGGCTTTTACGGTGGATTGCTGCCGTACGGATGGTTTTTGGATTTATACTCTCCGACACCTATGCGAGAGGGGTGTAACGTGTCACGTAAGGCAGAAACGCGCCGTTTCGGCGTCATCGGCGGCTTGGGTTCGCTCGGCGGGGCTGATATTTTCTTCAAACTGGTGAAATCGTCACCCTCGCTCGAGGGCCGCCATCAGTGCGACATCATCTTCGAGCAGCATCCTTTTGATGAGGGGCGCCTGCCCGGTGGCAGTGGCTCGAGCGTCCATGCACGCAAGCTGTATGTCTTCGACATGATCCGCAATTTCGAGCAGCGCAAGGTCGATGCCGTGATCCTGCCCTGCTTTATCAGCCATACCTTCCTCGACGAGTTGAAGCCAGAAATTCGCCTGCCGGTGGTGAATATCATGGAGGCGCTGCGCGCGCACATTGAGCGCCGCCATCCCGAGGTCAAGAAAATCGGCGTGCTGACCTCGGATTACGTGCGCAAGCACGGGCTGTTCGAGCATTATTTTGATCCCCTGCGCTGGCAACTGGTGTACCCGTCCGACGAGATTCAGCGCGATGCATTGATGCCGGCGATCTATGGCGAACAGGGCATCAAGTCCGGATCCTTGCAGGGGCAGTCGATCGATTTTCTTGAGCGCGCCTGCCGTGATCTTCTGGCGCAAGGTGCCGAAATCATTGCGCCAGGCTTTACAGAAATTCCGATCGTCGCCGATGCCTTGGGTGAGCGGGGTCTGCCGGTGATCGATGTCAACCAGGTCTATGCTCGGCATGCGGTGGACTTTGGCGGTGAAGCGTCGATCCGACCGTTCAAGATTGGCGTCGTCGGTGGCGTCGGCCCGGCGGCAACGGTCGATTTTCTCGACAAGATCGTGCGCAATACCCAGGCCCGGCGCGATCAGGAGCACATCAAGGTGGTCGTCGAGCAGAACCCCCAAATTCCGGATCGCACCGAGAACCTGATCGGTGAAGGCACCGATCCGACGGTGGCGCTCTACGCTACCTGCAAAAAACTCGAAGCCGACGAAGCCGATCTGATCGCCATTCCCTGCAATACCGCGCATGCCTTTGTTGAGCGTATCCAGCCTTATCTGGCTATCCCGATTATCAACATGTTGTTCGAGACCGTCGAGCACATCCGCCGAAATTATCCAGAGCGCCGGGAGATCGGCCTTTTAGCCACGTCGGGGACGATTGCCAGCCGTGTTTATCACGACATCATCGCCAAGGCTGGTTTTAATCTGACGGTGCCCGACGAGGCTCATCAGGCCAAAGTCATGGCTTCCATTTACGGCCCCAGAGGGGTCAAGGCCGGCTTTACCGACGGCCCCTGCCGGGATGATCTGCTGGCCGCGCTGACCCATCTGGTGCAGAACGGTGCAGAAGTGGTGATTCTGGGATGCACTGAACTCCCCTTGTTGATGGCACAGAATGATAATTTCATGGTGTCGGGGCAGCGCGTTGTTGTGCTCGATCCAACGGAAATTCTGGCACGTAAGTGCGTGAGTCTTTCTGGACTCTCCGGTCTTATCCCTGTAGGCTAACCATACTGCCTACTCCGGTGAGTGGTCTTAGAGGCAAGGTTGTACTCCGCCAACTATAATCAGAAAAAGGCGAAGTCTATGTGTGTCTGAAGTATCGGGTTGAGTTTGCGGGTAAGGGAGACATGATGAGAATGCTGTTCCGCTCTACGGCGTTATTTTTTCTGTTGTGGAGTGTCCAGATTCAGGCGGCGACCACACTGACCCTGGCGCATATTGTTGTCCCGGAGCATCCCCGTGCCAAAGCCTGCCAGTATTTTGCCGAGACGGTGAAAAAGCTCAGCCAGGGCCGCCTTCTGGTCGAGGTCTATGGCAATGCCAGCCTGGGCGATGCGGCCAGCAACCTCAGGGCGTTGCAGAACGGCACCCTGGATATGACTGCCAATACGCAGGGGCCGGTGTCGGCGATCGTGCCGGAATTCAATGCTTTCGGCATGCCCTTTCTGTTTGCCGACTCTGCTGCCGCATGGCGGGTGCTCGATGGTCCGGCCGGCCAGCAACTGGCCAAGATATCGGCGGCCAAGGGGTTGATCGTCCTGGGACTGTGGGATAACGGCGTCCGGCATTTCTCCAACAACGTGCGTCCATTGCTCAAACCGGCCGATTTCGTAGGATTGAAAATTCGTACTCCCCCGGATCCGGTGACCATGGATATCGTCGAGGCGCTGGGCGCGAAAACCCAGCAGATCAATTTTTCCGATCTGTATAACGCTTTGCGCCTGGGCGTGGTCGACGGTCAGGAAAACCCGCTGATCAACGTCAAGGAAGCAAAACTCTATGAATTTCAGAAGTTTTTTTCGCTCACCGGGCACAAGTACGAGATTACGCCATTCCTGATGGGACAGCGAAGCTGGGACACGCTTTCGTTGGCTGACCGCGAAATTGTTTTGCAGGCAGCGAAAGAAGCAACCCAGATTCAGCGCGCGCTGACCCAGAAGGCCGATCTGGAGGCCTATAACACGATGCTGGCGCGTGGCGTGCGCATCGACAAGGTCGATAGCAAACCGTTTGTTGCGGCGACTGCAAAAATTTACGATAAATGGTATGCCAGTCCGATCGGTGATTTCGTTCGCCTAGTGGTTCAGGCTGCGAGGGAAAAGCCATGAGCCTGGGGGGGGCGCAAGGCAGAGTTTTGAAGGCTCTGGTCCATGCTGCTGCCGTTTTGTTATGGCTGATGGTTGTGCCGTGCCAGGCGGTAACCACCTTGACGCTGGGACATCTCTATACGGCAGAACACCCCATGGCCAAGGCCTGTCAGCGCTTTGTCGATACCGTGAAAAAGCGCAGCGAGGGGCGCATTCAATTCCAGCTCTATATTGAAGGCCGGATGGGTAACCAGACGGCAATGCTGCGGAGCCTGAAGAACGGTAGCCTGGACCTGATGGTCAATAGCCACGGGTCGGTGGCGGATATGGTGCCGGAGTTTAATGCGCTCGGTTTGCCCTACCTGTTTTCCGATCCTGATTTAGCGTGGCGCGTGCTGGAAGGCCCGATCGGAAAGCAACTGGCGCAAAAGTCCGAAGCCAAGGGGCTGATCTTGTTGAGCTTCTGGGGCATAGATGTGCGGAGTTTTTCAAACTCGGTGCGTCCGATCACCAAGCCTGCGGATATGGCCGGCCTGAAAATACGCGTGCCGCCCGATCCGTTGACCGTGGATATCGTTCTGGCCCTGGGTGGGAAACCGCAGGAAATAAATTTCTCGGACCTTTACCGAGCCTTGCAAATGGGCGTGGTTGAGGGCCAGGACAATGCGTATATGACCTTTCGGGATTCCCGATTCTACGAAGTCCAGAAGTATTACTCGCTGACCGGTCACAAATACTCGGTTCACGCATTTCTGATGAGCAAGCTGGCCTGGGATGGACTCTCCGCCAACGACAGGGAGATACTTCGGACAGCGGCGCAAGAGGCGGCCCAGTATCAGCGGTGGCTGGCCCGGAATCTGGAGGAAGAGATTTACCGCGATCTGACCGCGCGTGGTGTGCGTATCAACAAGGTGGATCCCAAACCGTTTGTCGCAGCGACAGCGCCGATTTACGACAAATGGTATTCCAGCCTGATCGGTGATTTCGTCCGCGCCGTGGTCAAGGCGGCAAGGGAAAAGCCATGAACATGAAGAGCGCGCAGGAGCGTCTGCTGAAGGCTTTGGCCAACGCGCTCGTCGTTTTTGGTTGGCTCGCCGCCATGCCGTGCTCTGCAGCGACCACGCTGACGCTGGCCCATATATACACGCCGGAGCACCCCTCGGCCAAGGCTTCTCAGCGTTTTGCCGAGATGCTGAAAGAGAACAGCCGGGGACGCATCCAGGTCAAGCTGTATGCCGAAGGTGCCTTGGGCAATCAGACGGCCATAATCCAGAGTCTGAAAAACGGCAGTCTGGATCTGTCGATGCTCAGCCAGGGTTCGGTCTCTCAGATTGCCCCTGAATTCAATGTTCTGGGGTTGCCCTACCTGTTTCCAAGTCATGCTGCCGTCTGGCGGCTGCTGAATGGCTCCATCGGACAGCAACTGGTGCAAAAACTGGCCGCCAAGGGGGTTGTCGTTCTGGATTTCTGGGACGTCGAAGTCCGGCATTTCTCGAACTCGGTACACCCGATCATCAAACCTGCCGATCTGGCCGGCCTGAAGATACGGAACCCGCCCGATGTGATGGCGGCTGATATCGTTTCTGCCCTTGGGTGCAGGCCCATGGAGATCATGTTTTCCGATCTTTATAAGGCATTGCAGGCAGGGGTGGTTGATGGCCAGGATAATACGCTGATTAATTTTCAGACGTCCCGGCTCTACGATGTGCAGAAATTCATTTCGCTGACGGGGCATCGGTATTCGGTCTATTCTTTCCTGATGAACAAGTCATCATGGGACAAATTGTCCGCTGCCGATCGGGATATCGTCATGGAGGCGGCGCATGAGGCCTCCCGCTATCAGCGTGAACTGTCTCGGAATGCGGAGACTGAGGCCTACCGGGATCTGGTCGCGCGTGGCGTGCGTATCAATAAGGTGGATGTCAGGCCATTTGTCGCTGCTACTGCCCCTGTTTATGACAAATGGTATGCCAGCCCGATCGGTGATTTCGTTCGCGTCGTGGTTCAGGCAGCCCGAGAGCGTCAATGAGAATCAAATATGTCCTGGCCAGCGGGTTTGGCGCGACACTGGTCGCGGTACTCGGTGTCGTGCTGATTTCACTCGTCATGCTGACGCAACTGACCACCCAGTGGAGTGAAATATCTACGGTGGTCTCCAAGCGCCATCAGGTAATGTTGAGGGCCTCGCAGCACCTCGGCTATGCCACGCTGTATTTCAACAATCACATGCACGAGGGCGGAAGCAACGAGGTGGTTCGCTTTCAGACGGAGATTCAGACGCTCTCCAGTCTGCTCAATGACTATGGCGCCAGCGGCAAACTTGATGAAGCTGAACAGCGCCTGATCGACAACGCGCAGGAGTTCGTCCGGCAGTATCAGGATGATATGCGCAAGAGCATCGAACTGCGGGCCTCCGGCCTGGAACTCAATGCCCTGCGATTTGCCATTCAAGGTGAAAACGACAAAATGCTGGCACTGGTCATCCGCAAGCTGACCGACATCAATAATCAGCGGACTGAAGCAGCGACGGCGGAAATTGACCGACAATTCGGCGTCAGCCGGATCGGATTGCTGTTGGCCGCCCTGATGGCGGCGACTGGGGTGGTCGTTGCCGGATTCTTGTCAACCCGTACGGTGGTTCGCAATGACCGGGAGCGCAATCTGGCGATGGAATCCTTGCGTGTCGAGATTGGCGAGCGGCGCCGGGCAGAGGACGAACTGGAACGCTACCGCGAGCAGCTTGAGCGGCTCGTTGAAGATCGCACCTCCGAACTGAAGGATGCCCGCGTCGTGGCCGACGCAGCTAATCTGGCGAAGTCGGGATTTCTGGCTAACATGAGCCACGAAATCCGCACTCCGATGAACGGAATCATCGGCTTGACCCAACTGGCGCTGGATACCCGGCTCGACGAGCGGCAACGCGACTACCTGAGCAAGGTGCTCAGTTCGTCTCGCGCGCTGTTGAGCATTCTGAATGACATCCTTGACTACTCGAAGATCGAGGCCGGGCGCATCGATCTGGAAAAAGTCAATTTTTCGCTCGAGGAAATCCTCATGGCGATGGGCGACCTGTTCTCGGTTCGCGCCGAGGAAAAGGGGCTGGAGCTGTTCATCGACATGGCGCCTAACGTTCCTCCTTACCTGATTGGCGATCCGCTGCGACTCGGGCAGGTCATCAATAATCTGGTCGGTAACGCGATCAAGTTCACCCAGTACGGCGAGATTCATGTCCGGGTCGAACTCGTAGAATTGACCGACGACTCGGTGCGTCTGCGTATCGCTGTCCGTGATACCGGCATCGGGATTGCTCAAGAGAAGGCTAAGCGCCTGTTCCAACCGTTTGTTCAGGCCGATGCCACGGTGACCCGTAAATTTGGCGGCACCGGTCTGGGACTGACCATCTGCAAGCAGTTGGTGGAACTGATGGCGGGCCAGATTACCCTGTCCAGCGAACCCGGGCTCGGCAGTACCTTTGCGTTTACCGTTTGGCTTGGGCGATCCACCGTGCCCTTGCTGGAGCACGAGACGGGTTACGGATTGCAGGATTTGCGACCGATGCGTACCCTGGTGGTGGATGATCAGGAAACCTCGCTGGTGATCATTCGTTCGATTCTTGAACGCTGGCGCTTTCCAGTGGTTACCGCCAACTCCGGCGAAGAGGGCTTGCGCCAGTTCATGAAAGCCCGGTCGCGGGGCACTCCTTTTGACCTGCTGCTGCTCGACTGGAAGATGCCGGGCATGAGTGGCCTGGAAACGGTCAAGGCCATCAGCGACGCGCTCGACGGGAAGCCGGGAGAGCGGCCGCCGACGATTATCATGGTCACCGCCTATAGCCGCGGCGATCTGCTCAAGGTGAGCGAACATTATGAGCTCGATGCCATTCTTACCAAGCCGGTGACCCAGTCGCTGCTCTTTGATACCCTGATCCGGCTTCAATACAGCGACAAACCGGCTCACGGCCAGAACACTGATGTTTTCGCGTCCACCCGCGCGGCCCTCGACAGTATTGCCGGTGCGCGTATTCTGTTGGCTGAGGATAACGAAATCAACCAGCAGGTGGCGAGTGAATTTCTGCTCAAGGGCGGGCTGAAAGTTACTGTCGCGCATAACGGGCAGGAAGCTCTCGATCGTGTGCAGCACGAGCATTTCGATCTGGTGCTCATGGATCTGCACATGCCGTTGATGGATGGTTATGAGGCGACGCGGCGCATTCGCGCCTTGCCACAGGGGGGCGATTTGCCGATCGTGGCCATGACGGCGGCGGCGATGGCGCAGGATAGAGCGGATAGTAGCGCCGCCGGAATGAACGGACACATTGCCAAACCGGTGGATCCCCATGAACTGGCCGAGGCACTGGTGCGCTGGATCAAGCCGACGGAGGCCGGGCGCGAAAAAATCCGCTTGGCTCCAGTGGAGATGAGCCGGATTGCACCATCGAGCGAAGTCGAGTCGCTTGAATGCGCCTTGCCTGGGGTGTCGATCAGCTCGGGTCTGGCGCGCATGGGCGGTAATCATGCGCTCTATCGTCGACTGTTACGCTCCTTCGCTGCACGCCATCAGGGTACGGCGAACAAGCTACGCCAGCTTGAGCAGGCTGGCGATCAGAATCTGCTTTATCTGGAAGCCCACAACCTGAAGGGTGAGGCGGGCAATCTCGGCCTTGATGCGATCAAGTCTGCCGCCGATTTTCTTGGTCGGCAGATCAAGTCTGGTGAAGGGGGCAGCTTCTCGAAATTGACGGAAATTCTGGCCAAGCAGTGCGAGTCGATGTTGCTGACCCTGGGCCAGCTGGCGGAAGCTCCCGAGGGTGTTCCTGTGAACTCGTCTTCCAGCGAAGTGCGAGCACTCGATCTCGAACGGCTTCTGCCATTGCTGGAACAGTTGACATCGTGCTTGCGATCCAAGAACCTTAGCGCACGTAAACTAGTTGTTGAACTTGAAGAACTGACTCAGGGGACAGAGTCAGCCGAAGAATTTTCCGAGATCATCCTGGCCGTGCAGCAGCTTCGTTACGAAACCGCACTGGCGTCGCTGGAGCAGTTGATTGACCGGCATCAATGGAGAGCGACATGATGAATGATAGCCGTTCCCGGGTGCTGGTCATTGATGACTCGCTGGGCGTGATCGAGCTTCTGGAAAGCATTCTCGGCGTGGCCTACGAGGTCAGCTTCGCATCCAACGGAGTTGAGGGCCTGGAGTTGGCCAGTCGATATCCGCCCGACCTGATCCTGCTCGATGTCATGATGCCCGGGATGAACGGCTTCGAAGTCTGTCGACATCTGAAGGAAAGTCAAATCACCGCTGATATTCCGGTGATTTTCCTGACCGGGCTGGTGAGTCCCTCCGATGAAGAATTCGGCCTGAGTGTCGGCGCCGGAGATTTTATCTCCAAGCCCATCTCTCCACCGGTACTCCTGGCCCGGGTGCGCAATCATCTGCTGATTGCCAATGCCCGGCGGGAATTGAAGCGTCATAATGATGAACTCGAGCTGCTGGTCGCTGAACGTACCCGGGAACTGGTGCAGCGCGACCGCAAGCTGATTGCCGCCCAGACCGCCATCATCACCGCCTTTTGCGCTCTGGCCGAGGCGCGCGACAACGAAACCGGCAACCATATCCGGCGGACCCAGCACTACGTTCTGGCGCTGGCCGAAGAATTGCGTTCGCACCCGCGGTTCTCGCCTACACTCAATGACGAAGCCATCCAGCTGATATTCAAATCCGCGCCTTTGCATGATGTTGGCAAAGTGGCGATTCCGGACTCGATCCTGCTCAAGCCGGGCAAACTGACGCCGGAGGAGTGGGTGATCATGCAAACCCATTGTGCCGCCGGGCGTAACGCCATCGTTACCGCGGCGCGTGAGCTGGGTGAAGGGAGTGGCGAATTCTTTGGCTTTGCGGCCGAGATCGCCTTTAGCCATCACGAGCGCTGGGACGGAAGCGGCTACCCTTGTGCCCTGGCTGGCGAGGATATTCCGGTCAGTGCGCGGCTGATGGCGGTGGCCGATGTGTATGATGCCTTGATCACCAAGCGCGTTTACAAGGACGCCTACCTGCACGACGAATCGATCAAGATGATCCTGGCCGAACGCGGTTCGCATTTCGACCCAGTGGTCATTGACGCGATGATGTCCCTCTCGGATGTATTCGACGACATCGCTGAGCGCTTCAAGGATGTCGTCGAGGAACGCAATTTCCGCAAGTGCGAAAGGCGAACCCTGCCGCGTTGAACGGAAGTAGAAATGCACTCTTTCTGCGCTGGCTGGAACGAAATTAATCGGAGACTGTATGGAACACGTTGACGCCGTCGTGATTGGCGCCGGGGTGATCGGCTTGGCCTGTGCACGAGCATTGGCACAACGAGGAATTGAAACGCTGATTTTGGAGCGCCATGAGTCTTTTGGTACCGAGACCAGTTCCCGCAACAGTGAGGTGGTTCACGCCGGATTGTACTATCCGACCGGCTCGCTCAAGGCACGTCTGTGCCTCAAGGGAAATCAGTCTCTTTACGCGTATTGCGCCGCGCGCGGTATTGCTCATCGGCGCTGTGGAAAACTCATCGTTGCCACGTCGAGCGCGCAAGAAAAACAACTGGATGCACTCTACGCCAAGGCGCAGGCGAACGGGATCGAAGATTTCAAACGCTTGAGCGCGGGCCAGGCGAAGGCTCTTGAAGCGGAGCTGTACTGCACTGCGGCATTGCTTTCACCCTCGACCGGAATTGTGGACAGTCATGCCCTGATGCTGGCCCTGCTGGCTGATGCCGAACAGGGTGGCGCGATTTTGGCGCTGCGCAGCCCGTTTGTTCGTGCCCAGGCGGAGAACGACGGGATCGTTCTTGAAGTGGGCGGGGCGGAGAGCATGCAACTCAAGGCGCACCGGGTGATCAATGCGGCGGGGTTGTCCGCGCAGCATGTGGCATCTCGAATAGACGGTTTCCCGAGCGGCCTGGTTCCTCCGACCTATTATGCCAAGGGCAATTACTATTCCTTGCTCGGCCGCACTCCCTTTTCGCGCCTGATCTACCCTCTGCCTGAGCCGGGAGGCTTGGGTGTGCATCTGACGCTTGATCTGGCCGGGCAAGCCCGGTTTGGCCCTGACGTGGAGTGGATCAGCGCGTTGAATTACGATGTCGACCTGGCACGTGCCGAGCGTTTTTACAGT
The DNA here is from genome assembly GCA_037139055.1 of Betaproteobacteria bacterium. GTDB lineage: Bacteria > Pseudomonadota > Gammaproteobacteria > Burkholderiales > Rhodocyclaceae > Propionivibrio. Next base: position 110,597 of record JBAXHE010000001.1, on the reverse strand, counting down.
GAAGTACGTCGCTACTGGCCAGGTCTTCAGGAGGCCAGCCTGGTCCCTGCCTATGCGGGTATCCGTCCGAAAATCGTCGGGCCGGGAGAAGATGCGGCGGATTTTCTGTTTCAGGGGCCGGCTGAGCATGGGGTTCCCGGACTGCTTAATCTTTTCGGTTTTGAATCACCGGGATTGACGTCGTGTCTGGAAATTGCCGAGGAGGCCGTTGCGCGGGTGCTCTGATCGCCACTCTCCACCTGATGCTGCCGAGGCGACAAGGCCATGGAAAAATGACTAATCAGCCCCGGTGTCTCAGAAAGTGACAAATTCGCCGCGCGATGGGGCACGTACGGCCTTCCAGCCCAGTTGATCCTTGATGGCTTCGACAAATGTGCTGGCCGCTATGCTTTCACCGTGCACCACGAAGGTTTGCCCGGGGGCTTTGTGGAAACCGCCGAGCCAGCCGAGCAGCGTGGCCTGGTCGGCATGGGCGGACAAGCCGCCGACGGTATAGATGCGGGCCTTGACCGGCACCGGCTGGCCGAAGATGTGCACCAGTCGGGCGCCATCGACGAGGCGTCGGCCGAGCGTTCCGGCGGCCTGGAAACCGGCGATTAGAATGCTGCATTCGCTGCGCGGCAGATTTTCGCGCAAGTGATACTTGATCCGTCCGGCTTCGCACATACCGCTGGCTGAGATGATCACTGCGCCGCTGCGCACGTCATTGAGGGCCCGCGAGTGATCGACGTCGGCGACGAATTCAAGCTTCATTTTCTCAGGGTGCTTCTGTATCCAGGTGATCAGTTCGCGCGTATCGCTGTCGAGCAGTTCAGGGTGCGCCAGGGTGATGCGTGTCGCCGAGTTGGCCATCGGGGAATCGACATAGACTTTGAGCGGGGCGATGCGCTGGCGGCGCGCCAGGTCGGCCAGAAGGTAGATGATTTCCTGGGTGCGGCCGACAGCGAACGAAGGGATAACCAGGTTGCCGTGGGTCGCCCGGGTGCGTTCGACGGCGGCGACGATTTCATCTTCGGTTTCTTCTATTGAGCGGTGCTGGCGGTTGCCGTAGGTTGATTCGATCAACAGTAGGTCGGCTTCCGGAATGACCTTCTCGGGGTCGTGCAATACCGGGCGATTGGGCGTGCCGAGGTCGCCGGAGAAGACCAGCTTGCGCGGCTTGCCTTCGCCGCTGACGGTGATTTCCAGCCACGCCGAACCAAGGATATGCCCGGCTTCGTGGAAACTCACCTGGACACTATCCGCAGCTTGCAGGGGCGTGCCGATCGGAACCGGCTTAAGCAGTTGCAGCGTGCTCTGCGCCTGGGCGACGGTGTACAGCGGTGCGCTGGTACGAATCTCGCTCTTGCCACGACGATGCTGGTGGCGCAACTGCCATTCGATTTCTTTTTCCTGGATATGGGCGCTGTCAGGTAACAGCACTTCGAGCAGGTCGATGGTCGCCGGCGTGGCGTAAATCGGGCCGCGAAAGCCCATCACCGCCAGTCGCGGCAGCAGCCCCGAATGGTCGATATGGGCGTGGGTGAGCAGTACGAAATCGATGTCGCGGACATTGCAGCCGAAATTCAGCGCACTGAGATTTTTTGCGCGCGCCTCGGGGCCACCCTGAAACATGCCGCAGTCAACCAGAAAACGGACCTTGCCTGTCTCAACCAGTGTGCATGAGCCGGTGACTTCGCCAGCGGCGCCAAAGAATCCGATTCGCATGAATGTTCTCCTGTGAAGTTGCAGCATGAACCCGTCACGGCCTGAATGCAACGCTGATCGGTCAGGATAATCCGATTGGCAGGGCGGTCTTGTATTTCACTTCCTTGAGCGCGATGCTCGAACGGATGTTGGCGACGTTGGGGATGCACGTCAGGCGATCGGCGATGAAGCGCTGCAGCGCCTTGAGATCGCGGGCAACGACGCGCAGCAGATAATCCGAATCGCCGGTCATCAGGTAGCACTCCATGACTTCGGGATAGCTGCAGATGGTTTCCTCGAAGGTGCGCAAGGCATTAGCGACCTGCCGCTCCAGGCTGACCTGGATGAACACCGAGACGTGCAGGCCGACGGCTTCCGGATCGAGCAGGGTGACGTAGCCACGGATGATGCCGGCGGCTTCAAGGTCACGGACGCGGCGCAGGCAGGGCGCGGGTGAGAGGTTGGCACCTTCGGCCAGCGCAACGTTGGTGATGCGCGCTTCACCCTGTAATTGCTCGAGTAGACGAAGGTCGACCGGGTCGATGTGGAAATTATCTCGATTATTGCTCATGATCCCGTCCTATTCGGCGTTTGTTGCTGATAATGCCGCATATGGTTATAAATTAGCAATGTTTTGCTGGTCGCTTGAATCTAAAATTTCAAAGGAATCACTGAATATGTCGTCATCCCCCGACTTTGTGGAGATGACGTTGCGAGATTACGATGACAGGAGTTTGCGCATGAACCAGCACCTCACCCTTTCCGGAACAATGCACGCTGCCGCGGATTGTGATCAGGAAGAAACGCAGGACTGGCTGGCCAGTCTGGCCGATGTGATCGAGCGCGATGGCCTGGCCCGCGCCGAGTTTCTCGTCGATCAGTTGATCGCCGCAGGACGGGTCGCCGGTGGGCGCTTCCATACCCGGCATACCACGCCGTATCGCAACACGATTCCGGTCGAGGCGCAGCAGCCCTATCCTGGCGATCTCGATCTGGAAGCCCGGATCACCGCGATCCATCGCTGGAATGCCCTGTGCATGGTGATGCGCGCCAATCTGACTTATCCCGAGCTGGGCGGGCACATTGCCACCTATGCATCGATTGCCGACCTGTTCGAGGTCGGTTTCAACCATTATTTCCAGGCGCCGAGCGAGACGCATCCGGGCGATCTGGTGTATTTCCAGCCGCATGCCGCACCCGGCGTCTATGCCCGGGCTTTTCTCGAAGACCGGCTGAGCGAGGACAACCTGATCTATTTCCGTCGTGAGGTCTCCGGCGGTATCGGCCGCGGGTTGTCGTCGTATCCGCATCCCACGCTGATGCCCGGCTTCTGGCAGTTCCCGACCGGCTCGATGGGGCTGGGGCTGCTCACCGCCATCTATCAGGCGCGTTTCCAGCGCTATCTGCAGCACCGCGAGCTGATCCAGGCCAGCGAGCGCAAGGTCTGGGCGTACGTCGGTGACGGTGAGATGGACGAGCCCGAGTCGATGGCCGGCATCTCGATTGCCGCGCGCGAACAGCTCGATAACCTGATCCTGGTGGTGAACTGCAACCTGCAGCGCCTTGACGGGCCGGTGCGTGGCAACGGTAACATCGTGCAGGAACTGGAGACACTGTTTGCCGGTGCCGGCTGGAATGTCATCAAATGCCTGTGGGGCAGCAACTGGGATTTGCTCTTCGCCCGTGACCGCGAAGGCTGGATTCTCAAGCGCATGGCCGAGGCCGTCGATGGCGAATTCCAGAAACTTTCGGCAACCGACGGGCACTACAACCGCGAGCACTTCTTCTCGGGTTATCCCGAGTTGGCCGCGCTGGTGGCCAATATGTCGGACAAGGAAATCGATGCCCTGATGCGTGGCGGTCACGATCCGGTGAAGATCCATGCGGCCTATGCCGCAGCGCTTGCCCATCGCGGCCAGCCGACGGTGATTCTGGCGCAGACGACCAAGGGCTATGGCATGGGCGCTTCGGGGCAAGGCGCAAATACTTCGCACCAGACCAAGAAACTGGCGCGTGAGGACATGGAGCGTTTTCGTGAGCGTTTTGGTTTACCACTCAGCGATCAGGATCTCGATGAAGGGCGCTTCTACCATCCCGGCGAGAGCAGCGCCGAAGTGCGCTATCTGAAAGCCCGGCGTACGGCGCTGGGAGGTGCTTTCCCGCAGCGCCATCAAACTTTCTCGCCGGTGAGTGTACCGAAGTCCGAACTCTATTCGGCCTTTCACGCTGATACTGGCGAGCGTGCCGTATCGACGACGATGACTTTCGTGCGCCTGCTGTCGCGGCTGATGCGCGACGCTGAGCTCGGACCACGCATCGTCCCGATTGTTTCCGATGAAGCACGGACCTTCGGCATGCAGGACATGTTCCGCCAGTTCGGCATCTACTCGCCCTGGGGGCAGCGCTATACGCCAGAGGATTCAGACCAGCTGGCGTTCTACCGCGAAGATGTGAAAGGCCAGATTCTCGAAGAAGGAATTACCGAGGCCGGTGCCATGGGTTCGTGGATCGCCGCCGGAACGGCCTGGTCGCATAGTCGTCAGCCGATGCTGCCGTGCTTCATCTTTTATTCGATGTTCGGCTTTCAGCGTGTCGCTGATCTCATCTGGAACGGCGCTGACTCACAGGCCCGCGGCTTTCTGTTGGGGGCCACGGCCGGGCGCACGACGCTGTCCGGTGAAGGTTTGCAGCATGAGGATGGACAGAGCCATGTCTATGCCGCAACGGTTCCGACCTGTCGTGCCTATGATCCGGCGTTCGGCTATGAAGTTGCCGTTATTATGGAAGACGGAATCCGGCGGATGATGGGCGAAGGCGAGAATGCTTTTTACTACATCACGCTATATACCGAGAATTACCTGAATCCGGCTTTGCCTGCCAATGTCGACGATGGCATCCGTCGCGGCATCTATCGCTTGCGCCAGTCAGCTCTTGCTGCCGACATGCCGCGCGTGCAGCTGATCGGTAGCGGCAGCATCCTGCGTGAAGTGCTGGCCGCCGCCGAGCGTCTGGAAAGCGAGTTCGGGGTTGCTGCGGATGTCTGGAGTGCGACTAGTTTTGGCGAATTGCGCAGGGACGGCATCGACTGTGAACGCTGGAACCTGCTGCATCCAGGTGCCGCACAGCGCGTCCCCTATGTCACTGAACAGCTGTCGGAACGCCCTGGTCCGGTCGTCGCGGCCAGCGATTTTATCCGTGCCTATCCCGACCTGATCCGCAACTGGGTCCCTGGTCGTTACAGCGTGCTCGGCACCGACGGTTTCGGGCGCTCTGACACGCGCGTCGCCTTGCGTGACTTTTTCGAAATCGATGCGCGCTACATCGTTTTGGCGGCGCTCAAGAGCCTCGCCGACGAAGGGAAAATTGACCGCGAAACCGCCGTCGATGCTGTGGCTCGGCTGGGAATTGATGCGGAGAAGTCTGATCCGCGACTCTAATCGGCTAGGCTGATAATCCTCTCAGAGACTAGAATAGACTGCACGTGACATATCGTTTCTGGAGATGCGGATGAAGTCCTGGTTGCTGGCGATCGTGCTGTGCAGTTCCCTGATGATTCAGGGTGCAGCGGTGCGTGCGCAGGGGGTTTTTGTGACCCAGGGCGAGCATGGTCCGGTATTTTCGGACAAGCCCCAATCGGGCGCCAAAGAGGTGACGCTGCGACCGCTCTCGGTGATTGATACCCCCAGAGAGACCAAAGCTGCTGCTGGGAAAACCGGTGCCGCCGCGCTTCCGGCAAACAGCGAAAGCCAGCGTGCTGCGGCAACCCGGACCAGCTATCAGAGTCTACTCATTCTTTCCCCTGAAGAAGAGGGTAGTGTGATCGTCAATTCGGGGGCGATTGATGTCCGCCTCAGTGTTGATCCCTCTCTGCAACTCGGTGAGGGGCACGCCTTCATGGTTAGCGTGAATGGGCGTCGCGTGGGTCAGCGCTTTACCTCGACTGAAATGACGATTCCGCCCGAATTCTGGGGCGGCATGCCGCCGGCGAATCAGTTCGCCCAGCTTGATGTCAGCGTCGTTGATGAGTCGGGTCGGGAACTCATCAAGGCCACGCCGGTGCGCTTCTTCATGCGCTATACCACGGTGCTGAACAACCCGAATCGCTTCCATCCCTTTCCGGTCATCACGCCGATACGACCCATAGCGCCGATCGTTCCGTCTTCCCAGCCGAAGACTACCCCGGAAAAAGCGTCACCACCCCGAATATCGGTCGGCGGCGCCAGATAAGCGGGTCAGGAGAAACCCGGTAGCAGGAGGGTATGCGGCTGACGGTGAGTCGGTTCGAGTGTCCCCTGAAACAGTGCTTCGATCACCGGGGGTTCCCACCAGCGTTCGTTCATGAAACTGAGGCCGATCTCCTCGACCAGGGTGCCTTTCCAGTAATGGTTGGACACCTCGTCTAGTGTTGATAAGTTGAGACTGTGCGGCAAGCGCAGGTAATCGAGCCAGCTGGAATCGTGAAATGAGACGATGTAGGGCCCCTTGCTGCGGGCGCAAACCAGGTATTTGCCAAATACTCGTCCGGGATGTTTGGCGCGGAAATTCTCGGCGTCGACGCGGGTGGCAAAAAGCAGCAGGGAGTGCAAGCGGCTGGGGAAGTTATTGTAAAGGCGCTGCCGGTAGTATTCGAGATGGTATTCGGCGAAATAATTCTGGACCGTCGTGAACTGGTCTTCCGGCAAGGTGGTGCCGAACGGATTGCCGGTGAGGACATCCCAGCCTGGCAGCTCGGCATCCGGATCGAGCCAGGCATAAAGCTCGAGTGTCGCGGTGTCTTTGATCAGGTGATCCATGGTGGAGTCGGGATGAGCCTTTAAGAAGCTGCTTTATGGAATGCCGCTTATGCTACTTCGCCTTTTTTCGCTGCTTCACCTACGTATTTTCGTCCTTCATCGCGTTTTATCCAAGAGCCTCAGAATACCACTCTCGCCGCTTCGAGGGTCAGCCGCACGAGGCCGGCCATGAACAGCGCACTGACCAGTGATACGCCGACGGAAATCCACGCTTCGCGGTGCCCCAACGAGCGGATCATGACCGCAAAGGTTGATAGGCAGGGAACATAAAAGGTCAGGAAGACGAGAAAAGTGAAAATCTGTACATAGTCCAGCAAGGGGACGATCTCGAGGGTGCCCAGGGCCTGATAGATCATCAGTAGCGAAAGCTCCTTGCGCAGGACGCCAAACAGGATGGGCACGCCGAGGACCACGGGCAAGCCAAGCCACCAGACGGTGATCGGGGTTAGCGCCGAGTTGATCATGGCATCGGCGTGGTAATGGCTGAGCAGGGCCAGAACGACGCTGCCGATGACCAGCAAGGGAGTGACGATGGTGACGATGTCCTCGGTGCGCTCCCAGGTCTTGCGCCAGACCTTGCTCCACGACGGTCGCGCATAAGGAGGGATGACCTGGATCATGCCCGGGGTGCTATCAGAGAAGCCTCGGGCCAGCAGTTTTCCAAGGACGGCGATGACTAGTAGGATCAGCGCAAAAATGGCAAATACGCCCAGGCCGCCGAGATACTTGCCGCCGATCGCCAGGATGATCGCCGAGCGGGCCGAACACGGGACAAAGGTAATCAGGATCGACGCGACCACGCGTTCTCGCCGCGAACCCGTTGCTGCGGCCGCCGAGATGGCTGGAACATTGCAACCGAGGCCAATCAGAAAGGGAACGGCAACCGCGCCGTGCAGACCAATGCGGTGGAAACCACGGTCGACCACGAATGCCACGCGGTGCATAACTCCGGATTCTTCCAGGGTGACCAGCAACAGCACCAGCGGCAGCATGTAGGGAATGACAATACCGACCAGACCAATCAGCCCCTCGATGACGGCGTGAGCAATCACTCCCGGGGTCGACTCCGGTTCCCAGTGCCCAGCCCACTCGGTCAGTCGCGCCGAAGTCAAGGAGTCGAGAAAAGTGCTCATCTGGAAGACGAGCAATAGAACCATGCTGAAAACCAGCAGGCTGCCGATCAATCCCCAGCGGGGATGCAGAAACAGGTTGTCCAGCCAGCAGCGCCAGCCCTGTCCTGAGTCGATGCCGCGTGGGCTGCTGACAGCTTCGAAAAGAACAGCGGCCCGGTGATGCCGATCGGCGTGGATTTCCTCAGTCAGCGTGCGCGGCAAGGCCGCTTCGGCCTTTGCTCTGGCCTGGGCGATCTGCGGTAGAAGAGTCGGGAAGTGAGTGCTCAGCGTATTCAGGAAATAGTCATCGTTCTCGGCAAGTTGCGAGAGCAGCAGGGCGCGCGGGACGTTGAAATTGTCCTCGATTTCCGGGCGGGCAATGACCGTATTGAGTGCCTGGAGACTCTCGCTGATATGCCGTGCAGGGGGTTGCGGCAAGGGGCAGGATTTCTTTCGGGCGATGCTGACCACGGCTTCGAACAGCGCCGAGATTCCCTTGCCCATATGGGCGACAGTCGGAATGACGGGGACTCCCAGTCTTTCACTCAGTGCCTGGACATTGATGAACAATCCCTTGTTGCGTGCTTCGTCGACCCGGTTCAGGGCAATGATCATCGGTCGTCCGAGCAGGCTCAATTCGAGACTGAGTTCAAGGTCCTTTTCCAGCGACGTGGCATCGGCGACTTGAACCAGTACATCCGGTGCGAGGAAGGTCGATTCGCAGACGATGCCGTGGTTGGTGAATGATGGCCAGCAGTCACCCCAGAGCAGATACATGAGCACGACCTGATCATGGGCATTGAGACGATGCAGTGAATCGACGGAGGGTAGGTCGACGAGTGAAATCTGGTCAAGCCCGACGTCAACGTCACACTCCTGATAGGCGCCACCGAGTCCTGAAAGATGTTCGTGCTGTACGACCGGGCTGGATGCGGCCAAGAAAATAGAGCTTTTCCCGACCCCGTAGCGACCGATCAGGGCAACGCGAGGTTTCTTGCTGCCCCGAAGCAAGGGGCTGAGCAAAGGGATGGTCATCTGCGCCGCTTTGGATGTCTTGCCGATCTGTGCCATTCAGTCGTTTTCGGTTTTTGGTGCTGGGTTAAGTGACAGGCGGGTCGCAGGAGAAAAGCTCAATGCACAGGCTGATGGTCGCGGTCAGGGCGCTGTGACGGGTCTACGTGCGCCATCAGATTGAGCACGCGGTGGCGTTGCATGACCTGCTGGCGGACCAGCACGGCGATGTTGTGGCCGGCCTCGACGGTTTGCGAAGACTCCACCTCGATATGCACATCGACGATGATCATGTCGCCCATCTTGCGCGTGCGTAGGTCATGGGCGCCAAGAACGCCAGGTGTTTCCAGGACGGTTTTACGAATGGCGTTGACTTCTTCCTCGTTGGCCGAGCGGTCCATGAGATCATGCAGGGCGTCCCAGGCAAACCCCCAGCCCATTTTGCTGACCATGAAGCCGACAATCAGCGCGGCAATGGGGTCGAGAATGGGATAACCGGCCAGATTGCCGATAATGCCCAGTCCGACCACCAGCGATGAAGCGGCGTCCGAACGGGCGTGCCAGGCATTGGCGATGAGCATGCTGGATTTGACGCGCTTGGCCACGGAGAGCATGTAGCGGAACAGGAGTTCTTTGACGACCAGGGCGCCACTAGCGATCCACAGGGCCAGAATGTGTACCGTGGGGACTGTGCCCGGGGTTTCGAGCTTGACGAAGGCCGACCACAGCATGCCGATGCCGACGGCTAGCAGCAAGGCGCCGAGCGCTAGCGAGGCGGCGGTTTCATAACGGTGATGGCCGTAAGGATGATCTTCGTCGGCATCCTTCTGGCTGTGATGATTGGCGACGAGGACGACAATGTCGGCAATCAGGTCGGACAGCGAGTGGATGCCGTCAGCGATCAGGCCTTGTGATTTGGCAAAAACACCGGCGCTAATCTGGGCAATCGTCAGGAGAATGTTGACGAAAACGCTGATCCAGGTGCTTTTTGCGGCGGCAGTGGCACGTTCGGCAACGCGGTTTTCAGGATCGTGGGAATCATCTTCAGTGTCGATTAACGGCAAAGGAAAACTCCTAGTTCATCACGGGGTGGGAAAGCTTGCCGGAAGATCGCGGTGGCTGGAAAATCGGCAATCGGGTCGGGCTATTAGGTCAAATGCTAAACTGGGATACTTTAACCGAAATCAGCTTAACGCCAAAACGTCAAAGTGTCGCCGCAAGTATTTCCCTGGGCAGTTAATGGGTTTGCGTTGCAGCGTCGTAGGGGGCTTTATCCTGAAATCACCGATCATTCTTCGCCTGGCTGTATTGCCCATGTCATTCCGATTCAAGCGTACTTTCTGGCAGGCACTGCTGATTTCCCTGCTGATACACACCGTTATTCTGGTCGGGGTGGTCAGTCTGGATCCCGAGCCAGGCGAAGTTCCGGCCGTCATTCGGGTAGACATAGGGAGAGGGCGGCTGGAAGCGTCCGCGAACAATCCGGGAGCGCCGCTTGTTCGGCCGGAAGTTGTTGCTATACCGTTGCGCGTGCCGGCCACTGGTTCTTCCCCTCGCCCTCCTATGCCGGCGCCTTTGCCCGATGCGTCTGCCGCGATCCGTAGTGAGAGCGTTGGCGCCAAAATAAACGGCTCAGGCGAAAGAGCGTCCGGCGTCGAGACTTCCGTACCCGGTTCGCCGGGAAAAGGGGGGGCGGAATCGGCTTCAGTTGCCGGTGAGAATGTCAGTGCCGATGAAATGCGGCAATACCGTATTGACCTTGCTACGGCCATGCGCCGATTCAAGCGCTATCCGGCTCTGGCACGGGATCGGGGGTGGGAGGGGACGACTGGCGTTGCGCTCAGTGTCAGCTCGCGGCTGGTGGCGCCGGAAGTGGTTCTGGCTCAATCCAGCGGTCGCAGTGTCCTCGATGACCAGGCTGTTGAGATGGTGACCCAGGCCGCACGCGTCACGCGCTTGCCCGAGAGTTTGAAGGGCCGCAGTTTCAGGGTGCTGTTGCCGGTGAAGTTTAGCCTGGAGGGTGATCAGTAAGTCCTGGAGGGGACAGGGCTTCTTCATGAAAATCAAAACGCCCGGACTGGCGGTCAGCAAAATAGGACATCAGGCAGCGGGTGACGGAGCGGAAAGCCAGTTCGTTCCATGGGATATTTTCTTCGGAGAACAGCCGAGTCTCCAGGCTTTCGGTGCCGGGCGAAAAGTCAGTGTCGAGAAGTCGTGCACGGTAAAACAGGTGAACCTGATCAATATGCGGGATGCTGATCAGCGAGAACAGGGCGTCGATTTCAGTGCGTGCGCAGGCTTCCTCGAGCGTTTCCCGGAGGGCGGCCTGCTGCGTCGATTCGCCGTTTTCCATAAATCCCGCCGGCAAGGTCCACAGTCCATGGGCGGGTTCGATGGCCCGGCGGCAGAGCAGGATGTCGCCTTTCCATTCGGCAATGCAGCCGACCACCAGCTTGGGATTACGATAATGGATCGTTTCGCATTGCGGACAGACATGGCGCGGCAACACATCGTCCGCGGGGATGCGGAATTCGACGAGGGTGCCGCACTCGGGACAGAACTTCATTCTGGGGAACCAATCTTCATGTTGACGATTCTATACGACAATTCGGCTTGTGGCTTCGGGTGGGAGATTCCCTGTGCTTTAGCGGTGGTTGTTTTTGTTTCACCTCAGGCGCCATCCCGATACAATAGCGTTTATCAGTGAAAAAATAATGCCAAACGGCTCGGTGGGTCGGCATGTCAGGGAGGTTGAATGTTTCTAATCGTCGGTTACGTCATCATTCTGGCGGCGTCACTCGGGACCTACTCAGTGCACGGAAGTCTGGCGGCCTTGTGGGTGCCGCTCGAGTACATCGCTATCGTCGGTTTGACGGCCGGTGGCTTTCTTGCCGGAAACGATCTCAAAGTCATCAAGGCGACGATTGGCGCGCTTCCTGGGCTTTTTAAAGGGTCAAAGTACAACAAGGCGCTTTACGTTGATCTGCTGGCCATGCTCTTCGAAGTTTTGGCCAAGGTGCGCAAGGAAGGTCTGATGTCGATTGAAAACGATGTCGAGAACCCCCATGAAAGTCCGATTTTTGGCAAGTACCCAGCGCTGTCGCATGACCACCACGTGATGGAGTTCATTACCGATTACCTGCGCATGATGGTCGGGGGAAATCTGAATGCGATGGAAATCGAAAATCTGATGGATATCGAGATTGAGACCCATCACCATGAAGTCATGGTCCCCGGACACATCATGGCCAAGGTCGCCGATGCGACACCGGCATTCGGTATCGTCGTCGCGGTGATGGGCGTAGTGAACGTCATGGGGTCGGTCGGCGAGCCGCCTGCCGTGCTGGGCAAGATGATCGGTGGCGCATTGGTCGGCACCTTCCTCGGTATTTTGATTTCCTATGGTTTTGTTTCGCCGATCGCGACTCTGCTTGAACAGAAGGCCGAAGAGGGTTCGAAGATCTATCAGGTGATCAAGGTCGTTCTGCTGTCTTCGATGTCCGGCTACGCCCCGCAGGTGGCTGTCGAGTTCGGACGGAAGGTGCTGTTCTCGGGTGATCGCCCAACTTTCATAGAGCTCGAAACCGAACTCAAATCCCGCAAGGGCAAGTAGTTTTTTTACCGACAGGCCGGGAGTCTGAATGAGCGAGGACGTACGCCCAATCGTCATCAAGCGTATCAAGAAGGTGGCGGGTGGTCATCACGGCGGAGCCTGGAAGATCGCTTACGCCGACTTTGTTACAGCCATGATGGCGTTCTTTCTGTTGATGTGGCTGCTGGGGTCAACTGCGAGCGGTGACCTCAAGGGTATTGCCGATTATTTCCTGAATCCGCTCAAGGTCAGTATGGCCGGTGGGTCGGGGTCGGGTGATGCCACCAGCATCCAGAAGGGTGGTGGCAAGGACATTACCAGCACGTCAGGTCAGGTTAAGGCCGGAGAGACGCTGGAGAAGAAGAAATCGCCGAACGTCAAGGATGCTAAAACTGAACAGTTGCGTCAGGAGTTCGAGAAGCGCGAGAAAGCCGCATTGAACGAACTGAAAAAGAATATCGAGAAGCTCATCGACAATAATTCGATGCTCCGCCAGTTCAAGAACCAGTTGCTGATCGAGGTAACCCCCGAGGGCCTGCGTATCCAGATCATCGATGAAAAGAACCGTCCGATGTTTGATACCAGTAGCGCCGAGCTGAAGCCCTATTCCAAGGTGATTCTGCGTGAAATCGGGCGGGCCTTGAATGCCGTGCCGAACAAGGTGAGCTATTCCGGGCACACCGATGCCGCGCAATTCGGCGGTGGTGAGAAAGGGTTTTCTAACTGGGAGTTGTCGGCCAACCGGGCGAATGCTTCGCGGCGTGAAATGATTGCCGGGGGCATGGATGAAAACAAAGTGTTGCGCGTGGTGGGTCTGTCTTCGACGGTACTGTTCGACAAGAATGATCCTTTGAGTTCATCCAATCGAAGAATCAGTATCGTCGTGTTGAACAAGCGAACCGAGGAAGCCATGTTGCAGGAAGACGGAAATGTAGTAGTCGACGTGGAGAAAGCTCCGGCCACAGAGTCTTTGACGTCAGCCGTTGGCGCGGCTTCCACAAACTGAGGAGCGGCTCTGAAATAGTCGTAGTATGGAACCGGAGTGCTTGTGCCGATCAGTCAGATTTTCGCGAAGGGATTAGTCATGTTAGAGAGAAACCCCATATTGAGCCATCCCCCATCGTCGCGCGGGCCCGGAGATCGGGAGTTTGATTTTACCGCCGCGGATTTTGAGCGCGTACGAAAACTGATTTACGAGCATGCCGGGATCTCGCTATCACCAACCAAACAGGATATGGTCTATAGCCGTCTTGCCCGTCGCTTGCGCGAGACCCACAAGAAGACCTTCGGGGAATATCTGGTACTGCTGGAGCGCGGCGACAAGAGTGAATGGGAAAAATTCGTCAATTCGCTGACCACCAATCTCACCTCGTTTTTCCGCGAGCCGCATCATTTTCCGCTGCTCGGCGAGCACCTGAAAAAGCTGCAGGGAAAAACATCGATCAAGGTCTGGTGTTCCGCTGCTTCGACCGGTGAAGAACCCTACAGTATCGCCATGACCGTCGTAGAAACCTTCAATAGTTTCAATACACCGGTCAGCATTGTGTGCACCGATCTGGATACCAACGTCCTGGCGATTGCGGCCAAGGGGTCGTATGCCGCGGATCGTATCGACAAATTGTCGCCGGAGCGGTTGAGTAAGTTCTTTACCAAGAATATCGGAGCTACGGATGGATCCTATACGGTCAAGCCAGAATTGCGCCGGATGGTCAGTTTTCAGCGCCTGAATTTACTGGAGCCCAACTGGCCGGTGCGTGGCCCCATCGATGCGCTGTTTTGCCGCAATGTGATGATTTATTTCGACAAGCCGACGCAACATAAAATCCTGACGCGTTTCGCGCCGATGATGAGTGATGACGGTTTGCTCTTTGCTGGGCACTCCGAGAGTTTCTTGCATGCCGCCGAAATATTCCGGTCGCAGGGGAAGACCGTTTATTCGCTGGTCAATAAATCCCGTTGACATGGTGACTCAGACTGACGCAAAACTCTCGGTAGCGAGACCGGTAGCTGCCGGTAGCAAGATCATCTTTGTTGGAGCGTCTACCGGTGGGACAGAGGCTGTGCGTGTTTTCCTGCTGGGCATTCCTGCGGATTGTCCTCCCATTCTGATTGTCCAGCATATGCCTGCATCATTTACCGGTTCGTTTGCTGCTCGCCTGGACAGTCTTTGCCAGCCACGGGTGATTGAATCGAAGGGGAATGAGGTGGTCCAGACCGGAACGGTGTATATCGCACCGGGTCATTCGCATCTCAAAATAAAACGCAGTCCTTCCGGCTACGTAACGGAGCTTTGTGCGACGCCGCCGGTGAACCGTCATCGACCCTCGGTGGACGTTCTCTTTGACTCGGCCGCTGAAATCGTTGGGCGCAATGCGCTCGGCGTCATTCTCACCGGAATGGGTAAGGACGGTGCCTGTGGATTGTTGCGCATGCGTGAGGCTGGTGCGCGTACCTTTGGCCAGGATGAGAAAAGCTGTGTGGTTTATGGCATGCCGCGGGAAGCGGCGATGCTTGGCGCGGTTGAAGAGGTCGCCAGCCTTGAGGAGATTCCTCGGCGAGTTCTTGCCCTTCTTGGTCGGGCGGCGATCGTAAAATCCTGACAAAGGCTTTTGTTGAGTGAAGTCAACTCAAGGCCGGGGCGCTTTTGCCGTAAGCATTCCGAAGTGCTGAAGATTCGCTTGCCACACCGTTCGTTTGGCCCTGGCGATGGGTGGCGGTGAATGAGCGTGTGGAGGAACTTGTTTCCTGGTCCAAACGGTGTTGAAATATGTTCATGGATTCTGAACGAAACAAGGACTAATGTGACAATGTGCCAGTGTATTCTCAAGTGTGTGGTGGTGAATTGAAGCGTGTTCGATTAAGATGCAGTTAATATATCCGCAGGGATTTTCCCAAGAGGGAGTTGAGTAATGTCAGAGCTGCTGAAAAGTATTGATGCTCGTACCAAACTCGCTGGCACAAACAAGCTTGAGATCTTGTTGTTTTCGCTCGGAGTTAATACGGTAACAGGGCGAAGGGAGACTTTCGGCATTAACGTATTCAAGGTGCGCGAAGTCATGCGTACGCCGCCGATTACCACCGCGCCCGAAATGCCGGCTTCGGTGGAGGGAATGGTTAGTCTTCGGGGGGTTTTGGTTCCGGTGGTTGATCTCGCCCGATACGCCAAAGTTACCACCGATACGCCGCGTTCGATCATGATCGTGACGGAATATGCCGGACATACACAGGGTTTCCTAGTGGAAAACGTGGATACCATTTTGCGCCTTGACTGGAGCCAGATGCGTGTGCCGCCAGAAATGCTGATGGCAGAGATGGGTGGCTTGGTCACTGCCGTGACCGAGTTGCCTGACGGGCGCCTGGTGATGATGATGGACGTCGAAAAGGTGCTGTCCGAGACGACTAAGTACGATGAAGAGTCCGTATATCGCAACATCAAGCCGATCAATAATCCTGAGCTGACAGTTTATTTTGCTGATGATTCGATTGTCGCGCGCAAGCAGATTACCCGTACCCTTGAAGCGATGAAGGTCAAGTACGTGAGTTCAATCAATGGCCGCGAGGCTTGGGAAGAGCTGCAAAAGGCGGCGACATACGCACAGGCCAGCGGTCAGAAGATTACTGATATCGTCAGTCTGGTTCTGACCGACGTCGAAATGCCAGAAATGGACGGTTATATCCTGACCAAAAAGATCAAGTCCGACCCGCGTTTCGCCGGCGTACAAGTTATCATGCATTCGTCCCTGTCCGGTATGTCTAACCAGCAACTGGGTAAGTCTGTCGGTGTTGACGAGTATGTGCCAAAGTTCGAAGCCCAGAAACTGTCCGAAACGCTGACCCGGCGACTCCTTGGTGAGGTTTCAGTTGCTCGGGCCAATAATTCATAAAGCAGTGATCTCGTTGGAGTATGGCGATGACAATGGACTTAGTCGAAAAGAATAAGAACATGCTCGAAGGTGTCGATGCACGCACCCGACTGGCAGGATCCAATAAAATGGAAATCCTGTTGTTTTCTCTGGGAACGCGCGAGACGTTCGGGATTAATGTGTTCAAGGTGCGCGAAGTAGGACGTACTCCGCATATCACCCGGACGCCGAATATGCCCCACGGTGTAGAGGGGCTGGTATCCCTGCGTGGAAACGTAATCCCGGTGCTTTCACTGGTCAGTTTCCTCGATCACAAGGATGAGCCAGTTGAGCGCGGCAAGACCATGATGGTCGCCGAATACTCCAAGCGTACTTTAGGTTTCCTGGTGCACGAGGTGGATCGGATTATCCGCGTCGATTGGGAAAAAGTCAGGGCGCCGGAAAGTGTTCTGTCGTCGAATGAGGGCCTGATCACCGCGATCACCGAGCTGGAAAATGGAACGTTGGTGTCGCTTCTGGATGTCGAGCAGATTCTTGCCAATGCCTTTGGTGAAGCAATCATCGTAGATATTCCGGCAGCGCAGGTGAGCGAAGAGACCGGTGTGTTCTTTGTTGATGACTCGATCGTTGCCCGGCGCAAGATTGCTGAAGTGTTTGACAAGCTCGGTGTCAAGCACAAGCATGCGACTAATGGTGCCGAAGCCTGGAGCCGTTTGCAGGGGTTGGCGGCGCATGCGCAGCAGACAGAAACCTCCTTGCGCGATGCGATCCGCCTGATCCTGGTGGATGCGGAAATGCCCGAGATGGATGGTTATGTGCTGACCAAGAATATTAAAGCCGACGCGCGTTTTGAAGGTATACCGGTTGTCATGCATTCATCATTGTCCTCCGAGGCTAATCGGGCCATGGGGCAAGCGGTTGGAGTTGATGCCTATGTCGCAAAATTCGATGCCGAGATTTTGGCCGATACCCTACGGCCAATGATTGAACGATAAGAAGGAACCCAGGAGCGAATAATGGTTGATCCAAAGTTGAGAATTCTGGTTGTCGATGATTTTTCGACGATGCGGCGTATTGTCAGAAACCTGCTTAAAGAGCTGGGTTTCACCAATGTTGATGAAGCCGAAGATGGTGCCATTGCGCTTCAGAAATTGCAGGCAGGGGGGTTCGAGTTTGTGGTTACTGACTGGAACATGCCGAATATGGATGGGCTGCAGTTATTACAGGCCGTACGTTCTACACCCAGCCTGGCGCATCTGCCGGTGATGATGATTACGGCTGAAGCCAAAAAGGAAAACATCATCGCGGCGGCTCAAGCTGGTGCCAGCGGTTACATCGTGAAGCCCTTTACTTCAGCAACGCTTGCCGAGAAGCTGCAGAAAATTTTTGACAAGATGGGTGCTTGAAATGAGCGACGCGAATTCCTCTGGTGATTCGAGCGATCTTGAAGCCCTGTTCGATAGCATCGCGGGTGGTGTCGCCCATGCAGCCCCCGTACCTCAGCCAGCACCAGTACAAATAGAGCCCGAACCTGTCGTTGCTGCCAGGCCTTCTTTGATGCAGCAGGCTCTGGAAGGCGGAACGGCTGACGATTCTGATGACATGCAGGCCCTGTTCGATTCCATTGCCGCTCAAAAAGCTGTCCAGCAAGCCGGTGCGTCTGCCAGTGGTGTGACTGCTGCTGGGGCCGAAGAGTGGTCAGGGCAGGAAAAAGTATTTCATCAGGTGGGGCAAATGGCTCGTCAGTTGCATGACACCCTGGGTAGTTTAGGCTACGACAAATTCATCGAAAAAACGGTTTCAGCTATTCCTGATTCCAAGGACCGTCTGGCCTATATCGCCAATCTGACTGAACAGGCCGCCTGCAAAGTTCTTAATGCCACCGATATCGCCAATCCTCTTCAGGATGAACTTGAGGTTGGGGCGTCCCTGCTGGCGGCAAAATGGGATGCGCTGTATGCCAATTCAATGGGTGTTGAGGATTTCAAGCTGCTGGCTGCGGAAACGCGTTCTTTCCTCAAGAATGCAGTACCCCAGCGCACTGCGGCGACCAAGGAGCAGTTGCTGGAGATCATGATGGCCCAGGATTTCCAGGATCTGACGGGGCAAGTGATCAAAAAGGTAATCTCGGTGTCACAGGAGATGGAGGCTCAGTTGATGAGCGTCCTTATTGAGACGATGCCGACAGAAAAACGTACCGAGGAAAGCGTCGTTTCGCTGCTTAACGGTCCGGTGATTAATGCGGCAGGGCGTACCGATGTCGTAGCCAGTCAGCAGCAAGTCGACGATTTGCTCGACAGCTTGGGGTTCTAGGAGATATATCATGAGTGATTTTTCCGGAATGGAAGACCTGCTGCAGGATTTCCTGCAGGAAGCCAGCGATCTCCTATCAGACGTCGACAATAAGCTGGTTGATCTGGAGAGGAGCCCAGATGACCGCCGTTTGCTGAACGATATTTTCCGCGGTTTCCATACCATCAAGGGGGGCGCAGGATTTCTCAATGCGACCGAGCTGGTCACGCTGTGTCATTTGACCGAGAACCTTTTCGATAAGCTGAGAAATGGCGAGATGGCGCTGAATCCGGAGTTAATGGATGTCATCATGGCCGCCACTCAGGATGTGCGTAACATGTTTGGCGAGCTGTCTCAGGGCACTCAGCCGCGTCCGGCACAGGCAGAAGTGATAAGCGCGCTGAGAATCGCGCTTGAGGGGGAGGCCAAGGTGGAGTCGGCTCCTCCAGTGGTCGCGCCTGTATCAGAGCCCGTGCCCGTGGCCGCGCCGGTCGCGACAGTTGCCCCGTCATCCAATCCTGGTAGCGAACCGGACTGGAATGCTTTGCATGGTGCGGTGACCGGGGTTAAACCCGTTTCATCCGTACCACCAGTTGCTGCTGCGGTCGTTGCGCGCGAACCAAGTGCTGCGGTTGCCCCGGCCGGTCAGATGTCGCCACATTTCCCCCCCGAGGGGCGGAGAACAACGGATAAACCCGCCGCTGCTGTCGCCGGTGCGACGTCAGGGCGCCGTGTTGAAGAAAAATCAGCCGCCCGCGAATCTACGATTCGCGTCGATACCGCGCGTCTGGATCAGGTGCTCAACCTTTCCGGCGAAATCGGCTTGACCAAGAACCGTCTGACCAGTCTGCGCGTGGATATTCTGGCCGGGAGAAATGATTCGGATACCTTGCATGCCCTGGATCAGGCAGTCAGTCAGCTGGATCTGCTGGTTTCTGATCTGCAGAACTCGGTGATGAAAACCCGGATGCAGCCGATCGGTCGGCTGTTCCAGAAGTATCCGCGCATTGCCCGAGACCTGGCTCGCCAGTTAGGTAAGGATGTTGAGTTGGCCCTGATCGGTGAGGAAACCGAAGTCGATAAGACGATGATCGAGGATCTAGCCGACCCGCTGGTGCATTTGGTGCGCAATGCTGTAGATCATGGCGTGGAATCGGCCGAAGAACGTCTGGCGGCGGGCAAACCGGTCAAGAGTATCGTCAGGCTTGAGGCGCGGCAGGAAGGTGATCACATCGTCCTGATTATCGCCGATGACGGACGGGGCATGAGTCCGGAACGCATTCGGATGAAGGCGATTGAAAAAGGCATCATCAAGGAAGAAGAAGCCAATACGCTGGATGACCGTCAGAGTCTTAACCTGATCTTCCTTCCCGGATTTTCGACCATGGCTCAGGCCTCGGCGGTTTCGGGCCGGGGTGTCGGGATGGATGTGGTCAAAACCAATATCCAGAAGCTCAATGGCTCCGTTGAAATTCGTTCCGAGCCTGGCAAAGGCTCGGTCTTCATCATTTCACTGCCGCTGACTCTGGCGATTCTTCCGGTGCTCCTGGTGCTTCTCGGCGATCAGCCTTTTGCCCTGCCGCTGTCGATGGTGCGCGAGATTCTGCCGATCGACAAGAGCAAGATGCAGGAGGTCGGAGGCAAAGAGACGCTGGTAGTTCGCGGCGAAGTGTTGCCGGTGGTGGCGCTTTCCCGCTTATTGGGTTGGCCGCAGATACAAACGCCAGAATACGGCGTGCTGATGCAAACCTCGGAACGTAGCTTCATCCTTTCGGTGGATAGTTTTGCTGGACGTGATGATGCGGTGATCAAATCACTTGATGATTTCAGGCCACGCGGAGTTGCTGGGGTGACTACCCTGTCCAACGGGCAGATTGTTCTGATTCTGGATATGAAAGAATTGCTTGCTGACCTTAATGCCCATATAGACAGTGCCTTAGGTCTGAAACATTCTAAAACACTCGAACTGGCTATATAAGACCTTTATAAACAGCAGGTTGCATAGGAGAGCTTAGGCTCTCCTATTTTTTGGGAGGTAAAAAAGCTGTTGCTAAGGTGCAACTATTCGAGAATTGGTATAAATAAAACACCATACCCCTTTATTTTTTAAAGTTTTTTCATATAATATGCGGTAACCAACCGGAAACCGCTGATGGCCGAAGAAAGCGATGTCGAAAAAACAGAACCTGCATCAAGTCGGCGACTTGAGCAGGCGCGTGCGGAGGGGCAGGTACCCCGCTCACGTGAGGTCGGTGCTTTTCTGATTTTGATTGTCTCGGCCTGTGCTTTCTTGTTTATTGGCCCCTGGATGATGCAGCGCACCATCGGTATGGTCCGTCGTGGACTGATTCTTGATGGGGCTCTTGTCCGCGAACCGCAAGCCATGATGGTGCAGCTTGGCGATCTCTCACTCGATGCGCTGTTGTCTATCTCGCCCTTATTCTTTGCGCTGATTGCCGTAACACTCGCGGCACCGTATTTTCTAGGCAGCTGGAATTTCTCCCTCAAGGCGTTGACTATCGATTTGACCCGTCTTGATCCGATCCAGGGCTTGTCCAGGCTGATTTCCTGGAGTGGTCTGGTCGAACTGGTTAAGGCGATTGCCAAGGCTTTGCTCGTGGGTGGCGCAGCCTCGTGGGTGATGTGGAGTCAGCGCAACGAGATTTTTGCCTTGTTCGGTCAATCGATCGATGTCGGCATGTCAAGTGCTGGCGGTATGCTGACCTACAGTTTCATGATGATTGTCATGGCCATGTTGATCATCGTGGCCATCGATGTGCCTTTCCAGCTCTGGCAGTACCACGACAAGCTTAAGATGAGCAAGGATGAGGTCAAGCAGGAAGGCAAGGAGATGGAAGGTAACCCTGAGGTCAAGGGCAGAATCCGTCAAATGATGCGCCAAGCATCGCGCAGGCGAATGATGGGCGCGGTTCCAAAAGCCGATGTGATTGTGACTAATCCAACCCATTTTGCCGTAGCGCTGGCTTACAAGAGCGGCATGGGCGCACCGAAGGTGCTGGCCAAGGGGATGGGAGAGATTGCTCTCAAGATCCGCGAGATTGGTGCTGAAAACGGGGTGCCGATGCTTGAGGCGCCTCCACTGGCCAGAGCGCTTTACCGCCACGCCGAGATTGATCAGGAGATTCCGTCGGCTCTTTACTCCGCTGTTGCCGAGGTGTTGGCCTATGTCTATCAGTTGGCCAACTGGCGGCAGGTCGGAGGTAATTACCCGATGCCGCCGCGTGAAATCAGTGTTCCGCCAGAGTGGGTTCCGGAGGCCGTAAATGGCTAGTTCGAGTCTGTCCCTGCAGAGTATGTTCGGGCGTGCTGGCCTGCAGCAGCTGGCCGGTCCGGTGCTGATCCTGCTGATTCTCTCGATGATGGTGCTGCCGCTGCCGGCTTTCATGCTGGACTTGTTCTTTACCTTCAATATTGCCATTTCGGTGGTTGTCATGCTGGTCGCGATCAACGTGATGAAACCTCTCGATTTCTCGGTTTTCCCGACTGTACTGTTGATTACCACCCTGTTGCGCCTGTCGCTGAATGTTGCCTCGACCCGGGTGGTTCTGCTCGAAGGTCATACCGGTCCGGCAGCGGCCGGTCAAGTGATCGAGGCGTTTGGACATTTTCTGGTCGGCGGAAATTATGCGGTAGGCATCGTCGTTTTCGCCATTCTGGTGATCATCAATTTCGTGGTGATTACCAAGGGCGCCGGACGCGTCGCTGAAGTCGCTGCGCGCTTTACTCTCGATGCCATGCCAGGTAAACAGATGGCCATCGATGCCGATCTCAATGCCGGGTTGATTGGCGAGGACGAGGCGCGTAAGAGGCGCTCCACGATTGCCGAAGAGGCGGATTTTTTCGGCTCCATGGACGGTGCGTCGAAGTTCGTGCGTGGCGATGCGGTGGCCGGCATCCTGATCATGTTCATCAATGTCATTGGCGGCCTGTTTGTCGGCGTGCTTCAGCACAATATGGATGTCGGCGCGGCGGCCAAGGCCTACACCTTGCTGACCATCGGCGACGGATTGGTCGCGCAGATTCCTGCCCTGATCATTTCGATTTCAGCCGGCATGGTCGTTACCCGGGTTGGCGATACGCAGGACCTTTCGCAGCAGTTCATGGGGCAGCTGTTCAATAATCCTAAAGTCATCGGTTTGACAGCAGGCATCATCGGTCTGCTTGGACTCATCCCCGGTATGCCGAATTTCGTATTTCTGCTGTTGGCTGCGGGCATGGGTTATTTGGCCTGGGATATGGACAAGCGCTTGCGCACAGCGAAACCCGTCACAGTCGCGGTCTCGCCGACTATGGTGCCGGAAGCGCAGGAAGCCAGCTGGGCCGATGTGGCGCCGCTGGATGTGCTGGGTTTGGAAGTTGGCTATCGTCTCATTCCGTTGGTGGATAAGTCGCAGGATGGCGAACTGCTCAGGCGTATTCGCGGTATCCGCAAGAAGTTTGCGCAGGAGGTTGGATTCCTCGTCTCTCCAGTACATATCCGGGACAATCTTGAACTTAAGCCCAATGCGTACAGAATTCTACTCAAGGGCGTTGAAATTGGACAAGGTGAGGCTTTCCCGGGCAATCTGCTAGCGATTAATCCGGGCCGTGTGGCTGGACAGATGGCGGGAACTGTGACCAAGGATCCGGCTTTTGGCCTTCCCGCCGTATGGATTGACATGGCATTGCGCGAACAGGCTCAAGCGTATGGATATACCGTGGTTGACGCCAGTACGGTGACCGCGACCCATCTGAACCACCTGATTCTTTCGCATGCTGGTGAATTGCTTGGTCGTCAGGAAACCCAGGCATTGCTTGACCATCTGGCCAAGGAAATTCCGAAACTGGTCGAAGATCTGGTGCCCAAGATCCTGCCGCTGGGTGTGTTGCAGAAGGTCCTACAGAATCTGCTCGACGAGGGCATTCATATCCGCGACATGCGTACCATCATAGAGACCCTGGCGGAAATCGCCGTGCGCACTCAGGACGCAGAATCACTTACGGCTCAGGTCCGAGTGGCCCTTGGCCGGTCGATCATTCAGCAACTCTATCCGAGCGGAGCCGAAATGCAGGTGATGTCGCTTGAGCCTCAGCTTGAGCGGGTGCTGCTCCAGGCCATCGCCGGTGGTGGTGAGAATGCCAGCATTGAACCGAGTCTTGCTGAAACGCTGCTGCGCGAAACGGCGGCTGCCGCCCAACGTCAGGAAGAACTTGGATTGCCGGCTGTACTTCTGGTTCCGGGAAATTTACGCATGCTGCTGTCACGCTTCTTGCGACGCGGCATTACTCAACTGAAAGTACTCGCTCACGGCGAAGTACCTGAAAACAAAATCATCAAGGTTACCTCGATCATTGGAGGCAAGGTATGAACGTCAGGAAATTCATCGCCGCAACGGCGCGGGAAGCCTTGCACAAAGTTAAAGAAATGCTCGGGCCGGATGCCATCATCCTTTCCAATCGCGCAATACCCGGCGGGGTCGAGATCATGGCCGTGGCCTCGGTCGATATGGAAATGATGATGCCCAATGCGGTCAAAGAGAAGCCAAGGCAGAATGATGACTTTACCGTCAGGCTTTCTTCCTCTGCGAGTTCTTCACTGCCCCGGGCCAAGACCATTTCCTCTTCGTCATTGCCGCCGCTGGCTCCACGCCCGGCTCCGCAGATCGATCATGTTCCGCTGCAACAAGCCAGGCAGCAGGCAGAGATTGTTCCGGCTGAAGTTCTCGATGAAATCCGCTCGTTACGTAAAATTGTTGAACAGCATCTTGCTGGTGCAGCCTGGGGGGAAAGCGCTCGTTCCGAACCGGTCAAGACCGATACCTTGCGCCAGATGCTGGATGCCGGGTTTTCGCCAAAACTTGCCCGTGACCTACTCGCCGACTTGCCGCGCGATCTCAATGCCGCGAAAGCCCTGTCATGGGCCAAGGACAAAGCCAGTCAATCACTGATTACCATTGATGCCGAGAACGACATCGTCGATCGCGGAGGAGTCTACGCCTTGGTGGGGCCCACCGGTGTTGGCAAGACCACCACCACTGCCAAACTGGCTGCCCGTTGCGTGTTGCGCCACGGTGCCAGCAAGGTGGCCTTGGTGACCACGGACGGATACCGGATTGGCGCTTATGAACAGCTGCGAATTTATGGACGCATCCTTGGGGTGTCGGTCTATCTGGTCAAGGACGCGCAGGAATTGAAGCAGACGCTGGCTGATCTACAGCACAAGCACATGGTGTTGATCGATACGATGGGTATGAGTCAACGTGATCGAATGGTTGAAGAACAGGTGGCGATGTTTGGTGATTGTGACGTCAAGCGCCTGTTGCTGCTGTCGGCGATCGGTCGTGGCGATACCCTGGATGATGTTGTGCGGGCCTATATGGGGCCGGATCTTGCCGGTTGCATTCTCAGCAAGGTCGATGAGGCTGCCAGTCTGGCTTCAGCGCTGGATGTCATCATCCGCCATGGTCTGCGTCTGCACTATGTGTCTAACGGACAGCGCGTTCCTGAAGATTTGCATCTACCCAACCGAGCCTATCTCTTGCATCGGGCATTCAAGGATATTCCTGAAGTCTCGGCGCACCGGCTGAATGGCATGGAGCCGGGTCTGATGATGTCCATGGCAGCCGCAGGAGGGCAGCGTGGCTGATTATCGTGGCGATCAGGCGGCCGGATTGCGCCGCCTGTTCAGTCCTGAAGCGCCGCGTATTATTACCTTCGCTGCGGGAAGTAGTGGCGTGGGGAAAAGCATTCTGGTGGCCAATCTGGCGGCCTCGATTGCGCGACTGGGCAAGGAGGTCCTGGTCCTCGACGAGAACCTGAAGAACAATATTGCCGCGTGTTTCGGAATCAGCATTCACCACGACTTGCAGCACGTGATCAATCGCGAAAGACCCCTGTCGGATGTTCTGTTGGACGTGGTTCCCGGGGTGCGGGTTTTGCCTGCGGCAAAAGCGCTGAAAAAAC
Source organism: Betaproteobacteria bacterium (assembly GCA_037139055.1). Lineage (GTDB taxonomy): Bacteria > Pseudomonadota > Gammaproteobacteria > Burkholderiales > Rhodocyclaceae > Propionivibrio. Next base: position 85,285 of record JBAXHE010000001.1, on the reverse strand, counting down.
TGGGCAAACTCACGCTTCGGCAACAACAGGCATTTCTGGACAGCATCTCTGGAATGGAGCGTCCCGCCGATGTAATTCTGGTCGATGCTTCGCCAGACCATCCACTTGGGTTCTCCCCTGTTGGATTGGCGGCTCACGAAACAGTCATTGTTATTTCGGCCAGCAGCGAATCGATTACCGATGCCTATGCATTGATCAAAAAGGTCAGTCTGGGCTACTCACGCCGGGATTTCAGAATTCTGGTGAATAAAGTACGAGGTCCGGAAGAAGCTGAAGCGATTCACAATAACATCGCACAAGTGACGCAAAGTCGAGCTTTGGCCAGACTCGAATTCGCCGGTTTTGTGCCCCTAGACGAACGCCTCCGCCAAGCAGCGCGAGTCTGCCAGCCGGTTAGCAGCCTTTTTCCTGAAGCCCCCTCGGCCAAAGCCTATCGTAAAATTGCCAGCGATTTGATTCGCTGGCCACTACGCCAGGAAAATAAGGGAGGGCTCGAACAATTTGCGCAACAACTGTTACACTTCAGTCAGGATATTGATCCGATTGCCATTTACGCCTGATTGTTCGACACACCATGTATAACGCTGCTGGTCAAATAAACAAGGATCAGCTGGTACAGCGCTTCGCTCCTCTCGTAAAGCGTATCGCCTATCATCTGATGGCTCGCTTGCCTTCAAGTGTCCAAGTCGACGATTTGGTGCAGAACGGCATGATGGGGCTGCTTGATGCCATCAACCGGTTTGAGGCAGGGATGGGAGCGCAATTCGAAACCTATGCTGCTCAGCGCATCCGCGGAGCCATGCTCGATGGTTTACGTGAAAATGACTGGTTGCCGCGCGGATTGCGCCGCGATTTCCGCCGCATCGAAGCCGCCATCGCCAAGCTCGAACAGGAATTCGGGCGCGTGCCGAGCGAAAACGAACTGGCTGGCGCGCTGGGAATGCCCCTGATTGAATACCAGAAGATGCTGCAGGAGGTTCGCGGCCATCAGCTGATTTCCCTAGAGGATTTGGTGGGCGATGGCGAGGACGAGTTTCTCGAGCGCCACCTTACGGACGGCCGATCGGAGCCTTCGAAAATACTCGAAGATGAGGGTATGCGTCGGCTGCTGGTCGCCGGGATCGAATCGCTGCCCGAGCGTGAAAAGCTGATGATGGCCCTTTACTACGAACAGGATCTCAATCTGCGCGAAATCGGCGAGGTTATGGGGGTCACCGAATCGCGTGTTTGCCAGTTACACAGCCAGGCGGTTGCTCGGTTGCGCGTGCGTATGCTGGGTGACGGCGGTCTCAAGAAGATGAAAGCCAGGCAGAATGGATAAGATCAGCATACTGGGTTTGTTGCTGGGGATTGTCGCCATTGTTGGCGGGCAGGTGCTCGAAGGGGGGCATGTCGCGTCACTTTCACAGCCGACGGCACTGCTCATCGTTCTCGGTGGCACGATGGGTGCTGTCATGCTGCAAAGCCCTTACGCGACATTTATGCGCGGGGTGAGGATGATGGCCTGGGTGTGGCATCCCCCTGTCGTAGATTATGCCAAAATGATTGGGGAGATCGCCAACTGGAGCCACATTTCTCGCCGCGAAGGCTTGCTGGCTTTGGAAATCGTCATGGATGAGTTGAAGGATGATTTCGTCCGCAAGGGTCTCCAGCTACTCGTCGATGGAGCAGAGCCTGAAAGGCTTCGCGAGGTGATGGAAGTCGAGATCACGACCTATGAAACGGAGATGAAACTCTCTGCCAGGATCTGGGAAGCGGCCGGGGGATATTCGCCTACCGTGGGCATTCTCGGGGCGGTACTGGGACTGATTCACGTCATGGAAAATCTCTCTGATCCGTCTAAACTTGGTGCCGGGATTGCAGTGGCCTTTGTCGCCACGATTTATGGCGTGGGTCTGGCCAATCTGGTTTTCCTGCCGATGGCCAATAAACTCAAGGCGCATATCAATCGCCTGGTGGCGCAGCGGGAAATGATTGTCGATGGCCTGGTGGGTATCGCTAATGGGGATAATCCACGCATCATTGAGAGCCGTCTTCAGGGCTATATCTTCTAGACTATGGCACGCCGCGTACGCGAAGAGGAACACGACAACCACGAGCGCTGGCTGGTTTCCTATGCCGATTTTATTACCCTTCTATTTGCCTTTTTCGTGGTGATGTATGCCCTCTCCTCCGTCAACGAAGGCAAGTACAGAATTCTCAGCGATTCGATGTCGCATGCCTTTCGTAATGTCCAGGTGGTGCCCGTGCCCCAGGTTCAAGCGCCCTTGACACCGCAAATGCCGATTATCCAGAAGAACCCTGGAGCCAAAGACCCAGCAGTCAAAGCGCAGGAGGCGGGTAAGCAAAAGCAACGCGAAAAAATGCGCAGTGTTGCCAAAGATATCATGGAGGTGATGGCGCCGCTGATCGAACAAGGGAAGGTGCGGGTGATCGAGACTAGTCGCGGTGTTTCTATTGAAATCAACGACAGTATTCTCTTCTCGCCCGGGCAGGCTTTGCTGCAGCCACAGTTAAGCAAAGCCATGCGAGCCATCGCCGATGTGCTGGTCCCGACTGAATTTCCGGTGACCATTGAAGGGCACACCGACAATGTGCCGATCAAAACCATCCAGTTCCCCTCTAACTGGGAGCTTTCTGCGGTTCGGGCGACGACCGTATTACGCCTTTTTTCCGATGCCGGGGTGGCCTCAGATCGGTTGACCGCGATTGGCTATGCCGATACGCGACCCGTAGAGCCGAACGTTTTCGCCGATGGCCGGGCGCGCAATCGTCGCGTCACCATCATGATTGACTCATCGGTGCCGGAAAAAGGGAAAGAAGTCGGGCTTGAGCTGCAACAGGGGGCGACGCAGTAAGGAGGGTGACTCAGACGGCGTCGTTGATTCGCCGGTTGCCCAGTGTTTGAGACTGCCCATCCGGGCCGTAGAGTTCAAGCGCAGAATGCCCGCCGCGCAATGCCTCCAGAGCTTTTGAATTATATTGCATGTGTAACTTGATAAGCTCGCCATTCAGGCGGTTCAATTCCTGAGCCTCGCTGGCCAAAGAAATGATAGATGCCCACGCCTCATTCACGCGCTTCTCAGAGGGGTTCTTGGCACTCCATGCTTCAATGCCGGCGCGGTCGATATCAAAGCCTGATGCGCCAAGAAGGGTGTTGCGCTGCGCCGAAAGCTGCTTGAGCGTAATGCCATACTGACTTTTCTTTTCAGCAAAGTCAGCGAGCTCTTCAGTTTTTCCGCTTTTCAGCGCGTTTTGTTCGAGTTGCAGAACTTCGACAAAGCAACGAACGGTTTCTGCTTCTGCTGTCAGCGTTTGCAGCAAAGAGGATGTTCCGCTATTAGATACAGTGACCAAATCAGGCCTGCCGCTGGGAGTCCACCAGTTCCTTGGCAGAAGCAATCAAACGATCAGCAATCGCCCCGGCGTTAATGGTGAAACGTCCTTCGGCAATGGCTTGCTTGATCTCGGAGACGCGAGCCATATCGAACGAGCTTTCGTCATCTGGCGTGCGCAACTGGCTGGAGAGCTGGCTCAGTTGTACTTCATCACCTTGTGCGGTGGGCGTTTTCTGGGCCGAAGAACTCCGTGACTCCTTGACAAGAGGAGCGCCTACCGGCTTTGTCGAGCTTTCGATCTTCATGGTCATGCCTCGAATGGTTTTCTACTTACAGGTGCTAACGGCGAGAATTGACTGAACTTTAGCATTAAAACCAACAAAAAGAGTTATCGAGTGACTTCAACCACGCCACCTGTTCGGGCAATGCCGCTGACGGTCTGGCCTGAATTCGTACGTACCTGGACAATCTGACCTTCAAGCGCATTGTTAAGTGCCTTGCCTTCACTGCTGACACTGAATCCCGGACCGTTGGATATGGTTTTGATGCTTTGTCCTTGCTGGACTGCCCAAGGAGCAATGATCTGGTCACCGCGCAGGGGTTGGCCCGATGAAAATCCATTTTTCACGGTTTTGCCAATAGCCTGTGACTGATCGGTCAATATACTGGAAGGTAAGGTGCTTAAGTCACCAGTACGGACTGCAATATCCGACCCGGCAATGATCGTTCCGGCGAGCATGTTTCGGGTTGAGACGACATAGTTGCCAGTAATGCTGACCTGTACCGGAACATAGATGGTCCAGCTAGAGGGGCCCAGGCAACGAACGCCGATAGTCGTCTTGCCCCAAAGTTTGCTTCCGGTCGGCATGAATGGCTCGAAAGCATTGCATGGGGTTAATTGGGTTCGGGCGTCAAGCTGACTGATGCTGTAAGTGACTTTGCCTGGCAGCCCTTGGGTTTGCGTGCGCACATAATCATCCAGGGTGTTGTACAGGGTGTTCTGCTGGGCGGAAACGGCCAGAGGCGACAACAAGAGACCACAGGTCAGCATACAGCGCAAAAAGAAATGGCAGGTTGAAAGTTGCTTCATGCCGCTATTTTGCCTGATCAAGGCGTGATAGCGAAGCATTACCTGTGTTGGTGGCCATAGTCATGGCCATGTTCCGGCAAATTTTGCCGAGAAGGCGATGATCAGGCGGCGAGTCTAAGGGTAAACACGCATTTGAAGAGAGTTTTGATAGATGGCACGAGAATTGCAATAGGTCCGGTGTGTAATAAATAAACCGGAGTCGCCGTGGTCAGCAAAATGGACAATGCGTTTGCCTTTCAGGAAAAAGCCCTTGGATTGCGCGCCTATCGTCAGCAAATACTTGCCGGAAACATCGCCAATGCGGATACGCCCCATTACAAGGCGCGGGATTTTGATTTTTCCTCGGCACTGAAGGAAGCCGTTGCCGGTCGTAACAGTGGTGGCGTGCAGATGGCCACGACGGCCAAGGGTCACCTCGCAGGAAATGCAGATTCCGGCCCGGCGCGCCTGATGTACCGCACTCCCTCGCAGGCTAGTGTGGATGGCAATACCGTCGATATGGACATTGAGCGTGGTCAGTTTTCAGAAAACGCTGTGCAGTACGAAGCCGGTATTACGTTCATTTCGCATCTGATCAAAATGCAGATGTCAGCGACCCAAGGATAATCATCATGAGCGTATTTAACGTCTTCAATATCGCCGGTAGCGCCCTTTCTGCCCAGGGCATGCGCCTCAATACCGTGGCCAGCAATCTGGCCAACGCCGACAGTATTGCCGGGCCCGATGGAAAACCCTACCGCGCCAAACAGGTGGTTTTCGAGGCTACGGCGATAAACGGTCAGGCAGCACAAGGCGTGCGGGTCAAGCAGGTGGTTGAGGATAGCAGTCCGGGAAGAATGGTCTATGACCCCCGCAATCCGGCGGCGGATGAAAAAGGCTACGTGACCATGCCGAATGTCAGTGTCGTCGACGAAATGGTCAACATGATTTCAGCCTCGCGCTCGTACCAGACCAATGCCGAAGTGATGAATACCGCCAAGACACTATTGCTGAAAACACTGACACTGGGTCAGTAAGAAACAATTTTCCAGGAGAGTCACATGAGCACCGTTCAATCAACCACAAGTTCGACTGCCACTGCAGCGACTGCAGCGACGGTTTCTAAGACCGAAGAATCTCAGAACCGTTTTCTTAAACTGCTGACTGCGCAGTTGAAGAATCAGGATCCGATGAACCCCATGGATAATGCCCAGATGACCAGCCAGCTGGCGCAGCTGGATACCGTGTCAGGAATTGAGCGCTTGAATTCAACCCTGAACTCTCTGGTGGATAGTTTGGGGAACAGCCAGTCGATGCAGGCAGCCGGGCTGATTGGCAAGAGTGTCATGGTGCCGGGTACCCAGCTCTCGCTGGCCAAGGGAACGGCGTATGGCGGTTTCAATCTGTCCAGCGCGGCGGATAACGTCAAGGTTCATATTTTCAACTCAGCGGGAACCGAAATACAGGTCGAAGATCTCGGCGCACAAAAGGCCGGAGTGCTGAATTTCGCCTGGGACGGCAAGGCCAGTGACGGCTCGACGGCGGGCGATGGAACGTACAAGTTCTCGATTGAGGCAAAGCAGGGCGCATCTTCGGTGACGATCGATCCGCTGCAGATTGGCACGGTTTCTGCTCTTGTTAAATCATCAAGCGGGTTCCTGCTCGATTTAGGCTCACTCGGAACCTTTGACTACTCGAAGGTACAGCAGGTTCTCTAGGACCAGGAGATAGAAAATGGCATTTCAACAAGGCTTAAGCGGACTCAACGCGGCGTCCAAGGCGCTGGATGTGGTCAGCAATAATGTGGCGAACGGAAGTACCATCGGGTACAAATCATCCGCCGCCCACTTTGGCGATGTGTTTGCCGCCTCACTCAGTGGTGGCGGGGCTTCGCAGGTCGGTATCGGTACCACGATTGGTGCCGTCCAGCAGCAATTTACGCAAGGAAATATTACCGCGACCAGCAATCCGCTGGATATTGCCATCAACGGCGGTGGGTTTTTCAAGACCGTGCGTGATTCGACGGTGACGTATACCCGCAACGGGCAGTTCCATTCGGACAAGGCAGGCTACATTGTCAACGATCAGGGTTTTCAACTGATGGGTTATCCGGCAACGACCAATGGGGCGATCACCGCGTCGAATCCGGTGCCTATCCTGGTGAGTACGGCAAATATTGCCCCACAGGCTACCGGCTCAGCGGCGGGTGGGAATGCCACGGCGGTCGTTAATCTGGATTCTCGATCAGCGGTACCGACTGTTTCTCCTTTTAATTACCAAAATCCGCTCTCGTACAATTTCTCGACGGCAATGACGGTGTATGACACGCTCGGCGTTGATCATTCATTGACGATGTATTTTGTCAAAACAGCAACCGCAGGGACGTGGAATGTTAATGCCACTCTCGATGGTGCCACTCCCTTGGCTATGGCTAATCTGGTTTTTAATAGCAGCGGACAATTGACTTCGCCCGCTGCGGCAACGGCTTTGCCGGCAACCTGGGCGCTTACCACCGGGGCGGTTACCCCCATGGGTTCCGGGCTGCCAAACTGGTTGGTCGATTTCACCGGGACGACGAGCTATGGTGGCGCCAGTTCGGCCAACTCAATGACGCAGGGTGGATACTCCCAGGGTGCGCTGTCCGGTATGACCGTTGGCAAGGACGGGGTCATCAAGGGTAATTACAGTAATGGCCAGACCAAGAGCCTGGGTCAGGTGGTGCTGACCACCTTCCCGAATCCGAACGGCCTCGTCAATCTGGGAAATAACCAGTTCCAGTCCACTTCGGTGTCGGGCGATGGGCTGGATGGAGCGCCGGGCGCAGGTAGCCGGGGTGTGCTGCAGTCGGCTTCGGTGGAAGAATCCAACGTCGATTTGACGGCCGAACTGGTCAATATGATCACCCTGCAGCGCAATTACCAGTCGAATGCCCAGTCGATCAAGACGCAAGACCAGATTCTGCAAACACTGGTGAATCTGCGCTAAGCGCCGCTGAACTGATTTAGGGATAGAACCATGGACCGCCTGATTTACACCGCGATGACTGGTGCCAAGCACGCCTTCCTGCAGCAGGCAGGCGTGGCGAATAATCTGGCCAATGCCTCGACGACGGGTTATCGGTCTATGGAGCACAAGTTCCGGGCGGTTCCGGTGCAGGGCGAAGGCGCGCCGACGCGGGCTTTCGTCGTCGATGCCTCCGTAGTCGACTCCTTTGACCAGGGGCCGATGATGGCGACCGGGCGTCCGCTCGATGTGGCAGTTCAGGGGGCGGGGTGGATCGCCGTCGAGAGTGCCGACGGACGCGAAGCTTATACGCGTGCCGGAAATCTCCAGGTTAACGCTAACGGTCAGCTGCAAACTGCCAGTGGCCTGAATGTGTTGAGCGATGGCGGTCCGATCGGTGTTCCTCCGGATAACCGGATTACTTTCGCCCCCGATGGAACCATTTCTGCCGTGCCTTTGTTTGGTACGCCGAACAACACCAATGTGATCGCTCGCGTCAAACTGGTTAACCCGCCCGAGAATGAACTGGTGCGCGGCGGGGACGGCCTGTTCCGGACCAAGAACGGTGCTCCGGCCGAGCGCGACGAGAAAGTCAAACTGGCCGCCGAAACACTCGAGGGCAGCAACGTCAATACGGTTGATTCGATGGTCAACATGATCAGCCTGGCCCGGCAGTTCGAAATGCAAATCAAGATGCTGCAAACGGCAGATGCAAACGCCAACAAGGCGACACAGATTCTTTCCATGAACGCCTAACGGAATAATAAAAATGATTCGTTCCCTCTGGATTGCCCGCACCGGTCTTGATGCACAACAGACCAGCCTGGATGTCATCGCCAATAATCTGGCCAACACCAGCACCAATGGATTCAAACGTGCCCGACCGGTCTTCGAGGATCTGCTCTACCAGACCCTGAGGCAGCCTGGAGCACAGTCTTCACAATCAACTCAGATCCCGAGTGGCCTGCAGCTCGGTACCGGTGTGCGTCCGGTTTCAACGGCACGTATTCATACCCAAGGCTCGCTGCAGCAAACCGGTAACGATCTCGATGTGGCGATCAACGGCGCGGGATTCCTGCAGGTCCTGTTGCCTGATGGCACTACCGCCTATACCCGTGATGGTTCATTCCAGAAGGACAATCAAGGGCAGCTGGTCACGTCCAGCGGTTACCCGGTGCAACCGAGCGTGACGATTCCGTCGAATGCGCTGACCGTCACCATCTCCAACGATGGCGTGGTCAGCATTACCCAGCCCGGCTCGTCAGCGACAACGCAGGTTGGTACGCTGCAGGTGGCGACATTCATCAATGTTGGTGGCTTGCAGAGTATGGGCGAAAACCTGTTTATGGAAACTGCCTCCAGCGGCACTCCCACCCCGAGTACGCCGGGAACCAATGGTGCCGGGGTGCTAAATCAGCGTTATGTTGAAACGTCCAACGTCAATGTGGCCGAGGAGTTGGTCAGCATGATTCAGACGCAGCGGGCTTACGAGATGAATTCCAAGGTGGTTTCAACCTCCGATGCCATGCTCGGTCGCCTGACACAGTTGTAAGGAGTCATCATGAATAAATCGATAGTCGTGCTGTTCTCTGCGCTGGTGCTGTGCGCGTGTACGACGGTGCCTCCAACCAATGTACACCAACCGATGAGCGCCCGGCCGGCGCCGCGTCCGGATAGTTTTGCCTCGACCGGCAGCATTTATCAAGCGGGCGTGTCGCGGACCCTGTTTGAAGATCGTCGTGCACGTTATGTTGGCGATACGATGACCATTGCCATTGCCGAAGCCAATACGGCGTCAAGCAAGTCGGACACCAAGGCCAGCAAGGCGAGCAGTATTTCAGCCTCGGTACCGACAATTTCCGGATTGCCGGGTAAGTCGTTCCAGGGCATGGGATTGTCAGGAACGGGTTCAAGCAGTCTGGATGGCAAGGGTGAGACTGCCGCCAATAACGTCTTTACCGGAAACATTGCGGTGACGGTGATTGAAGTTCTGCCCAATGGCAATCTCCTGGTTTCAGGTGAAAAACAGGTCGCGATTGGCTCGAACACCGAATATATCCGTCTATCGGGCATCGTGAATCCGTACTTTATCAGTTCGGCGAATACGATCAGTTCGGCCAATGTGGCGGATGCGCGGATCGAGTACAAGGAAGCCGGGGTGATCAGCGAGGCGCAGGTGATGGGCTGGTTGGCCCGCTTTTTCCTGTCCGTCCTGCCGTTCTAACATGCCGACGTGGAGAGAATCATGAACAGTCAGTCCGGCAAGATCATTCGTTCAGTGGCAATTATTGCCTGTTGTGTCTTGCCGCTATTGAGTGGGGCGGCGTGGGCCGATCGAATCAAGGATCTGGCTTCGGTCCAGGGCGTGCGAAACAACCAACTGGTGGGCTACGGATTGGTGGTCGGGCTCGATGGTACGGGTGACCAGACGACGCAAACGCCCTTTACCGTACAGAGTATTATCAACATGCTGGCGCAGCTCGGAACGACCTTGCCGACGACGCAGTCCTTGCAGTTGAAGAACGTTGCGGCGGTCATGGTGACTGCCACTTTGCCGCCCTTCTCACGAATCGGCCAGCAGATCGATATTACTGTTTCCTCGATGGGTAACGCCAAGAGCCTGCGTGGAGGTACGCTGGTGATGACTCCGCTCAAAGGGGCGGACGGGCAGATTTATGCACAGGCCCAGGGAAACATGTTGGTGGGTGGTATCGGAGCGTCAGCTCCTGGCAGCAAGGCCGTCATCAACCATCTGATGGCCGGGCGTATTGTCGCCGGGGCGACGGTCGAGCGGGAAGTGCCGACATCGCTGGGGCAGGGCCCCTTCGTGCATTACGAAATGGGCAACACCGATTTTGGTACAACCCAGCGCGTGGTTGAGGTGATTAACCGGGAAATGGGCATGGGTACGGCTCAGGCCGTCGATGGACGCCTGATTCGCGTGAATGCGCCGGAAGATCCCGGTGCGCGGGTTGCCTTCATGGGGCGTATCGAAAACCTTGAAGTGCGGCCGATGAAAATGATGGCCAAGGTTATCGTGAATTCGCGAACCGGTTCGGTGGTCATGAATCAGACGGTAGCCATTGAGTCCTGTGCAGTTGCCCATGGCGCATTATCGGTGGTGATCAATACCGAGCAGCAGGTCAGTCAGCCGAATGCCCTTGCTGGAGGTCAGACGGCGGTGACAGCGCAGTCCAGTATTGAAATCAACCAACCGGGCGGCGCGCTGATGCCGTTGAAGGCCAGCGCCAACCTCTCCGATGTGATCAAGGCGATCAACGCCCTGGGCGCCAATCCGCAGGACCTGCTGTCGATCCTGCAGGCGATGAAGGCTGCAGGGGCTTTGCGCGCGGATCTGGAAATTATCTAGAAGCTTGGGCACAGTGTGCCCGACCTACGTCTTCGTATTTCTCCGCCTTTCGGTATTTCCTAGCTGGCGCGTAAATTGCTAGCATTCAGCTTATGAAAGCTGAAGACCTCAACGCCAACCGCTTTGTCCTCGATCTGAAAACGACGGCCGATCTCAAAGCCAAGATGAAGCAAGACCCTCAGGGCGGGCTGAAACAGGCTGCCCAGCAGTTTGAGGGGATGTTGCTGCAGATGATGCTCAAGAGCATGCGCGACGCTGCGCCTCAGGACGGGTTGATGGATAGCGATCAAACCCGTTTTTATACCTCGATCCTGGATCAGCAGCTGGCACAGAATCTATCGGCCAACGATAAGCTGGGTTTTGCCAAGCTGATCGAACAGCAACTGGGGCGCAACATGGCTACCGGTGCCCCGGCTGATGCCTCGTCACCTTTGGAGGCCTTGCAGCAGAGCTTGTTACAGCGGCAAGCGGCAAATTCGGGCGCGCCTCTTGCCGGTTCGGGTGCTGAAAGAGTACGCGGCGCAACGGGAGTCGTTCGCGACCCCGCGACTAATTCTGCATCGGATGTGCCTGCGTCAGCGAATGAGTTCGTCAATCGCCTTTGGCCGCAGGCCGTAACGGCAGCCAATAGTCTTGGCGTGCCTGCGCAATTTCTGGTGGCTCATGCCGCGCTGGAAACAGGATGGGGAAAAAGCGAGATTCGTACTGCCGATGGTGCGCCGACCTATAACCTGTTTGGCGTCAAGGCGGGAAAGAGTTGGACCGGCGCATCGGCGGAAGTTCCAACCACCGAGTATGTGAATGGCGTCGCACAGTCGTCGCGCGAAAAATTCCGGGTTTACGGCTCGTATGCCGAAGCCTTCAGTGATTACGCCAACCTGCTGCGCAACAGCCCGCGCTTTTCCAGCGTCGTTGGGCAGCAGGATGGCACGCAGTTTGCTCGTTCATTGCAACAAGGGGGGTATGCCACCGATCCCATGTATGCCGACAAGTTGAGCCGGATCATCGGCGGATCAACATTGCGGCAGGCTCTCGTCGGATAAAGATCACCCTCAACAGTTTGTCAGAAATGCCGTTAACGGTAGGGACAAGGAGAATGCTTCATGGGATCAGGAATATTTAGTATTGGCGTGACCGCAGTACAGAGCGCGCAAATCGGCTTGATGACGACCGAGCACAACATCTCCAACGTCAATACGCCGGGCTATAGCCGGCAACGCATCCTGCAGGCGACGAATATTGCCGTTTTGTCGGGTTCTGGCTATGTTGGTCAGGGCTCGCATGTAACAACTGTCGAGCGTATGTACAGCAGCTTTATCGGCGCCCAGGTCAATCGTGCGCAAACCAATGTCAGCCAGCTGCAGTCCTATTCGACCGAACTGGGTCAGATCAACAATATGCTGGCGGATGACAGTGCCGGTTTGTCTCCGGCGATGCAGAGCTTTTTTAAAGGGATTCAGCAGGTGGCGGCTGACCCGACATCGCTGACCGCGCGCCAGTCGATGGTCTCGGGGGCGCAGGCGATGACTGCACGCTATCAGGCGCTGGATCAGCGACTGGTTCAGCAGTACGAAGGGGTCAATACCCAGATTCAGGGTAATGTCGCCTCGATCAACTCGTATGCCCAGCAGATCTCCAACCTGAACGAGCAAATCATCACCGCAGAATCATCGATGGGGCAGCCCCCCAACGATCTTTATGATCAGCGAGACCAGATTGTTGCCGACCTGAACAAGGTGATCAACGTCAGTACCTCAACCAACTCTGACGGCACCTACAACGTATATATCGGCAATGGACAGCAGCTGGTTACCCGGACTCAGGTGACCACCCTGGCTGCACAGGCATCATCGGCCGATCCGGCCCGACTGACTGTGGCGTTACAGAATTCTGTCAGTTCTCAGGAACTACCCGAGTCGATTATCACTGGTGGTGCGCTGGGAGGACTTCTTCAATTTCGTTCTGAGTTTCTTGATAAGACATCGAACGAATTGGGTCGCATTGCGGCCTCAATGGCGCTGACCTTTAATGCACAACACGCGCTTGGGCAGGATCTGACCGGGAAAATTTCTGGTGATACCGGTTTCGTGTCCGATTTCTTTACCGTTCCGACGCCCAAGGTTGTGTCCAGCACCCTGAATCCTGCCGCGGCATCTGCGGTCACTGTTTCAGCAAGTTTTATTTCACCCCCACCATCCAATGGCACCAATTTTTATACCGATCTTACCAATAGTGATTATCGACTGACGGCTGGAGCTGCCGGTCCAGGTGCCTTGACACTCACCCGGCTGAGCGACAATGTGCAATGGACTGGCGCTGATGTCACGACCTTGAATGCAGCCGTCGCAGCAAGCACTCAAGGCTCTCAGGGTTTTACCATTGCAGCGTCAGCAGCTTTAGTCTCTGGGTCGAGCTATTTGATTCAGCCGACACGTGATGCTGCATTGAACATTGGTGTAAATTCAACGATTGCTTCTGACGTGAGGCAAATAGCTGTTGCCGCGCCTATTCGAACAGTGGTTGGGACGACGAATACGGGTAATGCGACCATCTCGGCTGGTAGCGTCGCGACCGGCTATACCACACCGGCTTCGGGCTCACCAGTCACCTTGACTTATAGCGGCGGAAGTTTGACGGGTTTTGCTTCGTATCCGGTGACCGTAAAAGACAGTCAGGGTAATAGTTTGGCAGGTTCACCTTTTGCTGCGGGGGCAGTGACTTTTACTAACGGCGCGACGATTACATCCGGTGGTGTCAGCTTCTCTATCAGCGGGACCCCCAAGGATGGTGATTCGTTTCAGATCGCCAAAAATACCAATGGCGTATCGGACGGTCGGAATGTTCTACTTCTGGGCAAGTTGCAGACGCAGAGCACCATGTCCGGCGGTAAGGCCAGTTTTCAGCAGGCGTACGCGCAGCTGGTCAGCGATGCAGGCAACAAGGGGCGCGAGGTGCAGGTGACACTCGATGCGCAGAATTCGTTGCTGACACAGTCGCAATCAGCCCGAGATTCATTGTCGGGAGTGAATCTTGACGAAGAAGCCGCCAATCTGCTGCGCTATCAGCAGGCTTATCAGGCAGCCGCCAAAATGTTGGATATCGGTTCGAAACTGTTCGATTCGATCCTGGCGCTTGGCTAAAGGAGATTGTTATGCGAGTGAGTACCAGTCAAATCTATGACGCCGGGTCGCGGAATATTATTGATGGCCAGGGCGCGGTGTATAAAACCCAGAATCAGTTGTCGACCGGACGGCGATTCCTGACGCCGCAAGATGATCCTGTAGCTGCAGCGCAAGTGCTGCTGGATACCCAGGCGCGCGAGGTCACGGCGCAGTACGCCGATAACCAGTCGAATGCAAGTACCCAGCTGTCGCTCGAAGAAAGTCGTCTGAGTTCGGTCGTTGAGGCCGTCCAGTACATCAAGGAGCAGGTGGTTGCCGGCGGAAATGCGTCCTATTCAGATAGTCAGCGAGCGACCATCGCCAGCAATCTGCAAAGTCAGTTTGATGCCCTGCTGGGTATCGCCAATAGCGCTGATGCAAGTGGTCACTATCTTTTTTCCGGTTTCCAGGGTGAGACTCAGCCATTCCAGTTAACAACGACCGGAGCGGTTAATTATGTCGGGGATGACGGTCAGCGATTGCTGCAGGTCGGTGCCTCTCGACAGATCGCTGTCAGTGATTCCGGTCGCGATATATTCAATAACATCCGTTCAGGGAATGGAACGTTCACGACGGCAGCGCCACAGTCGGCTCCATTAAATACAGGGACCGGGGTCATATATCCTGGGACAGTTAACAATCCCCAAAGCTGGACTGGGCATAATTACCAAATCAGTTTTACCGCGCCTGGAACGTATGATGTTATCGATACGACAGCCGGACTGCCAGCAATAGCCACAGGGGTAGCCTATGCAACGGGAGCAGCAATCACCGCAATCCCCGGCATATCGTTCACCATTGGCGGAGTGCCGAGTGCCGGGGATAAATTCAACGTAACACCCAGTACTGATCAAAGCTTGTTTACCACCTTGAAGAACATGATTACCGCGTTCGGAACACCGGTCGCGGGTAATGACACGCTAAAGGCAAAAGTCAGGAGCGACATCAATGCCGGCATGGCCGGCCTGGATCAAGCACTGGATAACGTGGCTGGCGTTCAGGCTTCAATTGGATCGCGGATGAAGGAATTGCAGGGGTTGTCAGATATCTCCAGCAGCCTGGATATCCAATATAAGGATAAAATTTCAAAGCTTCAGGATCTGGATTACACCGCTGCCATTTCCCTCTTTACGAGCCAGCAGACACAGCTGGAAGCGGCACAGAAATCGTTTGCCCAGATCAGCGGTTTAAGTTTGTTCAAGTACATATGATGCGCGGCGCCAAGAGGGGGGGAGTGATGAGGATTGTACCGGCACTGTGTGCGGCGCTAGCCGTGGCTTCGTGCGGCAGTTCCCCCGCATTGCTCCCCAACGCCACGCTGCAGCTGACGCCGCTGCTGGCCTATACCACGGAGCAAATCTACGGCGCCGGGCTTGCTGGCGTATTGATCTACGTCGTTTACGATCCGCTGGCGCCTAACTGGAACATAGAAGAAAAAGTCCTCAATGAAGACACTTATGCCCTGTCGATGAAAGCCAAGAGTTTCCGCACCGGCGGTGATGGTGAGTCGATGCAGATCCTGAAACGTCGTGCTCTGTCGTTGCAACGCGAGCGGGGGTATACGTCATACAAGATTCTTGATTTTTCGGAAGGCATCGAATCGAGCACCCCATTTACGCATCGTTTTTCAGAGGGCACCATTCAACTGGTGCGCGCAGGGGGGGCGCCAAAACGCTGATCGGGTCAAGATTTCGCCACAAATACCCCGAGCATCGATTGCAGTCCGAATTCAAACAGTTGTAGCAAGGGCGTGCCGAGGTGCGACAGACTGACCAGCAGGCAAACAAAGCCGATAATGATGGTGATGGGAAATCCAATGGCCATCAGATTGAGTTGAGGAGAAACACGGCTGAGAATGCCCAGCGCCATGTTGGTGATGGTCAGGGCGACGATGATCGGGAGCGCGAGAAAAACTCCAGAAGAAAAAATCACTCCGCCGGCAGCGGCGACATTCAGCCATGAGCTGTGAGCGACATTTGTGCTTCCAATGGGAATGACAGTGAAACTCTGAACCAGCGTCGAAATCACCATCAGATGGCCGTCAATGGCCAAAAAAATCAACGTTGCCAGGATGCCGATAAACTCAGAAACCACGGGGGTTTGCGCCGTGTTCTGCGGGTCATACGCCGTCGCGAAACCCAGTCCCATCTGGTTGCTGATGATATTTCCCGCCAAGTCGATCGCAGTGAACACGAGGCGCAGACAGAAACCCATGGCAAAACCGATGAGCATCTGCTGCGCTAGGATCAGCAGCCCGACGCTTGAAGCCGGTTCAATCGGAGCAATCTTGGGTAAGGCCGGGGCAATGGCGATAGCGATGCTGATTCCGAGAATCAGGCGGACTTGTGCGCTGAGCGCGATATTGTTGAATGGGGGGGCTGCACTGAGCAGTGCAAGAACACGCGCCAGCGGAAAGATGAACGCAACGATCAGGGAGTTAAGTTCTGCAGAGGTCAGGCTGATCATGCGTGTCAGCCAATGATCTGGGGAATGCTCTCGAACAGTCTGCGGATGTAATCGACCATCATTTGTAACATCCAGGGGCCGGCCAGGATAAGAATGAGGAAGGTTCCGACCAGTTTCGGGATGAATGAAAGCGTTTGTTCGTTGATCTGAGTTGCCGCCTGAAATATGCTGATGATCAGGCCAATGACCAAGGCGGCCAGAAGCAACGGTGCGGAGAGGATCAAGGCCATTTCTATGGCCTGCCTTCCGATGTTCATAACGACTTCGGGTGTCATGTCGAGAAGGTCATGACCAGTGAACCGAGCAACAGATGCCAGCCATCAACCAGAACAAAAAGCATCAGCTTGAAAGGCATCGCCACCATGACTGGTGACATCATCATCATGCCCATCGACATCAGGACACTGGCGACGACCATGTCGATGATCAGGAAGGGTATGAAAATAATGAAGCCGATCTGGAACGCGGTTTTTAATTCGCTGGTGACAAAAGCTGGAATCAGAACGCGCATCGGAACGTCATTGACCGAATCCAGCTTGGGGGAATTAGCCAGGCGCGCGAAAAGCCCGATATCGGCTTCACGGGTCTGTTTGAGCATGAAACTGCGTAAGGGCACAGCGCCGCGTTCGACAGCCTGAACAAAGGTGATACGGTTTTCCGCGAGGGGCTGGTAGGCTTCAACGTAGATTTTGTCGAGCACCGGCGACATGATGAAAAAAGTCAGGAACAGCGAAAGGCCGACGATGACCTGGTTCGGCGGAGACGTCTGGGTGCCCAGCGCGTGACGCAGCAGGGAGAGGACAATGATGATGCGGGTAAAGCTGGTCATCATCAGGAGAGCGGCGGGGATGAAGGTCAGCGCAGTTATCGTGACCAGTGTCTGGATCGAAAGCGAATAGGTCTGGCTGCCACCGGCTCCTGGAGTGCTGGTTAGCGCGGGAAGACCGCCCATTTGCGCCAGCGCTGCACAGGGAATAAGCAGCAGTGCCAGGGTGGAAAGGAGCGAAAGGTGACGGATGAAACTAGCTTTTCTCATTGTTACGCTCGGTGATTGTTTTTAGCCAGTGCCCGAAAGGTTTGTTGGTATGTGCAGGCGAAGGAAGTTCTCCCTTGGGTTGGCTGTGCAGGGTTTTAATCTGCCCCGGGACAATACCGATCACCAGCCAGGTATCGTCTACCTCGACCAGAATGATTCTTTCCCGGGCGCTGAGCATCAGTCCGCCGACCACTTTCATCGGACCGGTATTACCGAAACGGGCGCCGCCGTTGAGTCGACGCAGCACGTAAGCGCCAGAAAAAAGGATGGCGATGATCAGCGCCAGACCGAAGAGCATCTGCAGAATGGCGACATTGGACACGCCCGGAGCTTCAGCCGCTGACGCCTGAGCCCATGAGCAGGGCGACCAGACAAGCAGCCACAGGCTGCCGAGGCCGTAGGTAAAATATCGGGGAAATCTGTCGTTTCGGGTCAAGTCAGTCGGCCAGTCAATCAATCCGACGCTATCTTAAAGCATGCCGAGGCCGGGTGGAACCTTAATCCGGGTTAAAACGCATGGCTGAGACTAGCGACCGATTTTCCGCATGCGTTCTGACGGGGTAATAATGTCGGTCAGGCGGATCCCGAACTTGTCGTTGACCACGACGACTTCGCCTTGTGCGATCAGTGTTCCATTAACGAAAACACTCATCGGCTCACCGGCCATCGCGTCGAGTTCGACGACCGAGCCGTGTGCCAGTTGCAGCAGATTCTTGATGGTGATCTTGGTGCGGCCCAACTCGACAGCGATCTGGACCGGAATGTCCAGAATCATGTCGAGCTCGTTCATCATCGATGATTTGCTGTCGGTTTCGGCGAACGAAGGAAATATTTTGGCCGGTTGAGCTGCGGCTGCCGGTACGGCTTCGGCGATGGCCTGTTCAGCCATGGCGGCTGCCCAGTCGTCATCGGCACTGGCATCGGCGTTGGTGTTTTCGGTTTCATCAACCATGGTGTTCTCCCTGAGCGATTTCTTCACTCTCTGGCGTTATGAATTTTTCAATTTTGAGGGCGTATTGCCCCCCTTGCTGTCCATAGCGGCATTCCATCAGCGGAATGTCGTCTACATGGGCAACGATGACTTCCGGGATGTGTAGCGGAATGATATCGCCGGTCTTCATCTTGAGAATCTGGCCGAGCGTCACTGTGGTGGAGGCTAGGCGGGCGGAAATCTCGACTTCGGCATCCTTCAATTGCTTGCGCAACATGATGATCCAGCGGTGGTCCGTGGATAACTGGTCACTTTGCATCGAACTGTAAAGCAGATCGCGGATCGGCTCGACCATCGAATAGGGGAAACAGATGTGCATGTCAGCGGCTGTTCCACCGAATTCGAGGGTGAACGACGTGGAAATGACAATTTCAGAGGGCGTGGCAATGTTGGCGAATTGCGAGTTCATTTCCGAACGGATATATTCGAAATTGATATCGTAAACCGGCTTCCATGATCGTGAATATTCGTTGAATACGACGTTCAACAAGCCTTGAATGATGCGTTGTTCAGTCGGAGTGAAGTCGCGTCCTTCGACCCGGGTATGGAAGCGACCGTCGCCGCCAAACATGTTATCGACAACCAGAAAAACCAGATTGGGGTCGAAAACGAATAATGAAGTGCCACGGAGCGGTTTGGCCGCGACCAGGTTCAGATTGGTCGGCACGACCAGATTGCGGATGAATTCACTGTATTTCTGTACGCGGATCGGCCCCACCGAGATTTCTGTGGTGCGATGCATGTAGTTGAACAGGCCAATGCGCAGGTAGCGGGCAAATCGCTCATTGATCAGTTCCAGCGTCGGCATGCGTCCGCGGACGATGCGCTCCTGCGTTCCCAGGTTGTAACCACGAACGCCACCTTCCCCGTCGTCAGAGGATTCGGGCTCGTCAGTTTCTCCGGTAACGCCCTTGAGTAGAGCGTCGACCTCGTCCTGGGAAAGGAAGTCAGTAGACATATAACCTTACTGAATAATGAATGACGTAAACAAAACTTCTTTTACCGGGGAGGCGTCCGGGTCAAATTTGACACCCGGATCAAGGATCTCGTTAACCAGGTCGCGAATCTCGGTGGCTAGAGTTTGCTTGCCTTCTCGGGTGATCAACTCGGCGGCTTTCTTTCCTGACAATAGCAGCATAATGTTGTTGCGCAGCTTGGGCGTATAAGACTTCACTTTGTCGGCGATGCGAAGGTCAGTCACTTCGAACGAGATGATCAGTTGCAAAAACTGGTCGCCGTTCTCTGGAACCAGATTGACCGTAAACGCTTCCAGCGCGACATATACCGGTGCGACTTCTTTCCCGCCCTTTTTCTTGTCGGCCTTGGCTTTTTCTGTGGCTACCTCGCCGTCTTCCCCGTCCGGGTCGGCATGTCCCTTCATGAGGAAATAAGCGGCCCCGCCGCCAATGGCCAGAATCAATACCAGAGCGGCGGCAACAATGATCAGTAATTTCATGCTTTTCTTGGGAGGCGTTGTTCCCGCATCCGCGGTTTCTGCCTCTGGCTTGGCTTCTTTGGCCATATGTCATTACTCCTTGATCATTTTTATTGTTTCATCGTGTAGCAGGTCAGGCAAAAATATCGACACGTCCATTCCCTTGCTGTGAAAGAAAAGCTCGGGCGGGTAATGTGCCCGAGGTGCTGCCGACAAGTATAGCCTGATCGTTAGACCATCGGGGGGTAGCCGATTTCCATTCGTCCTTGTTGGCCTGCTGCTGGAATGACTCAGAGCTGACATTGGTCTGTCCCAGTTCAATGCCTGCACTGGCGAACATTTCGCGCAGTCGCGGAAGTGCCGTTTCGATGCTGTCGCGTACCTCCTGGTTGGCTGAAACAAATGAAGCCGATGCCGTACCTTTATCCATCGTTATCGATACCTCTATCGGCCCCATTTGAGGAGGGTTAAGAGTGATCTGCGCGGTTTGTTTGTCGTTGCTGGCCAGCCAGACGACTTTTTGGCTGAAATCGTTGGTCCAGCTTTGGTCTCGTACTGGTGTGGCAACAGTAATCTGTGTTTCATTGCGAACCGGTAGCGAGTTCTGCGCAGCGGGGGCTTGAGTGGTTACGGTGGTTGTCGTGAGCGTGTCAGAGGTCGATTTCGTGGAGACGAGCTTTTCTGGCTCCGGGCTGAGTGCCGGAACGGCAAATTTTGCCGGTTTGTCACTGATTAGAGGCCCCGCATGGGTCTCCTGCGGGGTGTCAGTGCTTGCTGAACTCGTCTTTTGACTGGCCAGTGCGGCCTGGGCCTGAAGGTTCTTCAGGCTGTCCATGGTGCTGTCGCTCTTGCCCAGTGCGGGCAGGTCGGAGTCACCTGCTATCTTGGCAGACAAGGCCGAGTCACTGGACGTGCGGGCATTGGTCACTGGTTTCATTTCAGCGGGTACCATCCCCAGTGCGGCAAACAGATTGGTCGTATCCACTGAAACGGCCTCCTCTGAGGGTAGTTCCGCTTTCAGGGGAGTTTCAGGAATGGTTTCAGTGGTGAGGGGAACCAGTTGCCCTAACAAGAGACTGGCAAAATCCTGACCAGCCGTGACCGCGTCGTTACCGGAGGTGTTGTTCGCCGTATTGTCAGCCGCTGCAGCGGCCTGCGCTGGCTTGGGCTGCGGGGAAACGAGGGTGATCGACATGGCATTCCTTGGTGGCGAGTGTTGTCGGTGTAAGAGCAAACTCTATGCCAGGATAAATCTTTGCGGCTTGATTACCGTCTCGGGGAAGAAGGTGGGCGTGACACCGCCACTTATCTGCTGTCCTTCTCATCCTTGATGCGCGAGGCAAACTCATCCTGAGTTTTTTGTTCGCGCCGGTTCTCCAGGGCTTCTTCTTTGGCAAAGTGGCGATCGGATAGGGTGTCAAAAGCTTTCAGTTTCCGGCGTTGCTGCTGCCAGAAGGTTTGACCCGCGGCAGTGTTCATGATCTGCAGTTTGACGGCATTTTGCTGCGCTTCGATGGCACCGTCGAGATGGTTCAGGAATTCCTGATAATTCTTCCATTCACGGGGTGACAGCCCATTTTTACCGGCTTCCTGGAAGCGCATCGCGTATTCGCTTCGATACTGCTGCAACATCTCAAGCTTGTTTTTTGCGTCACGTTCGCTGGCGATCAGGCGCGCCAGGCGTTGTGTGGCCTCGTCAGACCTGACTTGCATTAATTCGAGGACGGTTTGCAGGGAAAACGGTTTGACCATGCTTAGATCGGAGAGTAAGGCGACATTGTAAACCCTGCATTATTGCGGAGGTCAGATCAGATTGTAGAGCTTTTGCAGACTGCTGGAAAAATCGGCGCGTTCGCTCAGGGGTTGTTGCAAAAATATTTCAAACGACGGATAGAGCTTGATGGCCTGGTCGAGCAGTGCGTCCGAACCCGCAGCGTAGGCGCCGACGCTGATCAGGTCGCGGGAGCGCTGGTAGCGCGTGTAAAGTTGCTTGAAGCGACGAATCTGCTCGAAATGCTCCGGTTCTATCAAATTGACCATGGCGCGTGAGATCGATTGTTCGATGTCAATGGCCGGGTAGTGGCCGGCGTCGGCGAGCGTTCTGGACAGCACAATATGGCCGTCAAGGATGGCGCGGGCGGCGTCGGCAATCGGATCCTGCTGGTCGTCGCCTTCAGCCAGGACGGTATAGAACGCGGTGATCGAGCCGCCGTCATCGGTGCCGTTTCCGGCTCGCTCGACCAGTTGCGGCAGCCGGGCAAACACCGACGGCGGATAACCGCGGGTGACCGGGGGCTCACCGATGGCCAAGGCAATTTCACGTTGGGCCATGGCAAATCGGGTCAGCGAGTCCATGATCAGCAGCACATGACGGCCCTGGTCACGGAAGTGTTCGGCAATCGAGGTGGCGTAGGAGGCGCCCTGCAGTCGCATCAACGGACTGACATCCGCCGGGGCGGCGACCACCACGGAGCGTTTCAGGCCTTCCTCGCCGAGGATCTGCTCGATGAATTCTTTCACCTCGCGGCCACGTTCGCCGATCAGGCCGACAACGATGACATCGGCGGCGGTGTAGCGCGCCATCATTCCGAGCAACACACTCTTGCCGACGCCGGAACCGGCAAACAGCCCCATACGCTGTCCACGGCCGACGGTGAGCAGTGCGTTGATGGCGCGAACGCCGACGTCCATGGATTGTTCAATCGGTGCGCGCAACATCGGGTTGATCGGCCGACCTTGTAGCGGACGCATGCTTTCGGCATTGAGCGGACCGAGCCGGTCAAGGGGGCGGCCTGCGCCGTCGAGAATGCGGCCGAGCAAGGCGTCGCCGACCGGGAGCAGTTTGGCGCGGTCAACGGCCCGTCGCCGGGCCGCCGGAGGGTGATCCAGCCTGGGGGGTATGGTGGGCGTTTCCTGAGCGACCACCTTGGCTCCGGGGGACAGACCATAGACGTCTTCACTGGGCATCAGAAAAAGCCGCTCGCCGTTGAAGCCGACGACCTCGGCTTCGATTGGCGATCCGCCGACGGGGAGTATTCGGCACGAGCTGCCGAGAGGAAGCTTGAGCCCCGCCGCTTCCATGACCAGGCCGTTGATGCGGGTCAGGTGGCCGCTGGGGAGCAAGGGCGAGGCTTGGGCGGCGGAATCACGGCAATTGTCAAGAAATCCGGCCCAGCCCGACAGGTGCGGATTGTCAGTGGTGTCGCTCATGGCCGCATCATGGTTTATCGTTCAGCCATTCCTGACTGATGCCGATCGATTCGAGGACACGTCGCCAGCGCGTTTCCAGTGTGGCATCGACTTCACTGGCACCGAGTTCGACCCGGCAGCCGCCGAGGGTGACTGTGGAGTCTTCAACAATTCGCCAGTTGTTGTGAGCCAATTGATCGCCGAGGTGCGTGCGGATCAATGCGGCGTCATCAGGATGGGCAAACAGCATCGGATGACCGAGATGCGGGTGCAGGGTCGCTACGGCTTCCCTGACCACCGGGAGCAACAGCTCGGGCTTGATGCTCAGGCTTTGGCGTACGACCTGCTTGGCGATTTCGACCGAGGTGGCCAGCAACTGTTCAGCGATATGCTGGTCGAGTTCAGCCATCGCGCGTTGCAGGTTGCTCATCAGGCTTTCTATCTGTGCGGCGATTTCGCCGGCACGGGTGATGCCTTCCTCGTATCCTGCGGCGTAGCCCTGCTGGTGGGCTTCGGCGTGCATTTGTTCGATTTCAGCCGCGGTCGGGAGAACAACAGGAGGCTGTCCCTCCTGATTGCCGGGGGCTGAAAGCGTGGCTTCCTCGGCGCGCGTGATGGCCTGTTCGGCCTCGTCGAACGCGGCAACCTCCCAGCGTTGATAGGCAGTGAGTTTTTCCTTGGGGACGAAGCCGGTCATGGCGGTGACGCGCTCAGACCATTTCCTCGCCACCCGCGCCGCCTAGCACGATCTGGCCCTCGTCGGCCAGACGGCGGACGATCTTGAGGATTTCTTTCTGTTCGGCTTCGACTTCGGAAAGGCGAACCGGGCCACGCGATTCGAGATCTTCGCGCAGCATCTCGGCGGCGCGTTGTGACATGTTTTTGAAAATTTTCTCGCGCAAGGGTTCGGAGGCGCCCTTCATGGCCAGAATCAGCGAATCGGACTGGATTTCACGCAACAGCAACTGAATCGCGCGGTCGTCGAGTTCCAGCAGATTTTCGAAGACGAACATTTCATCGAGGATTTTTTGCGCCAGATCGGGGTCGTATTCGCGAATCGAATCAATGACCGTGGTTTCGTTGGCGGTGCCCATGAAATTGAGGATTTCGGCGACCGAACGTACTCCGCCCATGGCCGATTTCTTGATGTTGGCCGAACCCGAAAGCAGGCGCAGCATGACGTCGTTGAGCTCCTTGAGCGCTTCAGGCTGGATGCCTTCCAGCGTGGCGATACGCAGCACCACATCATTACGCAGTCGTTCGGTAAAGTGGTTGAGGATATCGCTGGCATGATCATTTTCGAGATGCACGAGAATCGTGGCGATAATTTGCGGGTGCTCGTTGCGGATCAGGTCGGCGACGGTGGGGGCGTCCATCCACTTGAGTCCTTCGATGCCATTGGTGTCACCACCTTGCAGAATGCGCGAGATCAGGTTGGCGGCCTTGTCATCGCCGAGCGCCTTGGTCAGCACCGAGCGGACATAGGCATCGGTGTCCACGTTGACGCCAGCGGAGTCATAAGCTGCTTTCTGGAAGTCAGTCAGGACATCCTCGACTTTGGCGCGGGGCACGGACTTGAGCGCCGCCATGGCATGACCGACCTTCTGGACTTCCTTGGGGCCAAGGTGCTTGAGAACCTCAGAAGCAAAGTCTTCACCGAGGGCGATCAGCAGGATGGCACTTTTTTCTACACCGTCATCAGCTGGCATTGGCACCCGTCCAGTTCTTAATGACGTTCGCAACCGCCTTCGGGTCCTGCTGAGCAAGATTGCGAGCGGCAGTCAGTTTGCGGTCCATCGTGGAGGTTCCGGCAGGTTCTTGATACTCCTCATCTTCGTCAATGATATTGACATTCTTACCCAAGCCGCTGCTGGAAGCGCTTCGCGGTGGGGCTGACATCATGGTTTTGATCAGCGGACGAATGACCTTGAGGATCAGATAGGCGGCAATGGCAGCAATAAAGATATATTTGAACAGTTCCTTGAGCAGGGAGAGCATTTCCGGGTCTTTCCAGATCGGCATTCCCGAATCGTTGCGCTCTATGGCCGAGAACGGTGCGTTGGCAACAGAAACGCTATCCCCGCGCTCCTTGTTAAAGCCCAGAGCTTCCTTGACAAGTTCGTTGATCTGTTTGAGTTCGACGTCAGAGAGCGGCTTAAGTACACCTTTGGCATCCTTGCGGTGGTTGATGACCACCGCTGCAGAAAGCCGTTTGATTGCGCCGACCGATTGTTTGGTGTGGCGAATGGTTTTATCGACTTCGTAATTGATCGTCGAATCCTTGCGCGTGTTTATTGGCTGTCCGACGCTGGCCACCGCTGCTTGCAGTCCGGCGGCGTTAAGCTGGCCGGGTACCGGTTGCCCTGGAGCAGCGGCTAACCCTGCACCCGGTACGGACGGCTGGGTCAGTGGCGCCGTTGCTGGAACCGGTGGTTGATTGCTGAGCGCGCCAGGAACGCCCTGGGCGGACGGTGTGGCACTGGCCGATTCGCTGGTTTGCTGACTACGCACGCTGATATTTGGTGGTACGGTGTTCGGGCGGTGTGTTTCAGCAGTCTGTTCGTTTTGCGAGAAATCGATATCCGCCGCGACCTGAACGCGCGAATTGCCGGCGCCAACGAGAGGCGAGAGAATGTCTTCAACCCGTTTGATGGCATTGGCTTCGATTTCCTGAACGTATTTGATCTGCGTCGGATCGAGTCCCACGTCCATCGTCTTGCTCTTGAGTTGCGAGAGCATGGCGCCGCTCTGGTCAATCAGCGTGACGCCAGAGACTGTCAGATTGGGAACGCTCGCCGCTACCAGGTTCTGGATGCCGGCAATTTGCGAGGATTCAAGCGTACGTCCTGGATAAAGATTGAGCAGGACCGAGGCTGATGGCTTTAATTCCTCGCGCACAAACACGGTCGGTTTCGGGATGGCTAGATGAACGCGGGCCGCCTGCACGGCGCCAATCGATTGAATGGTCCTTGACAGTTCACCCTCAAGGCCGCGCTGGTAATTGACCTGTTCGGCAAACTGGCTGATGCCGAATTTCTGGTTTTCCATCAGTTCAAATCCGACGCCGCCACCCTTGGGCAATCCCTGCGAGGCCAGGCGCAGACGCACTTCATGCACCTTGCTGCCGGGGATCAGGATGGCGCCACCACTCTCACTGAACTTGTACGGAATATTCAGTTGATCGAGCGAGGCGATGATCGCGCCGCCATCGCGTTCGGCGATGTTGGAAAAAAGAACCCGGTAGTCGGCCTGTTTGAGCCAGGTGCTGCTACCAACGACCAGAGCGGCGAAGGCAGCGATCGAGATCATCAGCATGATTTTCTGCTGGTTGCTCAGGCGTGCCAATGCATCGCGCAGACGATCAACCAGATTGTCTGAGTTAGCTGAAGTTGAAGTGTTGGTTCCGGTTGCCGCCATGCCTGCGATAATGGTTGAATTTAGCGATTAATCAAGCAAAAAGCGAAAAGGTCTAAGAAATATTCTACTATTGTATCTGTTAATTGCACCGGATTTTCCTTCGAATGAATGAAGCGACGCAAATTGCTGTTCCCGATCCAAAAGCACAGGAGCTGCAACGTGCTTTTGATGTCTTCAATCAGGTCTCCATCGAGCTGACACAGGCCTATGAGGGGCTTCAGGGGCGCGTTGAATCATTGACTGCCGAACTGGCCGTGGCCAATGGCGAGTTGCGACGGCAGTACCAAGAAAAGGAAGCGCTTTCCGAGCGGCTGGCCCTGTTGTTGAATGCCTTGCCTGCCGGAGTAGTCGTCCTTGACAGTACGGCGGCAGTGAGTGAAGCCAATCCGGTGGCGCGTGAGATGCTGGGTGAGTCGATCATCGGCAGTGATTGGGTGTCGCTGGCTCAGGCTCGCCTGAAGGTCACTGATGCACCTGACGAGTGGGAGCTTGGTGAGCGCAGGGTGGTGATTGCCGAGAGTCCGCTCGATTCTTCGGGTGGGCGACTGTTGCTGATTCACGACATTACCGTGGCCCATGAATTGAAAGCCAATGCCGAGCGCAATCAGCGGCTGGCGGCCATGGGTGAAATGGCCGCCTCACTGGCGCATCAGTTGCGTACGCCGCTGGCTACAGCCTTGCTCTACAGTTCGAATCTGGCCCAGCCGGACCTTTCGGAGGCCGCGCGTACCCGCTTTGCCAGTAAAGCTTCCGAACAGTTGAAGCGCCTTGAACGTTTGATTCAGGATGTACTGTTGTTTGCCCGTGGCGAGAGTATCGGTCGCGATGTGATTCCTTGTGCGGGGCTGATCGCTGACGCGGCGCAGACGATGGAACCCCTTTTCCTGGAAAAAGGAATCCGTTTTACCGTTACTTCGTTGGTCGGGGACTCTATAATCACAGGCAGCCGAAAAGCGCTGGGCGGCGCCCTGCTCAACCTGCTGGAGAATGCCTTGCAAGCCTGTGAGGGTCGTTTGGATACAGCCGGGGAGGTCAGGCTGGCGGCAGAAATGGATGGGAGGCAGGTGAGAGTTAGTGTACGCGATACGGGTGGGGGAATAGCTCCGGAAGCCCAGGCGCGCATTTTCGAGCCATTCTTTACCACTCGTGGGCAAGGCACGGGTTTGGGTCTGGCGATTGCTCTGGGCGTGGCCCGGGCTCATGGCGGGTCGATTGAAGTGAGTTCGATACCGGGCGAAGGGTCGGAGTTTGTCCTGCTGTTGCCAGCCGGAGGAGCCTATGAACATTAAAGCTATAAAACACACGCTAACCACGGCGTGCACAGCGAGAAAATAAGATTAAGCTTGTTACACATCCTCGTTCGGGGTTTAAAGCATCACGGGTTTGTTGTCTTTCTCCGTGCCCGCCGTGGTTCGATTTAAAGTATTTTGATTTACTGGAAAATAATGGCTCAGGGATTACCGATACTGGTTGTCGAAGACGACCCCAATCTGCGTGAAGCAGTCTGCGATACGCTTGAACTTGCCGGGCAGGCTGTGGTTTCTGCACCGGGCGGTGAAGAAGCGCTGAAGCTGCTGGATGCTCAAGCGGTAGCGCTGGTAGTCAGCGACGTGCGCATGATGCCGATGGATGGCATTACCCTGCTCAAGGAAATTCGCGTCCGTTTCCCGCACCTTCCGGTGGTGTTGATGACTGCCTTTGCCGACGTTGACCGGGCGGTCGAAGCCATGCGTTCGGGAGCCTGCGATTTCTTGCTCAAGCCGTTTGAGCCCAAGGCCTTGCTGGAACATGTGGCGCGCTATCGTCTGCCGGAAGCGCTCGATGATGATCGGGTGATCGCCAGTGACCTGGCCAGCAAGAATCTTTTTTCTCTGGCCATGCGCGTGGCGCAGACTGACACGACGGTCTTGCTGACCGGCGAGAGTGGCGTCGGCAAAGAGGTTGTTGCCCGTTACATCCATAACCATTCGGCGCGCCATGCCGGGCCTTTCGTGGCCATCAACTGTGCGGCCATCCCGGACAGTTTGCTCGAAGCCACCCTTTTTGGTTACGAAAAGGGGGCGTTTACCGGTGCGCAGCAGGCTCAGGCCGGCAAGTTCGAGCAGGCCCAAAATGGAACCCTGTTGCTCGACGAAGTGACCGAAATGCCGCTTGGGCTGCAGGCCAAGCTATTGCGGGTTTTACAGGAGCGCGAGGTCGAGCGGGTAGGGGGCAAAAAACCGGTGGCCTTGAATATCCGGATCATTGCGACCTCGAATCGGGACATGGCTGAAGCCGTGGCCAAGGGCGTATTGAGGGAAGACGTCTATTACCGACTCAATGTGTTTCCTTTGTTGATCCCGGCCTTGCGCCAACGGCCAGATGATATCGTGTCGCTGGCCCAGCATTTTCTGGCCGAGCACGGCGGGCGCTCAGGGCGACCCGGGCTGCGCCTGTCGCCGTTGACCGAGGTGGCGCTGCGCGCTCATGCTTGGCCGGGTAATGTACGCGAACTCGAAAACGTGATGCAGCGTGCGGTGATCTTTGCTGCCGGAGATGTGGTTGAGCCCGACGCCCTCTATCTTTCGGCAATGCAGCCAGGTGAAATCAAGCCGGTGGCGTCGGTTGTGGCCGAACCCGCCGTGCTGGCATCCACGCCAGGTGAAGGGCAGAAAACTGATAACTTGCGTGATCTGGAGCGTGAGCATATTCTGGAGACATTGTCGGCCGTGGGTGGATCGCGGAAACTGGCCGGAGAGCGTCTCGGAATGTCGGAACGAACTTTGCGACACAAGCTCAAGCAGTATCGCGAAGCGGGATTGCTTAGCGAATAAGTAACTGATGCTAGCTGGCGCGCTTCTTGCAAGGTAGTTGTTGAGAAGTGTTAGGAGAAGCAAATGGATACCAAAGGTATTGATCAGATGTTGAGTATGCTGCGGGCAACGACGGCGCAAGCAACAGGTCGTGTTTCCGAGGCACAGGGCAGTCCGGAAGGCGGAGTGGATTTCGCCCAGGTGCTGCAGAATTCGATTGCCCAAGTGAATCAGACGCAGCAGCAGGCTGAAACGATGGCGGCAAATTTTGCCGCCGGCGACAGCAATGCCAACCTGCATGAGGTGATGATTTCGTTGCAGAAGGCCAACCTGTCCTTTCAAGAAATGGTGCAGGTGCGCAACAAGCTGGTTTCTGCTTACCACGACGTGATGAACATGTCGGTCTGATCACCGTTCTTCCCCATAAAAAACGGCGCCTCAGGGCGCCGTTTTTTTGTCAGCACTTTTTAGGACAATCCGCTTAAGCGGGCCTTGCGTTCGCGCTCAACACGGGTGATGTAGCGTTGAACCATGTTGAGGCGCGCTGAGGGGATGTCGACAAATTCACACCCGACACGAACATATTGGGCACCACTTCGGGTGGTGACATCAAACATGTTGCGGATGAATAGCGTTACCACCAGCAGACCTTCCTCGGGCAGGTTGATCTTGCAGTTAGACAGGCTCTCGCCTTTGGTGAAGAGTTCGGCCAGATCGGGCACAGCCATCAGCCCGATGCCGCCTCCACTGACGTCGAGCAAGGGAACGTCAAGGTTCATCGTACTTCCGTCGGCGCGGTTAAGTTCAGTGACCAGGTTGATCGGGGTGGCGATGGGGGTTGATAGCCGGAAAAACTCACGTCGTTGCAATCGCAGCAGGGCTTCCGGGAGCTTGGCGAGAAAGGCGGCGCGTCCTTCGTGCTGGGTGGTGGTCAGTCCGTTCAGCTTGAACTGAATTTTTACTTTGTCGACTACTGTGGTCAGGATCAGTTTGTTTGACAGGAGCGCTTTGCGGTTCATTTCGCTGTCACTGCCAAGATCGAGAATAAACCCGTTGTTGTCCGCGGTCAGGGCGAGCAGTGAGGTCAGCAGGAAAGAGTAGCCTTGGTCGAAATGAACGGTGACCAACGCCCCTTTCTGAATCAGGGTACGAAGTACCGAAACAATCTCGGTTTTTGAATGCAATAAAAAACGACTGTACTCATCGGACTGTTCAAGTTCGAATCGTGGAGGCGATTTTTCAGAATCCGCTGGAACTTCGGTCTCGGCCATTCTTTTATCCTGATCGCGGTACCCCTAAAGTCTAATCTAAATACTGCTCAGGTGGAAAGCTGAAATGACATTCTGGAAAGACTAAAGACAGAATTATCTTGGTTTATTTCAGTGTTTTAGGTAAAAGGGCGATAGCGCCGGGGCATTGGCCACGGATCCCCTGCTTTTCAGGCGGACGATCTCGGCCAGAAGTTCGGATAAGGCGATATAAAGCTGGGGTGGTATACGGTGATCCAGATCGATTTGCGTGCGCAGTGTGTCCAGCTTGGGTGTACGCCGCGTTCCCGCGTGGTATGAATGGTTCAGCGCCGTCACGCCTTATGGCGAGAAGCTCAAGTGAATCGCCGTTTTCCCCGGAAAGCTGATTGGCTACGATTGTGTTTTAAAACGTGCGATCGCCTGTGTTGCACGCTCCATCAGAATATCGATGTGCTGATTTGAGCGGCTTTCAAATAAGTGAAACACGCAATCATCGTATGTTGTTCCAATGCCAAATGTCTTGTCTGCTCCCAGTTTCCATTTTGGCATGAGAACTTCAGTTGGCCAGAGGTACTCAATTCCGACATCGAATCCGCGTGCTGCAACTGTAATTCGTTGCGCAACATCAAAATCAGCGTCGCAGCGTGCAGAGGGCTTGCCGATGTAGTCATAGGTTGCGCGCGACAGGCATAGGTAAAACGGTCCGGCGTAAATATCCTCAGGTCGTGAAAGATGCGACGCGCTCTGGGCGCACCCCAGAATTTTATTTTCATTTACCGCCTTGAATGCCCGTGTCAAGGCACTGGTGTGCGTCGGAAAACAATCGATATCAAGAAAGAGAAAAACATCAATATTTTTGAAACATGGACTAGTGAGCACCCAGTCCATCCAGTCTGAATGCTGTAAGCCATGAATCTTATGCTGCATAACATCAATTCCGAGATGGCTCATCACTGTCTTCTGGCAGAGAGGAAAACGTTCGTCGATGTTATCCCAATACAGACTAAAAACTCCGAGCCCCATCAATATCTCCTGTTGCGGCCAATGCTGGATGTTATCCGGCATTGAATGACAAATATCTATTTTTCAATAAAATTCGGTGAAAGCATTACCGAAAGAATTTGGGCAAAATAGAGTGACTGCGTATCAAAATAACTGGCGTTGAGTTTGCTCAGTAGCTCCACGGGGTTTTCTGGAACGTGACCGAAGTCCGCCCACATAATGCGACGGTAGGCATTGCAGACAGCGTCTGTTAGCTGGAGATCGGTTAATTGAATTCCAGAATAGTCGGCATGACTTGATACTGTTGTTAAAAATGGAAAAGCAAGCCCCGCTTTGATATCTCCATTCTCGATCCATTGGCGTAATTGTATGTCATAAGGCAAGTCAAGGGATGGCAGGCCATCTATCAACCCAATGAGTTTCTCTTTCGAACGTGCGTTAATTACATATGCCGTCGAACCAAAGAAGAATATCCCTTTTAGATCGAGCAGCTTAAATAATCCCTGGCTTAGCATCTTTCTTCGGCGGACGAAAAAACGAATCATGTCGTGTATGTCACCCAATCCTAAATCCGTGAATACGATATCAAAGTCGTCCAGCAATGTTCCCAGCTTGCTGAGTAAGCTGAATGTGTTTGGACCGAATTGAACATCGTCCTCGATGATTAACGAATGGTTGTTATCGTTGATCGAGAGTTCGATCGCACGCTGGTGGCTAAGAATGCAAGCTTTCTCGCCGCTGCGTATTTTCCCTGGAATCGCGGCTGATACGACGTGATTAATATCGATGGCCGGTACACGTTTTAGCGTCCCAGTCTGATTGTTATAGTCACTAAACCCTTTTTCAATGAACTGGCGCCGTCCCTCGTCTGAATCGAGATTGATGTAGTAGGCATCCATGTCATATCCTGTGTGTAAGTCGTGTATTGGTCTTCACGATTGCTAAGCTTGCCTGTCACCAGCAGTTAATCTGCGTTTGCACCATGAATTTTGGATGATGGACGCTACCGGGAGATGCTCTTCGATTATCGCATTTTTGGCTTCAACTTCTGTTTTTCTAACGTTGTTGGCAAAGCCGACAACACTGGGGGGCCGGTTACGGTTTCTCCGCTTTCCAGGCGATAGATCCAGGCCAGAAGTTCGGATACGGCGATATAAAGCTGAGGTGGAATGCGCTGGTCGAGATCGATTTGCATAAGCAGGGAGACCAGTTCGGGCGATTCATGCACATAGACGCCGTGCTCACGCGCCCGCGCGATGATTTGCTCAGCAACGGCACCGCGACCCTTGGCGACAACCCGCGGCGCCGAATCGGCCTGGGCGTAAGTGAGTGCGATGGCACTCTTACGCAAATCATTCTCAGACTGGGTCATTGTTCTGAGTCTCGGTACTGAAGCCCATGGAGGCGAGGTTGACGCCGGCTTCATCGAGTTGTGAACGCAAGCTGAGGCTGGCGGCGCGCATCATCTGACGTGTTTCTGCGCTCCCAGCACTCATCGACAGGGTCATTTGGTTGCCCTGCAGGCGAATCTTGGCGTCGATTTCGCCCAGATTGGGCAGGGTCAGGCGCAGGCGTGTCGACCATTGCGGCGCTGTTTCTTCGCCCTGCTGGTGTGCGGCGTCTTCATCGATCTCCCACTGCATTTCCTGCCCTGGCCAGATCTGGCCTTGCCAGGAGAAATTTTGCGTCGCCAAAGCATCCAATTGCTGCTGAACCAGGGGTTGCACCTGCTGAGCGACGATGCCCCCGGTTTGTTGAAGGGGCGATTGAGCAACGACGGTCTTGTTGCCGTCGATGCCACTGCCTGGTTTGGCTTGCGGTTCTGTCGCCAGACGGGCCAGTGCCTCAGCAGGTTGCTGTGCCACGCTGACCGGTGCTTTCGAAGGGGCGACTTGCTCTTCGAGGCTCGCTGAGGCCAAAGCAGCAGCTGAGGATAGTTTTCCCTGGGGTTCCTGCAGCAGTTCTGCTTTCGGGAAACGACCAGCGACCCACTCGGCTTGATGTGATTCATAGAACATGCCGCTTTGGCTGATGGCCTGCTTGAGCGCCGGGAGAAGATCCTGGGCGCTGGCCGGAGGAGCGTTGGTCAGCGGCTGGTTGCCGTTGAGCGGCAGTGAAACCGGCCCCCCCTTGGCTTCACGCGCACCAGAAAAAAGCGTGCTGATCAGTTGGCCGGTTCGACTGAGCGTTGCCGAGGTGGATTCAGTTGTCGGTTTGCTGCTTTCACCTTCCGGGCGTGACGCAACAGCTAGAGCGATCTTGCCATCTGATTCGGTGACCAGAAGTTCAAGTGAATCGCCACTTTTCGCCGAAAATGGCAGCGCCAGCGTGATATTGCGCTGGTTGATCAGGGCGCGATAGGTGCCGTTCGGGAGAAGCGACTGAATTTCGGCCATGACTTTCTGGCCGGCGACCAAACCGGAAAGCTTGTCAGAAATTTCCTGTGCTGGCGCCACAGGGCGCAAGGAGGCGTCGGCGGCGACCTGAAGACGGCTGGCGACATCGGCAGGGATCATGGGCGGTCTCGCGCGTGCTGGTTTGAAGCCGGGTCAGCGTTTCAGCAGGTATGGCTGAAAGTCCACTTTAAACCTGCTCAGGCTTCTGGGGGTAACGATCAAAGCTGTCCAGCATCGGGCGAACCTGCTCCATCCAAGGCCGGACTTTCTCGGTAATGAGTTTCTGTTGCGCCAGCAGGCGGGCGATCAGTTTTTGGGCCTCGACGTAGTCGCTGCCGGTGAGTTCGGCGAGCGGTGGCATGCTCATTAATGTGGCGAAATGTCTTTCAGCCGCATGCCATTCCCTGTCCAGACCATCCCAATCCAGTTCGTTGGCCAGGTTAACCATGGTTTCGTGGCGTTTGTGGAGATCGCGCAGAAGCGAGAGCGAAGTGGGCATCAACTACTCGGCCTTCGCGCTGTCTTGGTCTATCTTGGTTCCGATAACGATCCAGGCGCTGTGAATCTCGGACAGCAGTTTCAGAACTTCATTCAGAGCCGCCTTGTCATTGTGCATATTGGCGTGGAGAAGACGGCGCGCCATGTAATCGTAAAGAGCGTAGAGATTCTGCGCCAGATCTCCACCGTCCTGCAGATTGATACAGGCACGCAAACCGTTGAGGATGATATCGATGGCCTTGGTGATCGCCGAGCCCTTTTGCGGAATATCCCCGCATTCCATGCCTGAACGCGCGATGATGATGGCTTCGCGGGCGCCCTCGAACAGCAGGACGATCAGCTTATGCGGGCTGGCTTCCTGTACGGCCGTTTCAATGCTTACTTTGCTGTAGGCTTTAGCCGGGTTGGGGGTCATGCCAAACACTAGTCAGTCCTCTACGAAGTTTTGGTGGTGCTGAAGTTTTGCGTCAAATAGCTGGAAGTGGTCTGCAACTTGCCCATAATCGTGTCCAGCGCCGTGTATTGTTTGCGGTAGCGGGCTTCGACGAGGGTCAGTTGGCGGTTCATGTCGTCGATGCGTGAGGTGAACAGTTTTGAGGTGGCCGTTAAGCCTTCCGTCCGGGAAGTAATCATCCCATCCGTGGCGTTCATGCTGGTCGTCAGGGTGTTAAATGCTGTCCCGTAGGCTGCCAGGCTGGTGGCGACGGAGGCGAAATTCTTATCGATGGCCGTTTGCAGCACGGTCGAGTCGAGCTTGAGGGTGCCGTCAGTCTGTGAAGAAATGCCCAAGTCGGCAAGGTTCTTATAGGCACTGCTGACCCCGGAGGGAACGGTAGATAGTGCGCTACGCAACTGATTCAGGGCGCTTGTGACGGTACTATCGCCGTTGAGCACGCCGTTGGACGCGCCGGTTGAATCGTATTTTGACAAGGTCTTCATGGTCGTTCGTGCGTCGTTGTACGCTTTGACGAAGGCCGCAGCCTTGGTGGACAGACCCGAGGTGTCATTACTGATGGTCAGTGATGTCGGCGTGCCGACATTGGTTTTCGTCAGATTGAGCGTGACCCCGGTAATGGCGTCAGTCACCGTGTTGGACGTGGTGTTGGCGATAGTGACGCCATCAATCTTGAGAATAGCGTTCTGGCCCGGGTCTTTCTGCACCAGGCTACCGGGCGCGCTGGGATTGTCTGGGTTGAAAGCAAATCCGCTCATCGCGGTGCTTATCTTGACCTGACTGGTTTCACCAGAAAACTTGCTGGTAACGACCAGTTGCGCGCCGCTTTGACCATTGATGACCGTCGCAGTGACGCCAGAGTCGGCCGAATTGATGGCGCTGGCGACGTCGGTCAGCGAGGAACCGGCGTTGATCGTGACCGCCACTGGCGAAGTGCCGCTCTTGGCGACAAAGGAGCCGCTGGCCGTGCTGCCGATTTCAATAGTCAAGCTGCCGCCGGCGCTGGCGTCAGCCCCGGCGGCCGAGGTCAGTTTGTGAGTGCTAGCCAGACGGCCAACTTCAAGGCTGTAGGTGCCGCCCACGGCGCTCGAAGTCGTCGTTGCCGAAGCAATCGTCGTGTCGGTCAGCGTGCCTTTGTAAGAGTACAAGCCACTCGTGGTGGATATGGCGCTCGCAGCAGTTTGCAACGCGGCAATGGCACTCTTGATCTGGCCCATTGCGGAAATCTGGTTGCCATTGGTCGTCTGCCTGGCCTGTACCTGGGTCACAGGCTGACGTTCAATGGCCATCAGTTGCGAAACGATACTGTTAACATCCAGACCCGAACCAATGCCGGCTGATGAGATGGCCATGTCCTACTCCTTGTGTGCTACAAACTCCTCAGGCCTTGTTCTTGAGCAGAAGACCCTGAAGTCGATCCAGAGCTTTTGACATATCAAGAAACTCCTGTGAAGGAATCTGGCGAATAATTTCTTTGGTGCTGCGATCAATCACTTTGACAACGGTACGGCCACTTTCGCTATCAATGGAAAAATTGATATCGCTGGCTGCAGCGCTGACAAATTCTTTAATTTTTTGCAGAGCCGATTGTAACTCTTCCGGGCGAGGTTGTTTATCCTTTGCCTCGGCCTCGGCCTTTGCTTCAGCCTTAACATCCTTTTGCTCAACCTTGACCGGTTCACGCACAGTTGCAGCTGCAGCTTCGCTGGCCTGTGGAGGCAGAGAGCGGGGGCTGGTCTGTTGTGCCGTTACTGCGCTACTGATTTCTGTGATGCCCATCATCATCTCCTTACCTTGTTGTGCAAACCCCGGTACGGCTTAGACCGTACCGGGAGTTTTTCGCCTCAAGGATAGTACGTTTTATTTCAGGAGCGACAACACCGTTTGTGGAAGCTGATTGGCTTGTGAGACCATTGCCGTACCGGCCTGGCGGAGAATCTGTGCGCGGGTCAGATTGGCGGTTTCTGCGGCGAAGTCAGTGTCCATGATACGGCTCTTTGCAGCGGACTGGTTTTCACGAGCACCTTCAAGGTACTGGATCGTGAAGTTCAGACGGCTCTGCATACCACCGACTGTTGCGCGGTTGGTGGCAATGCTGCCCAGTGCGGTGTCAATGGCGGTCAGTGCTGACGAAGCGGCGGCTGAGGTGCTGACGCTGTTGCCAGTGACTGCCACGCTGGTGAAAGTGCCGCTTACCGTGTCGGCCGCGTCGGCGCCGACCTGGAAGTTGAAGGTGGCAAAAACGGATTGTCCGTTGATCTTGGCAGCACCTTGAATACGTGCGGCTTCAGACTGCAGCGAGGTGAATTCAACGTTGATTTTGGTACGTTCCGTGTCGCACAGGGTGCCGTTGAGCGACTGGGTGGCCAGTTCGCGCATCCGTTGCAGCTGATCGGAAACCACGGCCAGCGCGGTGTCGGCTGTCTGGGCGTAGGAGATTCCGTCTGAAGCATTACGCATGGCGACGGTCATGCCACGAATCTGCGAATCCATTTTCTGGGCAACAGCCAGACCGGCGGCATCGTCTACCGATGAGTTGATGCGCAGGCCGGAGGACAGGCGCTGCAGTGAGGTGGTCAGACTGTCTGAGGTGCTGTTCAGGTTACGTTGCGCATTCAGCGACATTACGTTGGTGTTGATGACTTGTGACATTTTAAGCTCCTTGAGGTGGTTAAACTCTTGCGTCAGAGAGGCATCTGGCGCTTCCTTGCTACTTACGGACAGTTTTTTCTTCCGTTAAGTCCATTCACGGCACATCAGCAGGAAAACTTTAGCGAAAGTTGAAAATATTTGATGTGCTAGACTTCTTCGGCAGAATAACTTCCCTATTTTGGACAACTCGATGAATCAAAAGGTGGTTTTTGATCAGCAGGATGGGATCGGCGCAATAATTGCCTGCTTTTCTGCGGGACGACTGGCTGAGGCCGAACGACTGGCACGGCAACGGGTCGAAGCTGAGGGGAACGATGAGACGGCCATTCATCTGCTGGCGCAGTGCCTCTATCTGCAGGAGAAATTTTCAGAAGCCATAGATTTTATGAGGCGTTTGCTGGAAATCAGTCCAACTCACGCCGGCTATTACAATGATTGTGGCGTGATGCAGGCGGCTCTGGGGCATTGGTCCGAGGCCGAGGCTTTGCATCGGATGTCGCTGGTCGTCGATCCGTCGGGGATGGACGCCCATTTCAACCTCGCATTGATGCTCTTTCGCCAAGACAAGAGGACGGAAGCATTGGCCGAACTGGAGGTTTTGGAGAAAATGCGTCCGGATTTTGCGGATTTGCATGCCTTGCGCGCCGAAATCCTGCTCGCCGAAGAGGCACCGGAAGAAGCCGTCAAGTCGGTATTGAAGGCCGTCGAGCTCGGTCTGAATAGTGCCGAAGTCCTGGTTAACCTGAGTACGGCGTTAAGCCAAGCCGGATGCGGTACCGAAGTGGAGAAATTGCTGAGAATCGCTTTGCAGATCGCTCCTGCAGACTCTGCCGCACACTATTACCTGGGCAATCTGTTGCGTGCGCAAGGCAAAACCGCCGAGGCCGAGTCACATTACCGTCAGGCAATTGCTATACGCCCCGATTTTGCTGAAGCGCATAACAATCTTGGATTGACCCTGCAGGATCAGGGCGATGTGGTTTCGGCGGAAGAGGAATTCAAGTGTGCGCTGAATGTCGCTCCCAAAATTGGGGCGGTGTATAACAACTTGGGGAACTGTTACCTCAAGCAGGGAAAGATCGAGTCGGCTCGGGTGAATTTTCTCAAAGCCGTTGAGTATTCTCCTGAGCTCCACGAAGCGTGGAATAACCTCGGCGAACTGTATTATCGAACACAGCGCCTTGAAGAGGCCGAGTCGGCTTATCGCCAGGCTCTGGTGCTCAAGCCGGATAGTGTTGAGGCCGGGCTGAATCTGGGCATCCTGCTATTGCTGTGGGGGCGTTTCGAGGAGGGCTGGGTGTGGTACGAAAAGCGCTGGGAAATGCCGGCCACTCGCCAGAACCGTCCGCGCTTCAAGCAACCGGAATGGGCCGGGGAACCGCTGGCGGGGAAGACTCTGCTGATTTACGTCGAGCAGGGGATGGGAGACAACCTGCAGTTCGTTCGTTATTTGCGGGTGCTGCGCGAACGCTATCCGACGGCGCGTATCTATTACTGGTGTCTGAAACCGCTCTTCAGGCTGTTTTCCTCCTACGCCGCCAGTTGTGGCGTCGAATTGTTGCCGGAGACGGTGCCCGGCGGTGTGCCGCCTATCGACTACCATATTGCGCTGCTGACGGTTCCTGAGCGCTTGGGGACGAGGCTGGAGAGTATTCCTGCCGAGGTGCCTTACCTGACGCCGAGCGCTGATCTGGTCAAGGCGTGGGCGGTCAAGCTCGCCGGACTGAACGGTAAGAAAGTCGGCTTGGTCTGGGCCAGTGGCGAGGCGTATCTATTTCACAAGTTCCGTACCATGCAGCTTGAGCAACTCAAACCCTTGCTTGAAATTGAGGGAATCAGCTGGGTTTCGCTGCAAAAAGGCGATGCCAAGAGCCAGATCGCTGCGCAAGGACTGACCGACAAGATAGTTGATCTCATGGACGGGGCAGAGGATTTTGCCGATACAGCGGCGATCATTGCTAATCTTGACCTGGTCATCAGCGTCGATACCTCGGTGCCGCATCTGGCTGGAGCGATGGGCGTGCCGGTCTGGCTCCTCGATCGTTTCGATACCGACTGGCGCTGGCTGCTCGACCGGACGGATTGTCCGTGGTATCCGACGATGCGGATTTTTCGGCAAACGTCGTTTGCCGACTGGAGTTCCGTGGTGCCGCGCGTTGTCGATGCCCTCTCGGCCTGGGCTGAGGATCGCCCAGAGGCTGAGGTGCTATCCGGGCCATTGACGCCGCAGCCAGTGACACAGAATGCGGGGGAAATTATGTCGTTGCCTGCGCTGAAACTGAATCTGGGCTGTGGCCGACGTCAGGTGGCCGGATTCGTAAATGTGGACTGCGTGGATGTGTGTCAGCCAGACATGGTGGTGAATCTTGAACAAACCCCGTGGCCGTGGGCGGCAGATTCCGTCGACGAGATCAAGTTGTCGCATGTTCTTGAACATCTCGGGCAAAGCACCGATGTTTTTCTCTCAATCATCCGGGAAATGTACCGAGTTTGCCGCGATGGGGCGCGTATCGAGATCGTTGTTCCGCATCCGCGCAGTGATCACTATCTCGGTGACCCGACGCACGTCCGTCCGATAACTCTTCCCATGCTGACTCTCTTTGATCAGCGCCTCAACCGTAAGTGGGAAGCGATCGGTGCCGCCAATACGCCGTTGGGCATCATTCTTGAGGTCGATTTCGAGGTCGAGTCGGCGGAACATTCGCTGGAGCCGGAATGGCAGGAGAAACTGTCTTCAGGACAGATGACTGAGGCGGAAATGGCTTCCGCCGTTCGCCAGTTTAACAACGTCGTTGAGCAGAGCACGATCATTTGGCGAGTACGCAAGGGGCGCCATTAATGTCGGTGAAGGAGATTGCCCGCGTGGGTGGCGGCACGTCGTTTGAACGGGCGGCGCTTCCTGAGCAGGGTATTTTGTCGTTGCGCATTTTCCGGCAGCAAGAAACAGGTCAAGGGGATGCCGTCATCGGCGAGTTGACGGCTGGTTTGCAAGGATTGTTGGGTATGCGCGCTTGAACCAGCAGGCAAAAAACGCCGCAGCGAGACTCTTCTCCGCTGGGCTGACGCATCAGGGCGAAGGTCGTTTGACCGAGGCACGGCAATGCTATGAAGAGGGCTTGAAGCTTGATCCGGGGCAAGCGGATGCGCTTTTCCTGCTCGGGCAATTGCTGTTTGAAACCGGGCATCTCTTGGATGGCGAACAGAAGATGCGCCAGGCGCTCGCGGCCAATCCCAAGGCGGTGAATTACTGGCGCGGTTTGGCCATCCAGTTCTTCAATAAGGGGCGCTTTCACGAGGCACAGTCGGCATTTGAGCAGGCGATACAGTGGGCCCCTTCCGACCTGGATAATGTCATTAGCCTGGCACTGACCCTTGAGCAACTGGGCGAAATAAACGCGGCCATAGAAATGTGGCAACGGGTCCAGCTGGAGGTTGGTGCTTCCGTCGAAGGATCCAGTCATCTGGCTCGTCTGTTGATGCTCAGCGGGCGCGATGCCGAGGCTTTTGCTGCCGTCGCGCGCTGGATACTTCTCGAGCCTGCCGCGGCAGCGGCTTACGCTGTGCGCGCCGATCTGTACGAACGCTGTGGTAAGAGCGACAAGGCCCTGGCCGACCGGGTTCAGGCAGCAAGCTGCGCTCCTGCGGATGCGCTGTTGCGCGGCAGCCTCGGGCTGTCACTGATGCAGGCCGGGTTGACTGAGGCGGCGCTTGAGCAGTTCGACGAATCAGTCGCGCTCGCCCAGGAAAATGCACAGCTGCACTTTAACCGGGGGGTCGCGTACGCCAAGGCCGGGTATGCAGAAGTGGCCTGTCGGGCGTATGAAACCGCGCTGCACTATGACTCCGATTCACCTGCCATTTTGACCAATCTGGCCAACCAGTATGCCAGCTTGGGTCGTAAAGCCGAGGCACGGACGCTCTACGAACGGGCGATAGAGCTTCAGCCACAGTATGCTGCGGCGCATTTCAATCTCGGAATGCTGCATCTGGACGAGGGGCGGCGACTGGATGCCAGCGACTCGCTGGAACATGCTGCCGTGCTCGAACCGGACGATGGGTTGATTGCCGCGCATCTACTGTTCCAGAAAATGCATCTGTGTCGCTGGGATGGCATTGAGGAGTTAAGCCGCCGAGTCATGCGCAGTATTGAGACCAATGCGGCGGACATTCCGCCGTTTATCGTTTTCTCAATGCCGGGGACGACGGCGCAAATTCAGCGGCGTTGTGCCGAGAACCACAGCGCCTATCTGAAAACGGTGGCTGGAACGAATGAACGGGTTCATCCCCAGAACATCCATGAGCGCTTGCGAGTCGGTTATCTCTCGGCCGATTTCAAGAACCATGCAACGGCCTACCTGATCATTGAAATGCTTGAAGCGCACGATCGTTCGCGCTTCGAGATCTTCGGACTGTCTTACGGAGTCGACGATCACAGCACGATGCGCAGGCGTGTCGAGGACAGCGTTGAGCATTTCGTCGAGCTGGCCAGCCTGCCTTCGAGTGAGGCCGTGGCGAAAATCACCGCGCTCGAACTGGATGTGCTGATCGACATCAAGGGGTATACCGAGGGCAATCACAGCGAATGGTTGCAATATCATCTGGCACCCGTACAGATCAACTGGCTGGGTTATCCGGGAACGCTCGGCGCGCCCTGGGTCGACTACCTGCTAGGAGATGCGTGGGTGGTTCCAATGGCACATCAGGCTATGTTCAGCGAGCGCTTGCTGCACCTGCCCGGAAGTTACCAGCCGTGCTGCCGATTCCGCGAGTGTGCGCCGCCAATGACGCGTGCCGAAGCGGGTTTTCCGGATGACGCACTGGTGCTGTGCTCATTCAATCAGACCTACAAGATCACGCCGGAATTGTTTTCCCTGTGGCTCGACGTGCTGCACGAGGTTCCCGCCGCCGTTCTCTGGCTGTGGGCTTCCAACCCGTGGGCCGAAATCGAGCTGCGCAAAGTGGCAGAGAAGGCAGGGGTTGCAACCGAAAGGCTGGTTTTTGCCGAGGGTTGTCCGCAGCCGGAACATCTCGCACGCATTGGCCTTGCCGATGTTGCGCTCGACACTTTTCCGTGCAATGGGCACACCACCACATCGGATGCCCTGTGGGCCGGAGTGCCTGTCGTTACCCTGCAAGGCGAGGCATTTGCCGCCAGGGTCGCGGCAGGGCTGCTGGAGGCCAATGGTCTCCACGAGTTGGTGGCGACCACTGCAGCGGAATACCGGCAGATTATTCTGCGATTCTGTCGTGAAAGCCTGTGGCGCGATAGCGTCAGGGCGAAAACACAAGCCCTGCGCAGCGCTTCGACGTTCTTCGATGGCCTCGCCTTTGCCCGAAAATTCGAAAATCTGCTGCAGGATGTTGTTTATCAACGACACGGTAATAATTGATCGCCTATTCAAGATGTGTTGCGCCCGCCATAACTGCTAAAGTGCACCCTTTACCCCCAGTCACTTCCAAGGAGAAACGAGCATGTTGCTGTCCCGTCTTAAAGTACTTGCCACTGTGGTTGTGGCTGTGTCGAGCCTGACTCTGGCTCATGCTGCTGATCCAGTTAAAGCCGGCTTCGTCTATATCGGCCCGACCGGCGATCATGGCTGGACCTTCTCTCATGACCAGGGTCGCAAGATGCTCGAAGAACAATCGGGCGGGAAAGTTAAAACCGCTTTTGTCGAGAATGTGGCCGAAA
Source organism: Betaproteobacteria bacterium (assembly GCA_037139055.1). Classification (GTDB taxonomy): domain Bacteria; phylum Pseudomonadota; class Gammaproteobacteria; order Burkholderiales; family Rhodocyclaceae; genus Propionivibrio. The sequence goes on along the minus strand of JBAXHE010000001.1, from coordinate 42,077 downwards.
CTGCCGATGCCGAGCGCGTCATCCGCGATCTGGCGCAAAAAGGCAACAAGGTGGTCTTCGGTACCACCTTCGGCTACATGAACCAGATGGTCAAGGTCGCCAAGGCCTTCCCCGACACCATTTTCATGCACGCTACCGGTTACAAGACGGCCGCCAATCTCGGCGTCTACGATGTGCGAACCTATGAAGGGGCCTACATGCTTGGCGTGGTTGCCGGCAAAATGAGCAAGAGCAACAAGCTCGGCATCGTCGCTTCGATTCCTATCCCGGAAGTGATCCGCAACATCAACGCCTTCACCATCGGTGCGCGCAGCGTGAATCCGGCGATCACCACCCGCGCCATCTGGGTCAATGCCTGGTTTGATCCGGGCAAGGAGCGCGAAGCGGCGCTGGCTTTGATCTCGCAGGGTTGCGACGTGCTGATGCAGAACACCGATTCCCCGGCCGTGGTTCAAGCCGCGCAGGAAAAAGGCGTTCTGGCCTTCGGCTGGGATTCGGACATGACCAAGTTTGGTGGCAAGGCGCATCTGGCCGCGTCGATCCTCAACTGGGGCGTGATCTACAAGAAGACGCTCGATGAGGTTCAGGCCGGTACCTGGAAAACCGGCGATATCTGGTTTGGCGTCAAGGAAGGCGCAGTCAATATTGAGAACTTCGGTGCAGTCGTCCCAGCCGACGTCAAGAAACTCGCCGAAGACCGTCGCGACGCGATCAAGAGCGCCAAGCTGCACCCCTTTACCGGCCCGCTCAAGGATCAGGCAGGCAAGGAGTTCCTCGCTGCCGGCAAGACCTATAGCGATGCCGAGCTGAAGAAGATGAACTTCTTCGTCCAGGGCGTTGAAGGCAACGTACCCAAGTAATTTGCTGGGCCTAGGAAACGCGGCTTGCGGGCCGCGTTTTTTTATCAGGGATCGACGGATGTCCGGCTTTGGCTCCTTCTCTGCTGCCTCTATAATTCACCCCTTTGATCTTTAGGAATGCGACATGGACGCTTCGTTTGCCACCCCTTACCGGGATGACATAATCATCTCCTGGCCCGAGCTGCACCGCGATACGCGGATTCTCTGTCACGCCTTGATGGAAAAAGGGCCGTTCAAAGGCATCATCGCCATCGCCCGTGGCGGCATGATTCCGGCGGCATTGATTGCGCGCGAACTGGAAATCCGTCTGCTCGACACCATCTGCGCGTCGAGCTACGAAGAGTCAGACGAATCGAGTGCCCAGAACGTGCGTTCGGAAGTGAAAGTGATCAAGGGTGTCGACCACGACGGCGAAGGTTATCTGCTGATCGATGACTTGGTCGATACCGGCAACACCGCCCGCGTCATCCGCAAGTTGCTGCCGAAAGCCTATTTCGCTACCTTGTATGCCAAGCCGATGGGGCGTGAAATTGTCGATCTCTGCGTCAAGGAATTCAGCCAGGATAAATGGATCTATTTCCCCTGGGATATCGATTACCAGTTTGTTCCGCCGATCAAAAAGACGCGTTAGTCGCGGAAGTCTAACGGACTCTTACTGTTAGACTATTCCAGACCAATACTAAGGCGCTAAGCCAGGGGGCGCTCCAGGTGTATCATTGGCCTTGAACCCTTGACAGGACATTGAAATGCAGCTCTCCAACTGGCTGGTCTTCTGTAGTGTCGCTTTACTTACGACCTTCTCTCCCGGACCAGCCGTGCTGCTGGCGATTTCGAATTCCGTTGCCCAGGGACCACGTCGTGCGTTGACCTGCTCTCTGGGCAATGCCTTCGGTTTGTTCATCGTCTCGGGAGTGACCATGGCCGGGATGGGTGTGGTGCTGGCGACTTCAGCGCCGGCCTTCACCGCCCTGAAAATCGCCGGTGCCGGCTATCTCATCTACCTGGGCGTTAAACAGTGGCGTACGCAGGAGAACTCATTTTCGACCGAGAAGTTTTCGCCCACTCCCAATGCAGGATGGCGCTTGTTCGGGCAGGGCGTGTCCGTTGCGCTGACCAACCCGAAGGCCATCCTGTTCTTCTCGGCGCTGTTCCCGCAGTTTCTGTCGCCGGAGGCTCCTCTCAGCGAGCAGTTTCTGCTGCTGACCACGACGTTCTCGCTTTGCGCGCTGATCTCACATACCTTCTACGTGCTGCTGGCGCACCAGTTGCGAGATCATTTCGCCAGCCCTGGCCGCGTTCAGTGGTTCAACCGCGCTTCGGGCAGCGTATTCGTCCTGCTTGGACTCAGTCTGCTGACCTTGCGTAACAAAGCCGCATGAGTTTCTGAGCATGGCCAATAATATCCAACCTGGGGAACGCTTGACTGAGCTTCCTCAAACCAATGAACCTGCACACGCAGTGCACCTTGTGGCGCTGATTTGTCTGGCTGAAGTATTGAGCATGACGGGATTTGCGACCTACGCCGCGTTTTTGCCGTCTCTGCGCCTTGAATGGGGAATCAGTGGAGCGCAGGCCGGTTTCATCAGCGGTGCGTTCTTTTTTGGCTACATGCTCGCCGTGCCGGTGCTTTCGGGAATTACCGACCGGATTGATGCGCGCCGGGTCTTCGTCTTCGCCTGTGGTCTGTCGGCGGCAGGGAGCGCCGGTTTTGGCTGGCTGGCCGATTCTGTCCTCAGCGCCGCCCTGTGCCAGGCACTGACGGGTGCCGGATTGGCCGGGACCTTCATGCCTGGACTAAAAGCGCTCACCGATCGTATCGAAGGCCCGCGTCAGGCGCGCTTCATTGCCTTTTATACGGCGTTCTTCGGGGTTGGTTCGAGCCTGTCGCTGCTTGCTACGGGCTGGCTGGCGATCGTTTTCCCCTGGCGTACCACCTTTCTCCTGCTGGCTCTGGGGCCCTTGCTTGCGGCTCCGGCGATAGGCTTTGGACTGCGCCCGAAAAATCCACCCGGCGGTGGTAATGCCCCCTGGTTTCCGCGCTTCAGCGTGGTCTTGGCGCAACGCGCCACGCGGCGCTTCATCCTCGGCTACGCTTTCCATTGTTGGGAGCTGTTCGGTATCCGGAGCTGGCTGGTGGCCTTCTTCGTTTTCGCCTACGCGTTAAATAGCGATTCTCCGTCCGTTCTTTCGCCGACGGAAGCCGCAGCCCTGATCAATATCTTTGGCTTGCCGGCCAGCATTCTTGGAAATGAAGCGGCTGGGAAGTTCGGGCGCACTCGCTGGATTGCAGTTGTCATGGCCACCTCCGGTTTGCTGTGCTGGCTGGTGGGCTTTGCCGCGGCATGGCCCTGGTGGCTGTTGCTGATGCTTCTGGCGTTTTATTTTACGGCGGTAATGGCCGACTCTGCTGCGCTGACCGCGGGGCTGGTTCAGGCCACCCCGCAGGCGCAACGCGGCGCCGCCATGGCTGTCTATTCTCTGCTCGGCTTCGGCGCTGCTTTCCTGTCGCCGATGACTTTTGGCGTGATGCTGGATATCGGTGGTGGCAGCAGCAGTTCATGGGCGTGGACCCTGGCTTTCGGCACACTCGGCATGGGCTGCCTGTTCTGGATGATCACCCATGTCTTCTCTGGCCGCTCGAGCCCCTGACCGCATCTCGATCAAGGCATGGCTATATGGCCTAATATCGGGCAAGATAACAAGTCTCTGTCCCTCAGCTTGGCAAGTTTGATCGGCGGTTTGCCTATTGTATAAATCAGGGAGTCAAATAATTGGATACAGGTTTTTTTGTTTCATTAATGCAGATCATGATGGTTAACATCGTTCTCTCCGGAGACAACGCTGTGGTCATCGCCTTGGCAGCGCGCAACCTGCCGCCGAAACACCAAAAAATGGCGGTGTTCTGGGGCTGTGGCGGAGCCATTGTCCTGAGAATTCTGCTGTCTATTGTTGCCATTCAATTATTGAAAATACCGTTCCTGCAATTCTTCGGTGCTTTGTTGCTGCTCTGGATAGCCGTCAAGTTGCTGATTGAAGATGACGAGGATGCCGGACAACAGCATGCTAATCACAACTTGTTCGGGGCCATCAAGACCATCATTATTGCCGACGTCATCATGAGTCTGGATAACACGCTGGCCATTGCCGGAGTTGCCAATGGCGACCAGTTACAGGTCATCATCGGTCTGGTCCTGTCGGTTCCTTTAATCGTTTTCGGCAGCACCACCATCATGGGTTTGATGGATCGTTTTCCGATCATCGTCTATATCGGTGCCGGCCTGATTGCCTGGACTTCAGGGGAAATGATCGACGGTGACAAAGCCATGCAGCCTTACCTGCCGAACATTTTTATTGGCACCTCGTATCTGGCCATTCTGCTTACCCTCGGCGTGATTTCCTATGGCTGGTGGTACAACAAAAAGAAGGGACGCAGTGCTCACGATGTACTGGTTGCAGATGAGCATGCGGCAACTCGTCTGGAAGACAAGATCGACTGATTCCCGGGTCTCCTGCTCGTCGCTTTGCCCGATGAGCGGGGGGCGTCATCAGCTCCTGAAGTGCTGTATTATTCCATAAGCTTTTCTCTATACGCGCGCTTCGTCGGGGTAGTGATGCTCACTAAATTGAATTCTCCATGTTCTGCAGTGCTGACTTTATTGATCGCACTGCTTTCTTCTAACGTGGGTGCAGCCACCAGTGAGCTCTCCGGCACCTTGCGCAAGATTGCCGATAGCGGAACGATGGTGATTGGCTTTCATGAAGCGACCCCGCCTTTTACCTTCATCTCGAGTGATGGAAGAGTTTTGGGGTACTCCTATGACTTCGCGCAAAAAATTGCCGATGCCGTTAAACGCCAGTTGCAACTTCCCCGCCTGCAGATCAGGAATGTAGCATTCACCACGCAGAATCGACTGTCCATTGTCCAGAATGGCACTTCGGACATCTCTTGTGGCGCAACTACGCATACGATCGAACGGGAGCAGTTCGTTGCTTTCTCCAACACCATTTTCGTCGCCGGTTCTCGTCTGATGACGCGAAAAGATTCCGGGATCAAGGAATTCTCCGATCTGCAAGGAAAGACCGTCGTGACCTTTGCTGCCTCGACTTCTGAAAAAATCCTGCGGCGGATGAATAGTGAGCAGCACTACCGGATGACTATCGTTTCAACTTTTGATCGTGGCGACACCCCGCTGTCAGTTTTGCAGACTGGGCAAGCCGATGCCTACATGATGGACGACGTTTTGCTGTATTCCACAGTGCACAATGCCTGGCGACCTGATGACTGGATCGTCACCGGTAAGCCACAATCCTTCGAGGCCTATGGGTGCATTCTGCGCAAGGATGATCCGGCGTTCAAGCTGGTCGTCGATCAGGAAATCACTCGCTTGATGCGCTCTGGTGAAGCCCAAGAGATCTATCGAAAGTGGCTGATGTCACCGATCCCGCCGCGCGCAATCAATCTGAACTTTCCTCTGAGTGAAGCAATGATTGAGCTTTTCAGGAACCCGAATGACAAACCCTTCAATTAGAGGTCGATGAAGTCGTGGTAATTCCGATGTACTTCACCTCCTGTCTCGCGGCTGCTATGCCCAGGTTCATTTGATGCGCAAGGCGACGCTGTTCAGGAAATATGCGCTGATTATCAGTGTCCTGACCGGAGGTTCACTTCTGTTCAGTGGGCTGCTCAACATCAAGGAACACTTTGAGGAAAGCAAGCACGCCATGATTAGCGTGCAGCGTGAAAAAGCCGAAGCCGCCGCCGCCCGCATCGGTGAGTATCTTTTTGGGATTGAACAACGCATTGCCTCTACCTCTACGCCCAGGCCGGGGGAGTCGGCCCTGGAGCAACGCAGTGCAGAGATTCAGTACTTAAAAAACGTTCCGGCCATCAGGGAGATCGCCTTGCTTGACCCCCGGGGGAAAGAGATTCTCAAGGTGTCTCGCCGAGCAGCGGATGTTCTGAATAGCGGCAAGGATTATTCGGCGGCCGAATTTTTCCGGCATATCCAGTCCGGTCGCCCTTATCGCAGCCCGGTTTACTTTCGTGATGGCGGTCTATACATGACCGAGGCCATGATCGTTGGCTCGCCAGAGGCCGGGATAACCGTTAGCGAAATCGACCTCGAGTTCCTGCTTGACGGGATTACCCGGATCAAGGTCGGCGAGTCGGGTTATGCCTATGCAGTGGATAGCAGTGGTCGCCTGATCGCGCATCCCAATATTGGATTGGTGCTGCAAGACTCGAGTTTTATGGCCTTGCCACAGGTCCAGCAAGCGCTGGAGAGTAGCAGGCTGAGCGCCGAGAACAGTAAAGTCCTGAACGCTCGAAGTTATGACGGCGAACCTGTTTTAGCTGCTTTTGGTTCCATTCCGCAGCTGGGCTGGTTCGTCTTAGTCGAGGAGCCCCTGGCGGAAGCCTATAGGCCGTTGTATGCCCATGCACTACGTAGCGGGCTCTTGGTTCTGCTCGGCATGATGATCAGCATGATGGCCAGTATTGTACTGGTCCGCCGGATGGTGAGTCCCATTTCTGTCTTGCAGGCAGGAACCCGGCAAATCGGAGAGGGTGATCTTGGCCATCGCATTTCAGTCAGCACCGGTGATGAGCTCGAAGCGCTCGCTGATAGTTTTAATCAGATGGCCGATCAACTGCAAAAATCCTACGTCACACTGGAAAAAAAAGTCGAAGAACGTACGCGTGCGTGGGAAGAATTAAATAGCCAGCTGACCGAACTTTCGATCACCGATGCGCTGACCGGTATCGCTAACCGCCGTCGTTTTGATGAGATATTGGCGAGTGAGTGGAGCCGGGGGGGGCCGAACGCATCAGCCTCTGGCCCTGGCCATACTCGATGTGGACTGGTTCAAACTGTACAACGATCACTATGGTCATCAGGCCGGTGATGAATGCCTTCGGCAGATTGCCAGAGTATTGGCCTTGACGGTTTGCCGCACCGGCGATCTGGTCGCTCGTTATGGAGGCGAGGAGTTTGTCTTCATCGCCCCGGTGACCGATGCCAGCGCTGCGCTGATGATGGCCGAGCGCGTTTGCCAGTCCTTGCAGGCTTTGGCCTTGCCGCATGCCGAGTCCGAGTTTGGCGTGGTGACCATCAGTATCGGCGTTGCGGTGATGGTACCTGAAGGCTGGGTGTTGCCTGAGGTATTGGTCAGCGCCGCGGATAAGGCCTTGTATCTGGCAAAAAAACAGGGACGCAATCAGGTGTTGCTGGCGTGACAGCGCCGAGACGGAGGCGTTTCCCCATTCCCGCCAACCAGTTGGTGACTAAGCCTTCACGTATTTCACGCCATGAGAGCAGCAGCTGTTGTCCTCCATAATCCGAGTAAGACGCATGCTTCGTGCTAGAGTTAAAGCCTCATCCCGACAGCTCTGATCATGCCTTTTCGCCATATCCTCTACATGCTCTCCCTGCTGATGCTGCTGGCTTTCAGCATCACCGGGCATGCTGCGCCATCTCCAGCGTCGATTCGCGTCGTTCTTGATGACAACTATCCGCCATACATCTTTCGTGATTCCGATGGTCAGCCGCAGGGCGTCCTGAAGGATCTTTGGAGCTTGTGGCAGCAACGCACGGGCGTGAAAGTTGATTTCCTGCCGATGGATTGGAATAAGGCGCAAACGACGATCCTGAATGGTCAGGCGGAGGTCATCGACACGATTTTTGAAACCGAGGCTCGGCAGAATGTGTACGACTTCTCTCGCCCCTACGCGACGATTGAAGTCCCGATTTTCTTTCACAAAAGCATTGCCGGTATTACCAATGCAGACTCGCTTAAAGGATTTACCATTGGCGTTAAAGACGGCGATGCGTGCATCGAATACCTGTCAGCCCACGGGATTTCGGATTTCAAGCGTTACCCAAACTATGAGACTCAGGTCAAGGCGGCGGTCCAGCAGGAGATCCGCCTTCTCTGTATTGACAAGCCGCCCGCGTTTTTCTTTTTTAATCGGGAAAGAGCCATTGATGACTTTCGTCATTCACCGCCGCTCTACGTCGGAGAATTCCACTGGGCCGTCAGCAAAGGCAGAGACGACCTTAAGCAACTGATCGAAGAAGGGTTCTCGCGCATTTCGGCAAAGGAGCGTGCAGCGATAGAAACCCGTTGGCTTGGGGAAAAACTGAGTACGGGACTTTCTCCGGCGATGACCCGGTATGGTTCCTACCTTGTAGTTTCAGTTCTGCTCCTGATGACCATTCTCTTCATCTGGAATTGGGCCCTGCGCCGGCGCGTGGTCATCAAGACCCGTGAATTATCGGCGACCTTGCTGTCGCTGAGCGAAAAAATCGCCGACCAAAAGCACACCGAGGCCAAGCTTCTTGAGAGCAAAACACTGTTGCAAACCCTGATCCGCGCGGTCCCTGACCTGTTGTGGATGAAGGATGCGGAGGGCGTTTTTCTGTTCTGCAACCAGCGTTTTGAACGTTACTATGGTGCTCCCGAAAAGGATATTGTCGGCAAGACGAACTTCGATTTTCTCGACAGTGAGCTGGCTGAGGCGCGAATGAAACATGACCGCTTGGCCATGGAAAGAGGCAGCCCATGTGTCAATGAAGAATGGGGTACCTACGCTGATGACGGTCACCAGGAGCTCCTGGAAGTCACCAAAACCCCGATTTTTGACGCCAATCGCCGCCTTCTCGGGGTGCTCGGCATCGCTCATGACATCACCGAGCGCAAGGAGCACGAAAAGAAACTCGAACATATTGCCCACTATGACGTATTGACCACGCTGCCTAATCGCGTATTGCTCGCCGATCGTTTGCAGCAGGCGATGGTCCAGGCGCAGCGGCGAGGTCAATTGTTGGCCGTTGGCTATCTTGACCTCGATGGCTTCAAGGCCATCAATGACCGGCACGGCCATCAAGTGGGCGACAAGTTGCTGGTCATTTTGGCCGAGCGCATGAAGCAAAGCCTGCGCGATAGCGACACGCTGGCCCGACTTGGCGGTGACGAGTTTGTCGCGGTGATGTCCGATCTGGACGATATTGCCGCGTGTGTGCCGATGCTTTCTCGCCTGCTCGATGCTGCTGCTCAATCGCTGGTGATCGACGGCATGGCGCTGCAGGTGTCCGCCAGCCTCGGTGTCACCTTCTTTCCGCAGAGCGAAGAGGTCGATGCCGATCAGCTTCTGCGTCAGGCGGATCAGGCCATGTATCAGGCCAAGCTCTTAGGAAAGAACCGTTACCACCTCTTTGACGCTGAGCAGGACCGCTCGGTGCGCGGGCATCACGAAAGTCTGGAACACATCCGCCACGCCCTGTCCGCCAACGAGTTTGTTCTTTATTATCAGCCCAAAGTCAACATGCGTACTGGCGAGATTATCGGTGCCGAAGCCCTGATTCGCTGGCAGCATCCGGTCCGCGGACTTCTGGCCCCTGGGTTATTCCTGCCGGTCGTTGAGAACCACCCGCTGGCCGTCGATATCGGCCAGTGGGTGATCGATACGGCACTAACCCAGATGGAGCGCTGGAAAACTGACGGTCTGCAGATTGCCGTGAGTGTCAACGTCAGTGCGCGACAACTCCTGCAGTCAGATTTTGTCAAATGCCTACAGGAACTCCTGATCCTGCATCCGAGCATCCGGCCCGGTGATTTTGAGATTGAAGTCCTCGAAACCAGTGCCCTTGAAGACCTTGCCCGGGTGTCTGAGATCATTGAATCCTGTCGCGAGATCGGCGTGCTGTTTTCGCTCGATGATTTCGGTACGGGCTATTCGTCATTGACCTACCTGAAGCGCTTATCGGTTAACCAGCTCAAAATTGATCAGAGCTTTGTCCGTGACATGCTTGACGATCCGGATGACCTGTCGATTCTGGGTGGGGTGCTGAGCATGGCCACGGCCTTCCGTCGTGAAGTCATCGCTGAAGGCGTAGAGACCGTCGAGCATGGCGCCATGCTGCTACAGCTCGGCTGCGAGCTGGCGCAAGGCTACGGTATTGCGCACCCGATGCCAGCGGAGGATTTTCCCCACTGGGCATCGACCTGGCGTCCAGATGCCGCCTGGAGCAACCATCTGCCGGTGAGTCGCGATGATCTGCCGATGCTCTTCGCTACCGTCGAACACCGTGCCTGGGTGGCGGCAATCGAGGCCTTCCTTCATGGAGAACGCGAGAATTTGCCATTGATGCATCACCAGTGCCGTTTCAGCGCGTGGCTGGAAGCGGAAGGTCAAACTTATCCTAGTGAGCCCGCTTCATTTCAGGCAGTCAAGGACGTGCATCAGAGTTTACATGCGCTGGCGAGAGATTTGTGTGAACTCCATGTCCAGGATCAATCCCGCGCGGCATTGGCCCGGCTGGATGAGCTGCATGGCCTGCGCGATGCCTTGATCGAACAGTTGAAGGGCATCCTGGGGAGTAAGCGGGAACATCAGTAAACGGCTTGAGGAGCGAGTTATTGTGGCGGAGTTCAGATGACAAAGCATGGAAAATGAAATGCCTGAAGGTGCCTCACAAGAATTTATGGCAGATTCAGTATTCAAAATGGTGATTTGCCAGAAATGCGGCAAACGAATGCTGCTCGAAGTCGGCGCCGAATCTCGACAGCATCGCTGCCCGGTATGTAGGGTTTTGTTTCAAACGACCTGGGAAAATGGGGCTCTGACCGTCGTCTATGATCCAGACTGATCGGCTTGGCGCCAGTCATATTTTATGCAGGTGAAATCGCCGCAGCCAATCCAGTGCTCCGCGCAAGTCCGGTGCTTCGACCTCTGGTGCCGGTGCGCCGTGCGGAAGGCTGAGACCGGCGCGGTTGTGCCAGTATGTGCGAAGTCCCACCTTTGACGTGCCAAAAAGATCAAATCCAGAACCGGCAAGGAATGCGGCTTCTTCGGGCGCAACATCAAGTCGTTTCAGCGCCAGTTGATACGGATGGGGATCGGGTTTATAGAACCCGGCCTCTTCTGCCGTCACGACACAATCCCAGGGTACCCCTATGCGCTTGGCCGCGATGTGGCCAAGTCGCGACGAACAATTGGTCACCACTGCCAACTTGCAGTGCGGACGGAGTGCTTTGAGAAGTTCAGCGACGCCGTCCCAGACGGGCAGTTCAGACCAGCGATCCTCGAGGGCGTCTGCTACAGTGACTGGCAAGCCGGTATTCTGGGCGGCCTGGCGAACCAGTTGTTCATAGGCGACATAGGCGCCACATCCATAGGTCAGACGAAGATATTCGGCGCGCCAGCCCCGACCTTTTTCGCCAGAACCGGCAGCAGCATTCCAGACCGTCCAGGAATCGAGCAGAGCGGTCAGAAGGTCAAACAGAACGGCCTGAGGCCATTGGGATTGAGAACGGTTCGGCATGGTGCCTCTTCAACGCGATGATTGCCACGAGCCGGACCGATCGAAGGCAGCCCGAGTCAGGCTCGTGACCCTATAATACGTGATCATACAGGATGAGCTAAACCCATGAGCAGCGGAGAAACAATGAACTCAATACCCAAAACCCGGGAGGCGATGACGGAGCATCGCTTCCCCCTTAGTCCGTTCCTTGAGTTGCTCGGAGCCAAGAGCGAAAAAGCGGCCAAGGGGAAAGCCCGTCTGTCACTTGAGCTGCAGCCACAACTGCGCAATCGCTACGACGGTTTCCATGGCGGCGTGATTATGACCCTGCTGGATGTTGTCATGGCCACTGCTGCCGTATCGCGCAGTGATTTTCAAAACACCGTCGTTACGGTCGATATTTCCGTCAGTTTTCTCGCACCCGCCAGCGGTCAGTTGTTTGCCGAAGGCGAGGCCAGCGGGGGTGGTCGATCCATCTGTTTTTGCGAGGGGCGAGTGATCGATGCGCATGGCACGCTGATCGCCAAGGCGCAGGGCACTTTCAAGTATCTGAAATTATCCCCCAATAGTTTTGGCGAGGAGACGAACTCTCCGTTGCCGTCCGGTATTGCCGAGTCGAAGCCATAATCATTGAACAGGAGTCCGTCGTATGGACATGACCACCATCCAGACCTTCTTCAACCATGTCGATGCCTTTGCCCGGCATAACGGCATGACGATTACCGAGTTGCGAGAAGGATACGCCCGCGCAGAAATGGAGTTGATGCCATTCCATTTGAATGGCGCACAAACGGTTCATGGCGGAGCGCTATTTACCCTTGCCGATTTTGCCTTTGCCGCGGCCAGCAACTCAAGCGGGCAGGTGGCCCTGTCAATCAATTCATCGATTTCGATTTTCAAGGGTGCCAAAACCGGGAAACTGGTTGCCGAAGCGCGGGAAGTCTCTAGCAGTCCGAAGCTCGCCAGTTTCGAGGCTCGCATCTGTAGCGAGGAGGGAGACTTGCTGGCGATTTTCCAGGGCATGGTGTACCGGAAATCAGATTCGCTCGAATCATTGCTGCCGCTCCCGACCTGAAAATCGCCTGCATTGACGTTGGTGCAAAGCAGCCGTTACACTGAATTGTCGGGAAGAGTTCACCATCCTGGTCAAAACGCCTCGCGTGACATTGATCTGGCATCAAGATCGGCCCCCGGGGAAATAAAGCGACTTCCGTAGCCAAAATTACCGTTGATAAGGAACATCCTCGTGGATTCTAAATACAAGCTTGGCATTACCGAACTGGATTCACAGCACGAAGAAATCGAAACCCAATTGATCGTCTTGCAGCAAGCTCTCCAGGCCAATGAGCGCCGCGACAGTTTGCCGCGCCTGCTCGAAAGCCTGTGTGAAAAGCTGAAATTCCATTTCTATGCCGAAGAGTCGATCATGCAGGTTTTTGCCTATCCGGAGTTCGAGGAACACAAAGCCTCGCATCTGCGAATTTTGAGATCGGTCGATGTGCTCAAAGACGGGAAGTTGACTGATGAAGATATCAAAATCTTAAAAGAGCAACCGATGCAGTTGTTCTTTGAGCAAATTCTTTCTCAGGACATGCGATTTGCGGCGTTTATCCAGAGAAACAAGGAGCGTCTGGGAATCCAGTAGTTCGACTACGCCGGCTGCAATATGGCCGATGATTGTCCGGCATGAACCGAAAACAATTGCCTGAGATAGCGTTTGGAGAATTCGACGGCAGCGCTGGGTAGATCCGCGCCAAGAACCACACACGCATCAATCGGCGTCTCGCAAAACACCCAGCGCGGTTGACCTTCGACGTATTCAAGACAGAACTTGCCCAGCCGACCGTGCTGATCGAACACCTTGGAATCGGCGCAGTAGGTCAGAATCGTTTGGTCGTCCTCATCGCGCAACTCGACCAGATCGAGTTCGCTGCTCATGACGTGCCTGAAGCTTTTATCTCCGACATGAAAGATTTTGATGGTGGCTGACATGGTGATTCCTTTCCTTAAATACTGTGACCTATGCTTGCTTTAACGGTTGGCCAAGTGAAATACATGACATGTTTTTTGTAACGGGTGTTTCCATTTGTAATCCACCGATGCTTTTTCCCCGTGAGATCCCTCAATTCGCGCCAGACTTGTGGCTTTTGTAGCAATTTTTGAACCAGGGTTAGGTCGTGCGCACTATATGGTTCGAAGTGAATATGTCGGGCTATGAGTCGCTGACGCGGGGTTTGCGGAGATGGGACTGAATGCAGGAAGCGAAGTGTTTCCCGCTCCTGTCGCTTATCGCAAGCGGGCCATTGGCAGCATTAGCCTGCGCATCCGGCAAGAATTGCCAGAGCTGGAACTTCAGGGGAGGAAAGGTTTTCCGAGCGAGGCGGGTAGATTATTCAGCAACAGCTTGCGGTCTCGCGAAATAACGACCAGAACGACGATGGTCGATAGGTACGGCAGCGCGGCGAGAAACTGGATCGGCAGCATGATGCCCAGACCCTGCGCGTGAAACTGGAGAATGGTGACTGCGCCGAATAGATAGGCGCCAAACAGCAGTCGCGAGGGTTTCCAGGTGGCAAAGACCACCAGCGCCACGGCAATCCAGCCACGTCCAGCGCTCATGTTCTGTACCCAGAGCGGGGTATAGACAGTGGATAGGTAGGCGCCGGCGATCCCGGCCATGGCACCGCCGAAAGCGACGGCACCGTAACGGATGCCGAGGACCGGGTAGCCGATGGCGTGGGCTGATTCCGGGGATTCGCCGACGGCCTTGAGCAGCAGGCCGAGGCGGGTTCGCGTCAGCGTCCAGGCAACCGCAGCAAAGGCCAGCATTGCGAGGTAGACGACGGCATCCTGGTTGAACAACACTGGCCCGAGGAACGGAATGTCCGACAAGAAGGGCAGGGCGATGGGCTTCAGGCCGGGCAGACTGTAGCTGATGTAATGCTGTCCGATGAAGGCCGAGAGGCCGATGCCGAAGATGGTCAGAGCCAGGCCGCAGGCGGCCTGATTAGCGGCCAGCGAGAGGGCGAAGAAGGCAAAGATCATCGCTGTCGCGGCACCGGCCAGCGCGCCGGCAGGCAGACCGGCAGCCGTTCCGTAACCGGTTTCGGCCGCGGCGGCAAAACCGGCGATCGCGCCGACCAGCATCATGCCTTCGACGCCGAGATTGATCACTCCGGTCCGTTCGGCAACGAGTTCGCCGAGGCCAGCGAAAACTAGCGGGGTTGCTGCAGCCATGGCGCCAGCGAGGATCGGGGTGAGATGTTCGAACATGGGGTTTCCGGTACGGTCAGGCTGAGCGACGCAGACGGTTGTCGATGAACACATCGGAACCGAGCAGGAAGAACAACAGCATCCCCTGAAAGATTCCGGTGATTGCCGAAGGCATTTGCAGGCTAACCTGAGCCGCTTCGCCGCCGAGGTAGATTAGTGCCATGAGGAAGCCGGCGAGGACGATGCCGAGGGCGTGCAGGCGTCCGAGGTAGGCCACGATGATCGCCGCAAAACCGTAGCCCGGCGAGATGTTCAGATTTAGCTGTCCGACTGGTCCGGCGATCTCGCCGACACCGGCCAGCCCGGCGGTCAGGCCGGAAATGACCAGGCTGAACCAGACGCTCTGGCGTGACGAAAAGCCGGCATAGCGCGAGGCGGCCGGGGCGTGGCCGCCGACCAGCAGCTGGAAGTGCATGAAGCTGTGGGCGTTGAACAGCCAGAAGGCGATCACCGCAAAGGCGGTGATGAAGATCGAGGTATTGACCCGCGAGCCTTCGAGCAGAATGGAGAACAGGGCGCTGTCGCTGAACATGATTGATTGCGGGAAGTTCATCCCCTCTGGGTCACGCCAGGGGCCGTGGATCATGTACGAGAGGATGAAGCTGGCGATATAGCTGAGCATCAGTGTGGTCAGCGTTTCCTGCGCATTGAAGCGGGTGCGCAGCAGCGCCGGCAAGGCGCCCCAGGCGGCGCCACCAAGTGCGCCGGCGAGCACCATGAGCGGTATAACCCACTGCGAGTCGCTGCCTTCGAGGGCGATGGCCACGCCGCCACCGGCCAGTGCACCCATGATCAGTTGTCCTTCGGCACCGATGTTATAGATGCGTGCCTTGAAACCGATGGCCAGTCCCTGAGCGATCAGGATCAGCGGGCAGGCCTTGATTAGCAGTTCGCTCCAGCCGTAGCTGCTGGTCAGTGGCTGGATGAAGAAGACATAGAAGGAAGCAAGAGGTGACTTGCCGAGCGACCAGAAGAGCAAGGAGCCGGTGAGCAGGGTGGCGACGATGGCGATCAGTGGAGCCGTCCAGCGCATCAGCTGCGAGGGCCGGGCGCGGGGTTCAAGCAGGTGCATGGGCCATCTCCGTGGAGCTGGTTTCAGCGAACAGGCCGGACATCATCATGCCGACCGATTCGGCCGTAGTTTCGGCCTTGGGCTGGGACGCAGAGAGCTTGCCCTGGGCGAGTACGGCAATGCGATCGCTGATTTCGAACAGTTCTTCGAGTTCTTCGGAAATGACCACAATGGCCACGCCGTTGCGCGACAGATCGAGCAGCGCCTGGCGCAGCACCGCCGAGGCGCCCACATCAACGCCCCAGGTGGGCTGGGCGATGATCATCAGCTTGGGTTTGAGCATGATCTCCCGACCGACGATGAATTTTTGCAGGTTGCCACCGGAGAGCGAACGGGCGTCCGCCGCGTGTCCGCCGCCACGCACATCAAAGCGGGCGACGCATTTCTCGGCAAATTCCCGTGCCTTGCTGTAGCGCACCAGCCCCCAGGTTTTCATGCCCTGGCGGTGCGCCGTGAGCAGGGCATTGCGGCTCAGCGAGAGTGACGGGACGGCGCCGCGGCCGAGGCGTTCCTCGGGAACAAAGACCAGCCCCCTGGCGCGCCGTTGCCCGGCATTGAGGTGGCCGATGGTGGTGCCTTCGAGTTCGATGGCGTGCTTCTCACCGGTCGTTTCGCCGGACAGCGCGGCCATCAGTTCGGCCTGGCCGTTGCCTGAAATGCCGGCAATGCCGAGGATTTCTCCGGCATGGACACTGAGCGAAATATTCTCCAGGTCGGTGCCGAAGGGATCGTCGGATTCGACGCTGAGTCCCTTGACGGTCAGGATAGTCCGTTGTTCACCCGTGTAGGGCGGGGCTTGGCAGACCGGTAACTCGCGGCCGATCATCATGCGTGCCAGTGTGGCCGGGGTTTCTTCGCGCGGGATCGCGGTGCCGGTGACCATGCCGTGACGCAGGATGGTCGCGCAGTCGCAGAGGGACTGAATTTCGTGCAGCTTGTGACTGATGTAGAGGATGGATACGCCTTCGGAAGCCAGCAGGCGCAGGGTTTCGAACAGCTTCTGCACGGCCTGCGGGGTGAGTACCGAGGTCGGCTCGTCAAGGATCAGCAGCTTCGGGTCCTGCAGCAGGCAGCGCACGATTTCAACGCGCTGACGTTCGCCGACGGAGAGACTGTGCACCATTCGTGCGGGATCGAGCGGTAAACCGTAACGTTCGGAAACCGCCTTGACGCGCAGCGCCAGCGCCGGTAGATCAAAAGGCTCGTCAAGTACCAGGGCAATATTCTCGACGACGCTCAGTGTCTCGAACAGAGAGAAATGTTGGAAAACCATGCCGATGCCCAGACGGCGGGCCTGCGAGGGGTTGGCGACGCTGACCTGATGGCCGTTCCAGAGGATGGACCCGCTATCGGCCTTGACCGCGCCGTAGATGATTTTCATCAGCGTGCTCTTGCCGGCGCCGTTTTCGCCGAGGATCGCGTGGATCTCTCCGGGCATGACCGACAGACTGACGTCCGAGTTGGCCACGATGCTCGGGTAACGCTTGGTAATGTTCAGTAATTCCAGGCGAGGAACGGGGGCGGTCATGCGTGCTCCGGCAGGGGGTGAGGGTTGAGCAGTGGCGGTTGGTCGGTATGGGTCAAGGGGTGCGATTCCCGATCATCCGCGGTCAATCCTGGCCCGGAGAACGGAACCCGAATGATACCTGATGCCAGGTGGCCGCGCAGGTTGTGCTTAACGGGTCAGGGCCTTCAGCCAGGGCTCAAGAGAGCTTTCCAGCAGATAGCGCTGCTTGACCCATTCACGCAAGGCATCGCCCTCGCGGGCCAGGGCGTCGGGTTCAACTATCCGCTCGCGGATGGCGGCAATCCATTGGTCGGCATTATTGGGCAGGCGGGTCACGGGTGGAGCGTCGGTGCGATAGGGGAAAATATCTGTACAGATGACCGGCCAGCCGAGAATGCCGTATTCGAGCAGGCGCAGATTGCTCTTGGCCTCATTGAAGGGGTGAATTTCCAGCGGGGCCATCGCTAGGTCGAGGTCGAGTGAGGCCAGCTTCGCCGGGTAGTCAGCAAAACGATGCACGAAGTCGTGATACTCGGCGATATAGGCTTGCGCGCCATTTGGCATCATGCCAAAGAAGACCCAATCGACTTCGCTGTGGGTGGCTTTGACCACCTCGAGCATGAACTGCAGATCACCCGCATGTTGCTGCGCACCGGCCCAGCCAACGCGTAGTTTTTTTCCGCGCCGGCGGGCGGATTGCAGTCCGCCCCAGATATTTCCTTCCAGGGTGTTGGGCAGCAGGCGGATATCCTCGATCATGCCGCGATAGGCCTCGGCCAGGGGTTCGGTGCTGACAATCAGGCGGTCGCTGGCAGCCAGTCCCCGGCGCAAGCGTTCGTTCATCAGCGCCGAAGGCAGCTTCTTGTGCACAGGGCTGCCCGCGGGAATCTCGGTGATCAGATCGTCCAGCGAGTAGATCCGCAGTACGTCGGAGTTGATCTCCTGATAGTGCAGCAAGCCAATGAAACGGACGTCGTCGACCGGTGCGTGCATGATCAGGGCATCGGGCGCCAGACGTGCCAGTTCAATCGGCGTTGGTGCGCGATCTTTATTCGCTTGGGGCTGGCAAATTGCCGAGCATTGGGCCAGCCCATGTTCATGCAGGGCACGCAGGGGCGCGAAAGTTCGGTATTCGGCCTGTCCGGGGCTGGCCAGCGGCATCCAGAGCAATCGCGGACGATCGCGGAAATCCGGATTCCACGGGGCGACCAGTTCGCCTTCGGTCAGCGGCTGGGTCGAGGTGAGGCTGAGGTTGCGATTCCAGGCGGGATCGTTGGCCAGCTTGGGCAACCAGCGCAGCGCAAGCTGATGGGCCTCGTGTTGCAAGCGCGGTGCTTGCTGCTGTTCCAGGGAGGCGGAATGGAATGAGCTCGCGCCGTGATGAATCAGCGAGGCGAAGGGCGTCCAGACCAGCTGATGTCCCATTTGCTGAATTTTAAGGCAGAGGTCAACGTCACCATTGCTGAGTCTGAAGGCCTCTTCATCCAAACCACCTACAGACTGATAGAGTGATTTGCGGACCAGCAGGCAGGCACCGCTGAGGGCGGAGTAATTCTGGTCGACTAGCGCACGGTGCATATAGCCGGCGTGCTCGATTGACTGACCCTCGGAGAAAACAGGCCCGGCGGTTCCGCCCATGCCGAGGACCATGCCGGCATTGTGGACCTGTCGGCCATCAGGCGACAGCAGTCGGGGGCCAACCGCTCCGATTTCGGGGCGCTGTGCGTGACTCATCAGTACTTCGAGCCAATCTTCGGCAAGCACCTGGGTAGCGTTGTTCAAGAGCAGCAGATACTCCCCCTGGGCTTGGCGTGCAGCAAGATTGTTCATGGCCGAAAAATTGAACTCGCCGGGAGCGTGCAGAATCCGCACCCGTTCTGCCAGAGCTTTTTCCAGCGACTGGTAGTACGCGGAGACGGAGGGGTCGTCGCTGCCGTTGTCGACAATCAGGATTTCCCAGTCGGGATAGCGGGTCCGCGAAAGCAGGCTTTCGATGCACGGTCCCAGCAGGTCGAGCCGGTTCCTGTTCGGAATGATGATCGAAACCTTGGGCGTTGTTACGTGCAGGTAATGGATGCGCCGCGTGACACCGGGGTGTAGCCCAGGATGGATTTCGGCGGTGATCTGGCGGCGTTCAAAGTGCGCCTGTAGTGAGCGCACGGCCATGTCCTCGCTGGTCTGCTGTGCTATCGCCTCGGGGACGTGATAAAGGACGTCAGGAACGTGTCCGATAGCCGACTTGCCGCAGGCGTCGAGTACGCGCAAGGTGATGTCGTATCTTTCGCCGCCGGGTCGATCGGGGTATCCGCCTGCGGCAATAAGTGCTTCCCTGGCAACAAAGAAGCCGCCGATGTAATCGGTCGAACGGAGCAGATCCGGGTTGAGGTCGGGTTTGAATCGGGGTGTCTGGCGCAGGCCTTCAGCGCCGATGACATCCTCATCGGCATAAATCAGGCGCCAGTCGGAATGGGTGGCAATATAGTCGCCGCAGACCAGGATGAATTGCTGGGCAAACTGCGACCCGCAGGCAAAGAAACCCAGCCAGTTCGCACTGGACTGTTTGATGTGCTGGTTGATGGCCTTGCAAAGTTGATTCTCTGGGGCTTCTATCCAGCGTACCTGGCTTATATGACTCTTGAATTCGGGGTCGGGAGACGGTGTTTGCGCAAAGATTGAAAGCCGCCAGCCATTGAAAAATTGCTGCGACAAGGAATCGATGCTGTCCGCCAGAAGGGTTTCCTGGCCGGGGCGAAGGATCAGGACGAATTCAAACAGCGGCTGTTTTTTCCAGAGCGTACGGACGTGTTCGCTGAAATAGCGGGTGTCAATTTCGCTCAAGTTGCGTTTGGCGATCCACGCGTGGTATTCGGCCTGACCCTGGGGTTCTAACGTGGCGTCAGGTTTCTCCTGGCCGGGAGAAGGGCCTCCGAGCAGGGCGACGGCTCTCGACTGGATTTCGTCGAGCAGTTCCAGCGTCTTTTGTTCTCGTTGGCGCAGCTCATCGAGCTCGGAATTCTGTGAAGCAAGCCAGGAGAGGTTATCAAGGCGGGGTGTGGTGGCGATCAGGACGTCGCGGACGAACAGGTGCATTTCCTGATCGTCCGGTTCCTTCTTCAGGATCAGTGCGCTGGCGGCGAGGGTGCGGCCAAAATCTTCCTGCATGGCATAAACGGCAGTTAACTTGCGCAGGCAATGGGTCGAATTCGCTTCCAGAGCAGCGCCGCGTTCAAGCAACATAGCGGCTTCGGGCAAACGCCCCTGTTCGGCGTAGTGGCCTCCGAGATCGCTGAAGATTTCCCAGCGCTGTGAGCCGAGCTCAATGGCTTTTGTCATCAGCGCATAGGCTTCGCTCAGGCGGTTTTCCGTGCTGAGTTCTTTTACTCTAGTGTAGAGGTGCGCGTCTTCATGCGCTGCAAGCTTGCCGGGCTTGGCGTCAAGAGGTGAAGTGGGGGGCCGCGAGGGGGTCGATTCAATGGCCTGCCGGTAATCTCCGATTTTTTCATTCAGCCAAGTCGATAGTTCTGAGTGCTGATCGTTTTGGCGAAAACAATGAGCATACAGAGGCACCCTGTCTGCCGCAGCGGAGAAGTCATCCAATGCCTTGGCGCGCTGGTTGGGTGGAATGTGCCAGTAATTGCTCAGTGGCGCGAATTTCGATAGTTCATCGTGGACTGGTTCGACATATTCCAACTGCTTGGCGCAAGCTTGCGTCCGGTCGATGAAACAGACGATTTTCTGCCAGGCGTAGGCACTCCATTCTCCGCGCAAGAATTCGGCATACGCTACGGTGGTGTGCGCCCAATCCAGGGCACCAGGGTCTGAAGCCAGCGCGATCCCCGGATTGTTGAGCAGGGGGATTTCTGTGCTGGCGGTGGACATCGGTTCGGAAGTTGTTGCCGGAGAGAAATCCGCGGTGTAGCGCGCCAATCCCTTGGTGATGCGGAGTTCATTGATGAATCCACAAAATTTGTCGCTGCCAGCCCCGATACCCGGAGTCGCGCCGATAATCAATCGACATCCATTGGTGTTGATCGGGGCATTGAAATCAGCAGAGGCGACGCACTGGCCATTGCGAAACAGGCTGAATTTCGCATGGCGGCGTACTGCCGCGTAGTGAACCCATTCTTCCTGAGGCGGTAGGGAAGGGTCAGCCAATACGAATTCTGAGCCAGCGTTACCGACACGGAATGCGACTCTCCCCTGACTTTCCTGATGCTTGCCAAATAACCAGGCGTTTTCCCCCCAGTTCAAAAACACACTGCCGATAAAAGTCTGGCTCTCCTGGGTGTTCGCTTCCTTAAAGTAAAACCAGGCTTCGATGGTGAAATCATTGATGCCAAAATTGAAGTCGCTGCTTGGATCAACCACGAGATGCGTTGATTTGTTGAATTCGGCACTGGTCTGGGCGAAGCGGCCGATTTGGGTGTTAAGGGTTACGCCGCGATTGCTGAAGTTATGTCCATGTGCATCACACAGGTCGTCGGAAAAATACATCAGCAGTACTTCACTGGCCCGCTGCTCCAGCGGCCAGTAATTTGACGAGACCAGCAGTACCGGGCAGCCACAGGACAGCGCTTCATGAATAATGGCAGACTGCTCGTAGCAATAAAGCGCCTCCGAACGTCTGAAAATGTCGGCAATTTCTTCGGGGCTGCGCGGTATGTCATGGCAGAGGCTGGTTAGCTCACGATGCTCGGAGCGAATCGGCTCGCCAAATGCCAAAGCCTTGTGTGCGTAGAAACAGAATCCTCTTCGGTTCTGGTCGTGCGGGTTGTCGAGATTGTTAAAGAGCCGCGTATCGGTTGTCGGTAATGACAACAGGTCGGCGTGCATCCCGGGAGGGACGCACCATGAGTCATAAGCGAAGAGCATGTCTTCTGCGGAAAATTCGGGGTCGTCGGCGAGATGGCCCGGCTTGTTCAATAGCCAGCGAGCGACAACCGCAGTTTTCAGAGGGTTTCCTGAATAAACCTCCGGGTAAACCGCAATCGGATATCGGCCGCTGAGGAAGTGATTGCGCAGAATTTTCTTGCTCAGCAGCGGGGTGCGCAGGTAAGGGGATGTTGTTTTCGCGACGACGAGATAGGCTTCTTCCCCAGCTTCATTCAAGGCATGACAGAGTTCATGCAGGCAACGGATTCCCGCCGAAGTATGACTAAAGTCCGGCGCAAGAATGTAATAGGGGTGCCGTATCCTTCCGAACAAGCTGCGGTGCAGAGGGGTGGGAATCTGTTCAGACATGATTTTCCAAGGATCTTTGTTGAATGCGAATCGACATCGCCCAATATCCTATATTTTATTCAGATCGAAACAAGCGTGATTACGGTCAATCCGTTTTATGCCTGGCAGATAAATGTTCGCTACGCTGGGGTGTGCAGCCAGCTGTTTGATGATCTCGTCTTTTCTGCGCACGACGGTAATGATCACCGTTGTGACTTTGAGTTCGTCGATGTATTGCGGGGGGTGGATCGGTTTTTCACATACAGTATAGCCTTGCCTCGACAACGAACTATCGACGACGATATACTTTTCCTGCTGAAGAACGGGAATGCTGTCGAGCATTTTGATGCAGATTTCTCCCGCACCCCACAAGACAACGCGATCTTCTTCAGAAAACAGTGAATCAAGAGAGTTTTCCTGGATGGATAATTTCTTGAATGGGTTCAAATAATATCGCTGCTTGCATTTAGTGCACACGTTTCTTTTTATGTGCAGCGCATCGGCATTTGCAGTGAACTCACTGCCGCATCTGTTGCAGGTGGCCGATACGGTGCATTGGCCATTATTCTGAATATCGATCAGATCAAAAATTTCAGGCTCATATTTTGCCCGCATGTTTCTTTCGTAAAGATTTGAAGAAAGATCTTTAAATTCCTGCGCGGAGAGCTTTGAAACATTGATCAGTGGGCATCCGTCGGTTAAAAATTTTACTGTGTCCTTGATGACACCCAGTGCAATGGCGTTTTTGTACAGCCCGGTGCCCGGAAAAATATTGATCATATTCAATTCAAGCCCATAGTGCGCGTGCTGGTCGTACCACTGAAGCGAGTTCACGACGGTGTCGACGGTTTCGGCCAGATCACCAAAAATCAAACCGCCTTGAATGTCGATGCCGACCTCATATGTTAACTCCAGGGCTGTGTTGATCTGTGCCAGAGTGATCTTTTTGGCCATGCTCGTCAGAACCCGGTCATCAGCACTTTCTATGCCATAGCTGATCGTCGAGCAGCCTGCCTCGCGCATGATTCTGAGCAATTCCTTGTCCACGTCGCAAACTCTCAATTGCACCGACCAGTTCAGCTTGTAAGGGGAGATGCGCTTGCAGAATTCGATGACCCTATCCCTTTTTGGGGCGAACAATTCGTCGCTGACAATGAGGCTTTTTACCTTGTAGGTGTTGATGAGGTAATCGATCTCGAGGAAGATATTGTCAAGTGAGCGTTTGCGATATTTATCCCCGGAGGGATGGAAGCAGAAGGTGCATTTGAACGGGCAGGAGCGGCTGGCGATGACATACGCCACTTCATAGTTGATCTGCTTCATGTACTGCGGGAAAGCGAAACCGTCGTAATCCGGCAAAGGTAGATTGTCCAGATTTTTGACTTCCTCCCTGACTCTGGTCGTGACGTAGCGACCGTTTGAATTAAAAATCAGTCCGGGGATGTTTTCGTAGGGAAGATGGTTGTCCAGGGCTGAGGCAAGTTCCTGCATGGTGATCTCGCCTTGGCCAATGATGCCGATGTCTGCGTTCAAAGCCTTCATCGCTGGCGTCGGGTCGCCACTGATGATGCCTCCGCCCACGACGATCAGGAGGTCGGGTTTGATTGAGCGAGCAGTGTCGATCAATTCCTTCAACAACTTGTAATCCCTGCTTAGTCCTGAAGTCGCCAGAACATCGATCTGATGCTCGCTGATCAATTGCTCAAGCGCGTTGAAAGTTGACTCGTCAAAAAATTCCAGATTCGCCGTGAATACGCGATGCCCATGAGCTTTCATATAGGCAGACACATAAGCGATCCCGACCGGGAAAACGTTGTATCCACCGGACGATTTTGCGGAGGCCTTCGGCAGTACGATCAGGTAGTTCATGAGGTAATCCTGTAAGTGCGATTGCATTTCGACACGAAATCGATCATTGCCTTGGGTAACGCCATGCCAGCCAATTTTCACCGGTTAGCAAGCGATACTCCCAGGTGGCGCCGGATACGAAACATTGCGTAAAGTAAGTTCCGTTTGACTGGCCAGTGATTTCAGGATTTCCTCTTGCGATTTACCGTTGGCCATTGATCGATGCCAATAGCCCTGTAGCTCAGAGCAGGTCGGGTCGGAAATAATTCCCGGGAAGATGGCTTGTGCCAGGTTAAGGTAGCGCAGTGCGGTGGTTTCCTGGTTCTGCAGCAGGAAGCGCGCGCAGTAGCGAAGGCACAATTTTCCGACTTTCTCTATGGCTTCTCCCATTCTTCCGGAAGCTTTTGTAAGGCCATTGGCTTCGGCGATTTCCGAGAACTGGTGTAACAGCACAAACTGCCCGATACATTGCATGAGGTTGTCATCAATCAGCGCGCCGTCGCTTAAGGGATGAACCCGATTGATCAGCAGAGGGTCCTTGATATAAACCATCGGATATTCACTGCACAATCTGAAATCCAGAAGACGGGCACCGAACCAGCGAACATTGATGCCTCCCGAGGTGTCTTTGACCTGGATCTTTTCGCGATTGTAGAGAATCTGAGAAACACAGGGATTGATGGCGGCCATCATATAGACGGCGGCCTGTTCTTCCCCGGGGATCAAACAGGTCTGGTCATAAAATGGAGGTTCTTCTGTCGGGTTGTTTTCATCATCGACAATTTCGCGATGGACCATCGCAAATGCGGCATCCGGGTATTTTTCGAGCAAGCTGACGCAGCGCTCAACCAATTGCGGCTTCATCGCATCGTCCGAGCACAGCGTCAGCATGTACTTCCCTTGATAATTCATGAAGCAGTTTATAAGATTGGCGGATGGCCCAAAGTTCATCCGGTTGCGCGTCAAGCTCATGCGCTTTGGGTACTTCTTTGCGAACTCCAAAGCGATTGCCCACGAATCGTCAGTCGAGGCATTGTCGGAAAAACAGATCTCGATATTGCCGTAGGTCTGCTCGGCCACGCTTTCGAGGCACTGCTTCAAAAAACGCCCGTAGTTATAGTTGTAAATACAGATGCTGACCAAGGGGTTTTCGCTGCGCTTCAATTCAGGCGAAGGTTTGACCATGCCGAGGTGGGGTCGGAACTCCTTGTTTCTGCCCACAAATGAATGCACGATCAGGCAATCCGATTCAAGCTCTGCGATGGTTTTGAGAATGTACTCGGGATTGAATTTCCGATCACGTGTCAGGTCAACGAAGTACTTCCCCTTGGCCATCTGCATGCCTTTTCCGACATTGGGCCCGGCCCCCAGGGGAACCTGGTTTCGCGTAAGCGTGATGTGTTCCGGGTGCTTAGCCATGTATTCGTTGGCGATAGCCCAAGAACGGTCGGCTGTTGCATCGTCGCAGATGATGACTTCAAAGTTTTTGATAACACGCTGACTGAAGATTGAATCAAGCAATGCCTCGAGTGCATTCGAGTCATAGTTGTAAACAACAATTGAAACGAGTAACTCTTCATTATCATCGGCTTGGTCAGGCTGGTTGTCAGGCGAGTTCATTAATTAGCTTTCCGAAAGACGTTATTAATATTATCCGAAGTCGTGGCGGTCATCGCCAGGTCCTTCCAGGAATGGACCATAAATTGCTCTGCTGCACTGTGTTTCTGAATAATGTTTCGAAGTCCCTCGTCATGATCACGTTCGCTGCTCAGAATGACGGCGTCAATGCGTGAGTGGTAATTGCGAATTTTCTCCAGTGGGACGATGGGGACAGAAAAAACTTCATGGCCTATCCTGGCCGGGCTTGAGTCAAAACAACAAATGACTTCGATGCCCGCTTTCCGCGCACTCAGCACCAGAAGAAAAGCGGTGAACATGCTGCCCAGTATGGCAACTCGCCGCAGTTGAGGGTGTCCAGAAAAAATCGAGGCGCCGTGGTGAATGAGCTGGGCCCATTGCCGGTAAGCGAGTTGGCTTCTGCCCTTGGCCGGGAGCTGTTCGAGTTGTTTGAGAGTCGCCGCTGGAACACTTAAGCCCAGATTGAATTCACCGAGAAGCACTTCAAACGGAAGGATGGCGTCAAGCCCACGATCTTCGGCCGAGACGCGTTTCTCCCATCGATTTTTCAGCGCAGACAAACGGCGTTCAAGTGATTTCCCTGCCAACTTGAACAGGCTGTCCTGTGCCTGATAGCGCACCGAGAAGGCGCGTATGGCGGGCATCAGGGATTTTAGGTCAGGGTTTGTTCGGTTTGCGGCCAGCAATGTTTCAGCATATTTTGCCAGAGCGACTAAAGGGCCACTTTGATCGACGGTTCGCGATTCCTGCATGCTGTGCTGTCGATAGGACAACAGAGGCTCGGCTAGAATGCCTACCGAAGCACGGGTGTTGAGGCGGAAAAGGCCGGCGATATCCCCGCTGGGCGAGTATTGCGCTTTTGTTTCACGAACGAATGAGCGAATCGTTTTTGAGTGATGATCACGCTTGAACAACAAGCTTGGAGTGGGAAGCCAGAATTTTTCTTCAAAGTAGGTCTGGATGTACTTCCCCGCGGCAAAAAATCGATCGGCCTTGATTTCATACAGTCGCTCCTGGATGATGGCGCCCTGCTCGTTGATTAAGCGAACGTTCGTGGCCAGACACGCGAGTTCCGGATGCGCACGGACACAGTCCATTTGCCGCGCTATCATCGTTGGGTCCATCACGTCATCATCATGCGTGGTCAGCAGGTATTGTCCGCGGCTGGAGCCAAACGCGCGGCGAATGCTGTCCGCCGGCGTCCCTCCGGGAGGCAGGCGGATATACGTCAGGCGGGGGTCTTTATAAGACAGGACGATATCGGGCGTTTCATCGGTGCTGTGGTTGTCAATGACCAATAGCTCGAAATCGGCGTAGGTCTGGGCCAGGATGGCGTCCAGGGCCGCACGAAAATATCCGTTGTGACCGCGGTTGTAGGTCTGCAATGAGACGCTGAGTGGAAGGTGGCTCATTCGATTATTTCATGACCGATAAAGCATTAAATCTTCAACCGTATCTATTTCGCCCCAAGAGCCGTCGTAGGGAATAGCCTCAATCGGCACACGACCGGCCTCGATGATTTTCTGCAAGGTGCCGGTCATGTGCATTCTGTCGCATTCGTGGGCAGACAAGCCTTCACGAACTTGTAGCACCTCTTTCCATCCGGCCGGAGTGAAACGCAATAAGCCCATGTATTGCCCTTCAACTTCCTGCACGGTTTTAGGGGAGTTGCCAATCTCGCTGAGGGTGTTGTTCGAATTCAGGCGAAAAGTTTCGGCATCGATCAAAGGGTCTGAAAAGCGCTCCTGCCAAAGTTTAAGCCAGTGCGGGTCGTAAGTCACGGCCAGGTCTGCGCTACTTGTGATCAGTGAACTGACGCCTGCTGGGACATAAAAAATATCGGAGTAGCTGACGATGCAGGGTTCGGAAAGTAGCCACTTCTGGGCGCAAGCGAGTGACGACACCATGTTGGTTTCTTCCCAGCGCGGGTTGTGAAATTCGATCAATCCCCGATCGCCAAGCAGTTCACGCTTGTAGCCGGTAACAATGGCAATTTCGCTAATGCCGGCCTGGCGAAGCGCTTCGAGTTGCCAGTCGAGCAAGGGTTTTCCACGCAGAGTGACTAGGCATTTTGGGCAGTCATCGGTCAGGTTTTTTAAACGACTTCCCCGTCCGGCAGCAAGAATAATGGCTTTCATCTGAATAATTTCTGAAATCGATCGATATCGGCGGGGTGAAAGGGGGCTTCGCGTTCCGGGTGCCACATCCAGCCTTCCCAACGGAGTTCGGCATGGCTGATGGCCTCTATTTCGCCATCTTCTGAGCGGGCGATGACCTTGAATCCATCAGGGCATGTGGTCAGTCCGTAAGCATGAAAGCTATTCACTTCGTGGGTGATTTCCCCGCTCAACACATGACGCTGACGCACATGCTTGTCGACAGGATGTAGCGGCGATCCCATAAACGACGACATCATCTGCATACCGCGGCATATGCCAAGTACCGGGATATTGTTCTCCTTCGCCCAGGCTAATAAAGCGTTTTCAGTTTCATCGCGCAGGGGAGCGTCGCCAATGTTCTCGCCTCCGCTGAGGATCAAACGGTTTATTCCCCATGCGGCACAATAATCGCCAATCGCGTTTGCTCCGAGATTGGGCAGCGCAAGCCACAGCGGATTTTCTAGCACCGCTCCGAGAAAATCTGACCAGACCTGGGCCAAAGCATCGCGTGGCTCATGATAGCCGTGTGCATTCACCACCCGCATGGTGACGCCGATACGACATTGGTTATCCGGCATAGATAGGCCTCAGAATTTTCTCCGCACAGTTGAGTTCAACACAACTGGCAGCAATGATTCGCTGGTAAATCTGGTCTCCGCAACCAATGGCTGCCGGCAGACCGAATTCGGCGCAGCGCACAGCCATGTGTGAGTTGGCTCCACCAAAGCAGGTTACCAGAGCGGCTGGGGATTTCGTGAATATCCAGTCGAACCCCGGGTCGGCATTTTCGATACAGACAATACGCCCCTTGATGTTTGCCGTCGTGGGTGTATTGGCTTCCAGCCGAACCACACCCCCTGTCACAACGCCGATACCGATAAAATTGGGAACACTGCGATTCAGGGTGGCAACGTAGATATCTCGAATACCGCAGATGATGTGCGCTAACTTGAAGGCGTGGGATGAAGCCATACTGTTTCGGGAAGTGTCAGCCAAATCCAGAAAATGCCGATCAAGATCATCCATTATCGGGCGAGTCAGGCTGCTGGATATGTCCTGCCAGTCCAGATGCGATAAGTCATCACGCGACAAACCATGCGTTTCTCCCCAGCCGGCGATCAACGACAAGGCGTCCGAGAGGCAGCGGGTAAATACGAACTTCGTGTATTCGCGTCCGGCAATGGCTCTGGCCGCGTAATCAAACAGCTGGTCGGCGTTTAACACGTCGAGTCGGGATTCAATCAACAGCGCGTTGATCGCCCTGCGCTCGGCATCGGTGAGCACAAAGGGGGTGAGTGGGGCGCATGTCGGCCCGGGCAGCGCATCGAGAAACAGGTCATCACGCTCGTCATAGCGCAATGAGGTGATTTCATAGGTT
Source organism: Betaproteobacteria bacterium (assembly GCA_037139055.1). Classification (GTDB taxonomy): domain Bacteria; phylum Pseudomonadota; class Gammaproteobacteria; order Burkholderiales; family Rhodocyclaceae; genus Propionivibrio. Next base: position 12,821 of record JBAXHE010000001.1, on the reverse strand, counting down.
CCAGGGCGCAAGTGACCATATTTTTTCAGGAAATCGATGCGAGATAGAGATTCGTTGCAGGCGCTTGAAAACTCTTCGACCATGCTGCGCGTAATGGTGTTGATGCTGCGCTTGAACTCCGACAGACGTGCTTCAGTGAGCGCTTCACGTCTGACCGCCGAACGCAGCAGGGACTCAGCGATGAAAGCATGCCGAGCAACGATGGCAAAAGACAGGGTCCCCTGCTCTCGACACTGGTTGAGCAGGGCGCTGGCACGCGTCAGGTGAGAAAAGACATTCTTGTCGAGCTCATCAGGTCGCGCTGAATTTTCCAGCGCCGCGATGGAATGCAGAGCAAGATCAAGAGAGTTTTCAGGGTCTGGCGAGAGAAAGAGCCGCGTCAGTTCCGTCAGTGCGTGGTGGAATGTTTCAAATTCATCCGCTTCAAGAACTCCGGGATAGCGCGTCTTGAAGTCCTCAATAAAACAAAAGTCGAGGCAGGTCAGCGCCACATCGAACTCGACCTTGTCATGGAACTCGGGGCATTTTTCCAAGCGATCAAGCCAGGCATTGACCAGTTTTTCGCCAATCGCATCGGGCAGGAGGGCGGGCAGAAATGAATTGAAGCTGTTGCGCACATCGATATAGGGGTGGCTGTTGATGAGCACCATCAGCTCGGCATCGCGTACGTGGCGATAGCCCATGGCCGCGCGTGCACGACTCCACACCGAGTGGGTAATCAATTCCCGGTATAAGGATGCGGCAAGCGGTCGTGGGGTTGTGCCAATGATTTCTGCCGGGTTCCAGTCGGGCATGACCGCGAGAATGGTGCGCTTACCCAAAATACCGTTCTTCTTCGCTGAGCAGTTGCGCAAGAAGTGTTCGACGCGAGTTAATTGCTTATTGATCCGTTGTTCCGTGATCAGATGCCAGTTTCTGGCGAGGGCGATGCGTCGGGCCTGGAGCAGATGCAATTGTCCGGCCTTGTCCAGGGCGAACTCGATATCCAGAGTCGCGCATTGGCAAATGGATTCCAGTTCGCGAGCCATGCGCAGGAAATGCGCCACCCGGGCCGATCTGATCATGCTGCTGTCGGCGTTTCTAAAGACAAACAGGCTCTTATGAACGCCATTTCCTGAAGTGACGATGTCGGTGCGTCCCGTTTCATCATCGTAGTCGATGCAGTAGTAAGGCGCGCCATGAACCATGTCGAAGGTCATGATCACGCCGCTGACTGCGACGTCACTGACCATCGGCTGAACCAGTATCTGGTCACGCGGGTCGCCGGTCATTGAGCGCTTGACCTGATCTATGGCTGATGTGAGTTCGGAACGATTGCAGCTATTGACATTAAGCTTGCTTAGAAATGCCCCGGCCATTGAGGCTTCGGGAGTGTCTTCGGCTAAAGCGCTACTTCTAATCGCCAGAAGAGAGTTTCCAAATTTTGCGCAGATGGCATTGATAACGCTGGTTTCTGATGCAGCCCATTCGACTAACGAGAAGACAAAAATATCAGGAATCTTGGCTTCTTTGACCAGAGACGCCAAGCGACATAGGGTTTCTCCTTTGGTGCCAAAAGAAAAATGACGAGTATCGCCGTGACTCAGGCTTGGGCTGGTGGTCTCGCTCGTCATGGTCTTTGGGCGCATTGGGGGCTTAGACCTTCTGCGCGATCAGAACGTAAATATTACAAAACTGGTCAGGGAAATAGTGCATCAGAGAATTCTGCAGGCGTTGGCCAAACCATGAAAGGCGGTAGCCATCCCGTCTTCCTTTGTTTTCATCAAATATTTTGTGATCGGCAGCGCGGAAAAATGAGAATTTGTACAGGATGGGCATGTTCTCAACCGGTCCGACAAAATTGACAGCGAATCCTGCGTTCCTGAATAAATCAACGTATTCATTTCGCGTCAGATTCATTTTATGGAACGAGCGAGAGTTGTTGTTAGCAACGCTGGTCTTTGTCTTTTTTTCCGTTAGCCAATCCGTGAGCCGGGTTTGGATATTGTCAGCCCTGAACGACGCACAAACCAGGCCATTTTTTTGTAATACCCGGTGAGTCTCCTTGATGGCGTGGTCCAGATTTTTTTCCAGATTGTGATAGAGGCCGAAGGCAAGAACATAGTTGAACGATGCGTCGGCAAATTGAAGTTGGGTAATGTCGCCCACCTCTGCACGCAACGTCGGGTCGATTGCCTTGAGTTTGTTGATGGCACCAGCAATGAAGTCGATGCCAATGATGTCGTGGTTTCTTTCGTGGTAGTAACGCAAAATGCGCCCGGCGCCACACCCCGCTTCGAGAATCTTGCCCGCTTTGTCGACAACAGTCATTTGGGCGTACTTGAGTGGGTAGACCTCGAGATTTTCCATGGGAGAATCTGCCGGAATGTCATCCCAGCGTTTTGTCCAATAATCCTTGTTGTTGGCGTTTCGGTAAGTAATCCGCATTCAGATATTTGCCTTTGTCGTTGTTTTCAACCAGCTCGAAACGGTTTCAGCAACCAAACGATTTCCCTCGGCAGACAGATGCCCGCCAAACTGATCGTTGATGTAATTGTTCCGCGATGCTGATGCAAGCAGTGGTTCTGTCAGATCGATAACGGACATTTTTGACGACAGCTTGATGAAATATTCCTGGTAGGGAGTGAGCCCGTTTCTGCTCAGCTGAATATCAAAAAATTGGGGTATCACCATCACCAGTGGTGTATGCCCCCGGCGCCTGGCCTCTTCAGCAAATCTTATCATTATGGCATCGAGCAATTGGGTCGAATTAGCATCCTTGTAAAGCCGATGCGCATCGCGAACATTGTTTTTCATGATCAGCGTGAACGGGAGGTTTTCAAACAAGCGGCTGTTCATACGAAAAGAGCGTAGTAGCGCACGCGTCGCAACCGCTGCTATCAGCTGGCTTTGTTTCCATGGGTTGCGCAGCAGGCTTAACAGGTAGGGGAAACGGAACTGCAGCGAACGGAATTTTGTTGCATAGAAAGCATCGGCTTTGCGTATTGCCGGAAGTTTCTCCTGAATGCTGGCGAAATCTTCAGGACAGCGGACCGGATTTTCCAGAAGCAATAACTCTTGTTTGTCGTTGAGAACGAAGCGCGGCTTGAATGCAAAGGTGTTGCCGAATTCCAGATAATGCTTCCAGTACGACTGGATCCGGCAAATCGTCTCGGGCACAAAACACATGACAGCGATGTTGACGGTGTCGGGCAAAACCAGGCCTTCGTAGCGCAACAGGGCCTGATCGACACCATAGTTGCCGACCCCGAAATTCAGAACACCGAATCCTTCTTGCCTTGAGAGTTGAGCTTCCCACGTTTGGTCATCGGCAACCTGACGACAAAAGGCATAGGAGTCGCCAAAAACTACCATTGTCGCTGGGGTGGCCGGTATCGGGTTGAGGCGAGCCCCAGTTGCGTCGATATGAAATTCAACGGGACCGTTGTCGCCGTGTTCTATGCCGCTGGAGTTTGCTCTTCGCACCCAACCCAGTTGCGGGTCAAAACTGTAATCAAAGAATTTCTTGAGGGCCTGAGTATCGAATAGGGGAAGTTCGTCGCGCTCGGTAATGAGCCACTGGAAACTGCGTCGCTGCAGTTTTATGGTCAGAATCAGCACGACTTCGACAAATGCCAGAATAAAAAAACACCCCAGTAAACTCATCGGTGTTCCAGTACTTTCCTGGCCGGGGGGAGATTCATGATGTCATTGACCAGACTGTCAAATTCGATACGATCAAGGTCGTTGTCAATAACCAGTTCCGGTCTTTCGGGTTCGGGAAAGGGAATGTCTACGCCGACTACGTTGTCAATTTCTCCTGCTAGAGCTCTTGCATATAAATTCTTGATGTCCCGCCTGAGGAGCGTTTGCATTGATGCTTTTACATAGACCTCAGAGTAGTCCGTAATGCTTTCTCTGTTCCAGAGCTGCCATTCTGGGAAAATGGAAAGCACTGCGGCGACGACGTGTATGCCCTGGTCGGAGATGAACTTCGATAAGGCAGAGAGTCGTTCCGCGTTACGTCGTCGCCCGTCAATGCTGTGGTCGACATCATTTCCGAAAAGCGTTCGTATCGAATCGCCATCCAGCAGAACCACTTTTTCACCCTTTTGACGAAGCCGTTCAACCACTAAGTTGGCCAATGTCGTTTTGCCACTTCCCGATAAACCGATGATCCAGATAACCATGCCCATTCCGATTCAAACATCAAGCCTTAGATTTCCCTGATTCCGGGAGTCCGATTGATTATGGCCTGAAGGTTAGAGGTCACATTTGCGCAAAATATACAATTCTTACGGTAAAGAATTCAGTATCTTGGCTACACGGGTTGCTCCGCCTCCACGGGGGGAGTTGAAGTAAAGACTGAACATGTTCTCAATAGTTTTGGTGTTTTCGATAAAAAATTCATCAGAATCCAACATGCTGTCGAGTCGATGGATTTCTTGTGCACTGATTGTCGGGAGGTGCTTCTTGAGTTCCAGGACTGAGGAGTCAGCAAAATAGGAATCCGTCGTTGGCTCTGGAACGTCGAGGAAAATGACATTCTTCCCGAGAAATATGGCGGAAAATGGCGTCCCTCCATTGTCAGCCAGTACCACATCAGCGATCCCGAACAGCTCGTTCATGTCGCGCACAGCGTTTCTGTCGATTGTGAAGTTGAGTTTTTCCAGCAAGTCTATGAATGGTAGTTCCTGGACAAAGGAAATGGGGTGCGGCCTGACAATCAGGTTGAATTTCCCGCTTAGGGCAGAAAGCGCTTCGGCAAACAGCGGGATGGATGAATAGTCTCCGCCCAGAGTTGGCATCCACAGCACGGTTTTCTTTGCTGCTGAGATGGCGAACTCATTCCTGATTCCGCTCAGATCGATGTTTTCAGAGAAGAAACGGTCATATCTCGGGTATCCCATGACATGGGTTTCCCCGCTGAAACGCTTGTTGATTTCCCTCTCATCGTTAGCGCCGTGGCAAAGGAATAGGTCGTAAATCGAATTCCATTTTTTCAGACTCCAGCCCTCACTGATGTCGGCGCCATACATAAAGCGGATTTGTTTCTTTCCTACCTGTAACGGCAAGTAGGTGCCTCTTTTGGGGCCAAATCGCCATGCCGGTTCCTTCCCCATCAACACCAAACCCCGATTAAGCTGTTTCTTGAACGTTTCGTCATCGGTTTCGCTGACGATTTCATCGGTTGAACCAGAGATCATGTGATTTGATACGACGTATTCGAATTTAATGCCACAATCAATGATGTGTTCAACGTCGAGCACCTTGAAGTTTTGCGCACGAACGTATTTCAGGAAGTCAGCGGCGCCGCGTTTTTCCTTCCCGCTTTCGTCAATAGCAAAGTGTTTGGTCAGCAGTATGGTGAATTCAGTAGAACCCATGGCCTCCCAAACATCTCTGTAGTGAGCGAGCATTGTGGGTTCGTGCACCAAAAATGCAAACTTTGTTTGGCTGTCCAGTTCGTTACAAATCTGTTGCAACGAACTGGCTGCTCTATTAATAGATGTCATATTCCTCACTCTGGTGATTGCCCGTGGCTCAACATGGCTTCAGCAATTTGCTTTAGTTCTGAAGGGGTGAGATGAGGATGCATGGGCAGGCTCAGGATGCTTCTGGAGAGTTTTTCCGTAAGGGGGAGCTGGCAAGTGATCGCTTCCTGGTAGCAAGCCTGCCTATGTGCCGGGGTTGGGTAGTGAATCGCCGTTGATACGCCGCATTGCGCAAGGTGAGCTTTTAGATCATCGCGCCGGTCGCTTTGAATAACGAACAGGTGCCATACGGGCTCCGCATATTCAGGCACCGTGGGCAGCGTGATATGCGCTGTCGCGAGAAGGCCGGCATATTGTGTTGCTACGTGACTTCTGGCCAGATTCCACTCGTCTAGAACAGTCAGTTTCGTCCGCAGGAATGCTGCCTGCATTTCATCAAGGCGGCTGTTGTAGCCAGGAATGCAATGAATATACTTTTCCTGTGACCCATAGTTTCTCAAATGCCTGACTTTTGTGGCGATTGCTTCATCGTCAGTCAGGACGGCTCCGCCATCGCCGAGGGCTCCCAGATTCTTGCCCGGATAGAAGCTGGTTGCTGCAGCATGGGCAAGTGACCCTGTTCTACGGCCCTTGTAACGCGCGCCGTGGGCCTGTGCCGCGTCTTCGATAACCAGCAGCCCATGTTTCAGGGCAATGGCGTTGATGGCGTCCATGTCTGCTGGCTGGCCGTAGAGATGGACTGGAATGATGGCGCGCGTGCGCGGAGATATTGCCTCTTCGATGCGTGTCGGGTCGATATTGAAGGTTGAAACATCGGGCTCGACCGGGACGGGCTTTGCACCCGTCTGGCTGACCGCCAGCCACGTGGCAATGAAGGTATTCGCCGGCACGATGACCTCATCGCCCGGGCCGATTCCATAGGCCCTAAGCAACAGGTGCAGCGCCTCGAGTCCGTTGCCAACCCCGACGCAGTGTCTGGTTTCACAGTACTCCGAAAATTCGGATTCGAAGGCTTCCAGCTCCGGGCCCAAGACAAACCAGCCGGAATCCATGACCCGTCGGTAAGCCGCGTCAAGAGGCTCGCGTATGGATTGGTGCCCCCGAGCGAGATCGAGGAAAGGAATGAGCTTTATTTGTTCACCTTCTGTGCATCAATGGCAAATTGATCATAACTTCGGTAGTAGTCAGCTTCGTCGAAATAGTCTGACGCCAGGACAAGACATACGGCGCCGGATGAGAAGTTGTCGATTCCTCGCCAGATCATTGGACACAAATAGAGACCGTAATAACTGCGGTTCATGTGAACCGTCTTCTTTCTGAATCCATCGTCAATATGGATGTCGAATGAACCTGACATGGCGATGATGAATTGATGCAATTTCCTGTGCGCATGTCCGCCGCGTTCTGCCCCGCCAGGAACGTCATATAAGTAGTAAACCCGGCGAATATCAAACGGGATGTGACGTTCCGCCTCGACAAAAGTCAGATTCCCGCGCGGATCATTAATTCTCGGCAAATCAAAAATCTGGCATTTATCGATATTCATGGGTGTCTTTACGGCAAGTAGCGAAGATAGCGTTGTCGGGTCTTAAGGTAATCTTCCTGGCTGTATTGGAAGTAGTAATTTATCTCGTCTTCGCGGACTATTATGGCGCCAAAGCGCTGGTGAAAAGCAACCACTCTCTGGTTTTCCTTCCTGACATCAAAGTGTGATTTTTTGTAATGCAGAGAATAGAAGGCGAAGTCATAGATTAACAAGGCGGATTCTATCGAGGCATTCGGTGGGGCCTCGTCTGAAAGAATCCAGCTTCCCCAGCAAAAGCTGTCGTTTTGTATGTCGTAGATGCGAATGGTGCCAACTGGATTGTTATCCCATCCGCAGATAATAAAATAGTACTCGGTACGACTAGTCAAATAGCGGCAGATGTAGTCCTTTTGCTGGCCGATGTTGTCAGCCGTTGGGGAAAGATGCTTGCTTTTATTCGCATCGGTTCTTAGCCGGACAATGAAGTCAGCATCATCAACTGTTGTTTCCCTTAAATAGACAGATTTCCCGCGTACGTAGGCTTTCATGATGCATCTTCCAAAGGGCAATATAGCGCTTTGCCGAGTACCTTGTTGGCATGAACTCCGGCTATTTCAGAATTGCTTAAAAGGTAGGCTGTCTTCATGTTATGTTCAGTCGGCAGGGCCACTTCCCTCGGTTGGTTCTGAATGGCAAACGGCGAATCCAGAGAAGAACGTACAGCAACCCTTTTGCCTCGGGGTGCAGAAGCCGTTCGGCCCGGTGAAAGTCATAACGGGCGTCGTCACTGTTAATGGCTGGGTGCGCCTCAAACCCTCTGAAACGGTATAAATAGCCGATTTCATGTAGATAGGAATATCGGTGAGTGTTCATGATTTTAAGGGCACTCCACCGATCTTCAATCGTGTGTTTCTCGATATAGCGACCGAACTCGATAAACCGCTTTCTGCGAGCGAACAGCCGCGACCAGATCACATTCCAGTTGAACAGTACATTCAGCATGGTGTAGGTCGGTGAAGCCAGCAGCTTTGATTGAAGCTCGCCGACAACGCTCTTTTTTATTATATTGTCATCAATGTCAATGATGGCGCAATTAACAAAAACAAAGTCAATTGAGGCGTTGCACATCAGTTGCCGCTTCTGATTGTCAATGGAGTGTTTGGCCAGCATGTCATCTGAGGCGAGCGCGGAAATGAATTCGCCGCTCGCCTGTTCAATCATGTTGTTGAGGTTGGCCGTAATGCCGAGGTTTCGCTCATTGGCGATAAGTACTGTTCTGAAAAATTTATCCTGATGCTGCTCCAGCCATGTCTTGGCCATCGAAAGTGATTGATCCGACGAAAAATCGTCAGCGATGATCAACTCAATTTGGCTGCAATCGGAAGACAGCAGGCTATCAAGCGCCCGGTTGATGAAACGTTCATGGTTGTAGAGTGGAATCAACATCGTGGTGATTCCGGGAAATTCTTGTGACATCACATCTCTCTTCCTTTCCGTCCCATGGATATTGAGGCGTGTTCAGCCGTACGTTTGATCGCTTCAGGCAGTGCTGTCCAGACATCCACTCCAAGCTCGTTTGTTGCCCGGTCGATATCCGGTACATAGACGTTGCGGACAACATTGCCGACACTGAACGAAGGCTCGCCGAGTACCTCGACAGGTTTGCCGGGGCTGACCACATCTCGCACCAGGTGCGCCAGTTCGCGAATAGTGATGGCCTGATCCGAGCCGACGTTGTAAACGCGCGCATTTTGTCCATCGAGCAGTGCCTTGAGCAGCCAGGTCACCAGGTCCGCCATGTAGAGATAGGAGCGTAGCGGCGTGCCATCCCCTTTTACAACGATGGCCTCGGAGTTCAGCGCCTGGTCGATGAAATTACCGATCGCGTAGTGAATATTCAGGGGCAGAAACGGACCAACAAACGAGAAGCATCGGGCGACCGAATAACTCATCTGGTGTTTCTGTGCAAAGTAGGCGCAGAGGAATTCTGCCGCACGTTTGGCCTGGCCCAGAGCAGAGTTGGTATCACTGGGATCCGGCGCGCCGTTATAGTCTTCATTGATCGATGTTGCGCCTGGCGGAGGGGGACCGTAGGCGACCCCCGAACTGATCAGCAGAATGCGCCGAATGCCTGAGGCTGCGGCAAACTCCAGGGTGTGCCGGGTGCCATTGACCAGCGTGTCGAATTTGCGCAATGGGTCCTCGCCGTGAAAGGTTTCATCGGCCGAGGTCGTCGCAGCGTGGATGAGCAAGGAAAAGCGGCCCTCGGGAAAGTCGAAATTGGTGACGTCGCCGCGATGAAAAGTGATTGCGGCATCCGCCGCGAGCTGCGGAGCCCTGGCTTTGAATGCCTTCTCATCGCGCGTCAGCACGGTGATTTTCAGATTCAGTTTGAATTGCTGGTTCGCATGAACCAGGCTTTCCAGAAGCCAGCGCCCGAAAAATCCGGTTCCTCCGGTAATGAACAGATTTTCATCGCGCAAGCGCTGCCAAAGCCCGTCCACGCGCAGCATGATGCTGTCCAGGTCGGAGGGCAGTGGATCGTCGGCGAGGAGGGATGTCATGATTGGTTCGCGCCACCGGAGAGAGCGGCAATTTCAGCAATAGTGCACAGCGTTTCCGGATGATTCAACCATGTCCAGTTGGTCTTCAACTGATCTTTCTTAAGCTCACCGTATCCCCAGGCCGCATAATAAAAAGCCATGGTATTGGCGTCTGCGGCCGCGCCATCTTCCTGCTTGTCACCGACGTAGATGGTTTTTTCCGCCACGAGGCCTTGCTCGACGATCTGTTTGGCCAGGAGCTGCGGTTTCCCCGGTAGCCTGGGCTCAACCATGTCGAGGGCGTAAACGGAAATGAATTCTCCTGCCCAGCCAAGATGCTCAAGGATGGCCTGAGTGACGGAAATGCGCTTGTTGGTACAGAGGTGCAGGGCCGATCCGGCGGCTACGAAGCGCTTCAGCATGTTATCAACGCCGGGATAAGCCTTGGTGTTGAGTACGCCGACCGTGTCGTAATGCTGTTTAAAAGAATGGGACAGCGATTGAATCACCGCGGCATCATCACTCCCGCTGAGACGAATCAGAGTCTCCCTCAGGGGTGGGCCGATCAGGCGCGAATCAAGCGGGGCTTGCGCTTCTATGCCGACCTCGCGCAAGGCCGCAGAAAAGGCATTCAGGATGCCTGGCGCTGAATCGATCAGCGTGCCATCGAAATCAAAAATAATCGTTTCAAATTGCTTGTTCATGGTCAATTTCAAAGTGTTCCACCTAGCCCAGTACGACCAGCCCGCTGGCCCAGTATTCGGCGACCTGCCCCAGGTGGGCGCGGCGGTTGAACGTCAGGTTGTAGCCGTAGGCCTCAAAATGGTAACCGATGTCTTCGCGTTCTCCCTTGAGTGCCGCGAGCCAGAGCAGCGGGGGGTAATCGTGCGACTTGAGCAAGAGTTCCGGGCTGCCGACGAACGCTGCACAGGTGTCAAAGCCCCCAGCCAGAAGGATTTCACCGGGAATATTCTGTAACTGCTCAATGGCCGCCGGAACAGAGTATTCGAGCAGGCACGGGAAGTAGTGTCCGACCACCACGCCTTCGTTCATGGCCTGCAGCAGCTGATCATGACGCGAACCGTTGGCGATCGAAAGCTTGCCCTCGAGTCCGCCCTTGTGATGATTGACAAAAGCATAGTCCGGGAAGCGCGACTGGAATGAACGCTGAACTGCGGGCAGGTACTGTTCGTCGAGGGCCTTGCCGATATCCTGATGAATGGCCTGGGGCAGGAAAAAGGGGACATGGGCGCCGTTTAATATATTCCGCAGTGCCGGGTCAGCGCGCAGACGATCCAGGATGGCTTCGGCCCGTTGCTCGAAACCCGCCGCCGACAAGGAACAGTCGCGATCAAGGCCGGTACTGATGCGGGCATGGATGTCTGCATAGTTGATGTCGGGTTGGCTGCAAATAAAATGACGACGGGTTTTCTGATTAGCCATTGCGACAGGGCCCGGAAGGCGTCGCCCATGCTCGTCGAACAAGGCTTGGCTATCAAGAGGCGTGGGGTGTTGCGGGAGAACCGTGATTTTTTCCATGCGACGCTGCTTTTCCTTGAAGTGGCGGTTCGATTGAGTCGATTTTGGCCGATTATGCGTTTCAAAATGTTTAGAGTTAATGACGTCGAGGATTAATCAGTTAGCGAATCAGTGTCCGAAAATCCCTGTCCCCAGGGAATTGGCAAGTGCTTGGCGTGCTGCGTTTTCGCCGCATGCAACTTGATGAATTTATTGTCTTCACCGATGATGCAATCCGGGCGGTGAGGGCCCAGCCAGGGGTTGCGCATGCCGCGGGCGAGGATGTCCTTCAAGGACGTTTCCCGGAGATTGCCGAGTGACATGTCAATGTAAGGGCAAGGCGTAACCTCAAAGGTCGAGGTCACCGTGATGATGCCCTTGACGGTAATGCAGCCCTTGAATGAACCGTAGGAAGGGGTCATGTGCGAGAACACCTTGTACTCCTTTTCGAGTTCCCGCAGCAGGTCGGCGTCTTCTTTTTCAATCACGAATTCAGGGTGTTCGGAACAGGAACCCGTCGGCTTGGCATAGGATACGTACAGACCGACCCCCTTGTCCGTGGCGAATTGGCAGAGCTGACGGAATTCTTCCGTCTGGACACGGCCTTTGACCAGGACGGTGGACAGCAACAGGTTGAGTCCGGCATCGAGCGTGGCGTCGATGGCGCGCATGACCCGCTTGTACGACCCAGGTTTGTTGCGGAAGCTGTCGTGATCCTGCTCATTGAAACTGTCGAGCGATAACTGAACCTTCTCTACGCCAATTGACTTGAGGTGCTGGGCGCGCTTGTCGTCAAGAAACCAGCCGTTGGTGTCGGTGATGATGTAATGCTTGTCCGGATCGATGGCCGCCACGACTTCGTCGAAATCCTTCATCACCAGAGGCTCTCCACCGGTAATGACAAAACGTGCCAGCCCCAGTTCATCGGCTTCCCTGGACAGGCGGCGGATGTCATCGAGATCAATCTTTCGGCGCGCATCGACGACCTTCAGAACATTTTTCAGGTGACGATCCATGTAGTACTCGGCAGAACAGTGCGTACATTGGAAATTGCACAGATAGCTTTTTTCCAGACGGATGATCGGGCTGATTTCACCCCGCTCTTCCATCTCGGAAACCCGGGCCAGTTTTGCGGCGACGTAGGGCTTCCTGTTCTTCAGATCGTTTCTTTTTTCCAGCTCGGCTGGCGTGAGCAGACAGTCTGCAGCCGTTTCTTGGGGTGCAGGGGCTTCGGGTTCAAGTGGCGTGCTGTCAATGCCCTGAGTACTGTCTTTTGCTTGTTGGACTGCCATTGATTACCCTAACAAAAAATTGGTTGACCGAATCCATGTGGCAGATTGGGCTACGATGGCATTGATGCCTGAAAAGTCAGATGAAAGAACGATAAATCTCATGTTCTCGAATCAGGTCATCGGGGCAGTGTTGGTGCCACCGCCATTGACCATTCTTCGGCATTTCAGGGGAAAACTTGAGCTCGGATGTGGGTGAGCTTAGCAGTCGGCAGTCAAAGAGTAAGGAAAGAAAATGCCCGCGAATATTTCGATGCGGAGCAAAAAGCTCGTTGATTGCAATGGGCGTAGCGCTGAAACTCACCGTACAGTCCAGTTCGGCGAGGGCAACCTTTTGAATTCTCTCTGAAAGTTTTTCCTTGAAGCGCAGGATGCCCCCGGGAATGTGCCAGCCCGGGCCATAGAATTCGTCTTCGCGCCAGGTCAGCAAGGTTTCTCCCTGATCGTTCTTGATCAGCAAATCAACGTTGAG